>NZ_CP032382.1:5425707-5738560 GCF_003589925.1 Chryseolinea soli | reverse complement strand
ATTACGTGCCAACGTGCAAGCTTATTAAAAAGATTCGCGTTAGTTCTATTTCGGAACAACTTGTCTCAAACTCACAAAAATACATTAGGTGGCTCCATAATCGCATTTCATTTTCCCTTCTTTTCAAAATCACCAATCATTTTTTTTAACATTTTACTTTCTCCCTCATTAATTAATCCCTCTTGCTGATAGGGCACAATGCAATCAATGACAAAATCTAACTCCATTCGATTTGCAATCCTTTTTCGCTTCAGTATTTTCGCCATTTTATTGACTCTTTTATACTCAATTTTTTCTTCGCGTATTCTGTCCCAAAAGAAATTTACATCCGGACCTGAACCCTCTTGAAAATAGATCAAAATCCCATTCTTTGTATCTTCGAGCGCTCTGAGCGTTTTAAATTTGAAGTTTGGATCCAAAATATCTGCCTTACTACTCTCATAAACAGAAATAAATTGCGCGATATCACTATCTCTCAGATCCTTCGGGCGAAACTTCTTAACCGATTCAATAGCGATGTCTATCGCCTTGCTTAAAACCTCAGCCTGTTCTTCATAAGATTTCTTCGACATAGATTTCAACTTCTTTCCAAGGGTAAGAACCAAAGCCATGCCAACAAAGTTTTCATGTTGGCACATCCACCTTAGTCCTTCGTAGTTAACGGTAAGGTAGACTGCCTTCATCCGCCAGCTCAAAATCCGCATCTTCAGAACGAAATATCTCTTTTAATATTCTTGCAAGTAGGTACCCGCCAAACCTGGCGGCAATCCGGATATCAACTAAGAAATATGCAAAGGGTTGTTCTACTGTTACAAATTTACCTACTTCCTCGTTTAGAAGTCGCTCGAGTTTCTGTCTTTGCGCCATACTTAACGGTTTTAACGGGATATAAATTGCTATGCCGAAAGCGATATCGCTCTCCTCGATATTGAGTTCGGGAAAATGAGCACGGTGGATCAGTTGCATCACAATCGATTCTTTAATTTTGATGTTCACAACAAAATCCCTGTTGAATTTCTTAATGGAGAAATCAAACACAACTTTTCGCAGTACGTATCGCGCTTTTGACGACAATCGTTTTGGCCTAAATTTTGCCTCATGCAGACCCCTTTTTTCCCTGATGTTTATCACAAGCAGCCTGACGACTGCAGCAAATAATATCCCTGTGATAAATCCTAATATTAATTTGTCCATCTATTGTCGCAAAAATTTGGCTTGCTCAGTTGTGGCATTCGCGGTTTCTAACATACCCGTAGCAGCTCTGTTTCCGTTAGGGTTGTAAAAGCTACCCTGACGTTACTCAAGTGATCCTTAAGTTGTATTGATACGCAGGTGAACGACCCAGAAAATCACACCGTTCGGATGACAGCCTTCTATAAATTGTAAGTTCTCGCATTTCATTTTCCCTTCTTCTGAAAATCAAAAATCATTTTATCTAACATTATACTTTCTTCATCACTAATTAGTCCTTCCTGCCGATAGGCCACAAGGCAATCAGTCACAAAATCCATTTCCATTCGATTCGCAATTCTTTTTCGCTTCAGTATTTTCGCCATTTTATTGACTCTTTGGTACCCAATTTTTTCTTCGGCTATTCTCTTCCAAAAAAAATTCACATCCGGACCGGAACCCTCCTGAAAATAGATCAAAATGTCATTCTTTGCGTCTGCCAGTGCGCTTAGTGTTCTAAATTTGTAGTTTGGATTTAGGATATCATTTTTATATCCTTCATAAACAGAAACAAAATGTGCAAGGTGAACATCAGTAAAATCCTTCGGGCGAAATTTCTTAAATGCTTCAACAGCGATGTCTATCGCCCTGCTTAAAACCTCTGCCTGTTCTTCATAAGATTTCTTCGACATAGAATTTTTTTTAAAAAAATGCTTTTCTTTTTTATTGCTTTTCAAAAATAACATCAAAAAATCACAGCTCGAACTTCATTGAGTCAAAAAATTTCTTTACTGTTTCCATGTATTTGTTCAGTTTGTCATTATTCGGACCTACGCCATTGTATTCGTTGCCGGAAATTCCCTTGGATCTAAAATACTCAATTTGCAATTGTTCGCTGCCTCTGATAGCCCAATAGGCAGGATCACCAGCTCTCATTTTATACCCCCCTGGAACATATGCCTTTTGCCATGTCGACGGTATTGCCTTTCCAAAGCCTTTGTCATCCAATGCTTTATGATTTTTGTCTCTGTCGGCCACTATTGACGAAGGAGTGCCATACCCACTAGTTCTTCCGACGTAGACCTTTCCAGTGGTGGGGTTGACCTTAATATAGGTTGCGTAATAAAAAGCTTCTTCATTCATATTCCTAACGAGATCATAAGCTATTGCACCGGACATTAATGCCGCACCAGCCAATTCACCGATCGGTATTGGACCATCAGCTGCCGAAAGTGTGATTGCGAAGGGAACGGCAGCCTTTGTTGTTGCCCATTTGTCACTTTGAGGTATTTCTGGATGAATTTGAACGACGGTTGGATTGGGGCCAAATGATGGCGCATTCGATGCACAAAGACACCCATTTATGGTTTGACTCGAACCAGCGGAGGGCACTTCTGATCCCGAGTTATTACCTGAGCCACTGCTTGCACCGCTTGAACCACTATCGGCACCACCACTATCTGAACCGCTTCTTGGACTAGACCCGCCTGTGGGGCTAAGAGAATTTGGACCACCACCATTGACATCCTCACTGGATAACCCAAAGAAATCGATGAATCTAACGGGATTATTATATGCAAATGAGTATGGGCTCAAGGATGGAAAAAAATCGGCCAAGGGATCAGTTGCTGTCCAACGCCCAACCTCTGGCATGTTCATTCGCGCCCCGTAGTCAAGCCAGTTTATCGCCAATTCATCTTGTAATTCTTTACCATTGAATTTGTAGTCTTGCTTCATGGAATTTTCTCTCCTGAAAGAGTTAAATGCCAGACCAAATGGATAATAATCATCCTGCTGAACAATCGCCGACTTCGTTTGAGTTACCTTAAAATCGTCAAAGTATACTTCAACTGGAGATGTCTCCTCGTTGCTCAAATAGATGTAAACGTATCCAGCTTCATTTACGGAAATATTGTCAAAGAATAGCCGCTCATGGGCCACGTCGCCGCCTGTCTCTTTCGGAGTTGTCGATATCCTCTTAAAGCCTCCCGACTTAAAATTATAGTTTCTGTCGAAAATGAGATAATTAAGGTAGGCCTTCGGACCGCCCGTGCTTCCAGATGTATTTAAAAGACCCGCAAAGGGAAACGATGATGTACTCGAAGCATAGCTGCCACCATCTACAACTGTACCAGCAGGCGCCGTTCCCGCGGCAATTTGAGCCAGTAGCGTATTTAAAGCCGCTGTTCTGTTCGTCGAGTTCGTATCAATGTATTTCGCGAATACTTCCATGTTGATCACGTCCCCAGGCATAACGCTTAACGATCGAGCCAACCCGTACTTTTCGTTAGCGGACCCGTTCAGTCGTTGCGCGTAGCCGATAGCCGTTCCATTAGTATGATCGAATAAAGAGGATTGCACCTTTCGCACTGACTCATACCTTAGAAAATTGCTTTGATCCGCAGTCGCGTTAGCGGTCTCCAATGTTCCCGTCACCGTTTCGGACGACTGGAGCGTAGTGAAGGTTAGTCTAACGTTACCCAAGTGATCCTTGAGTTCGTATTGATATTCAGGTGTTGATGTTGTCAAGACAGCTCTTCCTTCTTCATGCGTTGCAAATTTCAGTGAATCGTTCTGATATATAAATTGCCCGGCATAGTCCGTTCGCCGACTACCCGTTGTGCCGAACATTTGCTGGAACAATTTTCGCCCGGAAGCATCATAGACGTAGGTTATGTAATCCGTTGAACTTTTTATCACCTTCCTTGGCAGGTTCATGTAATTGTAGGCCATTGAACTTACGCCTTTGTTCGCGTCGGCACTCATGCTTCCGTTTTGATCGTAAGAATACTCCGTAGCCTGTTTTACTAATTCTTTAAATCCTTGCTCTTGGGAATTCAATACCATGGCATCATCAACTTTCACCAATTGATTCCCCACATAGGAATATGCCAGGTTGTCCATTAACCCGAATGAATTGGAGCCATTCTTGCCGTTTCGAGTGAGTTTCAAAATATTTCCATTCAAGTCGTAGCCTTTTGCATTAACACCACCTATCGTCTCTCGATAACGATCGTTTTGTCCGGCCACATCTAAATTAAAGTACCGAGCGTCCTTTAATTGGTTTAAAGTATCATAGTAGTAACCATAGGATTGTTTGAAGCTTCCCCCATTTCTCCAGATTACTTCACTTATATTTCCGTTGTACTGAGCAGTGCCGCCATTCACCGTCGGATCATAAGTCTTCAAAACCTCAGCAAAAAGCCGCGGGTTTAACACCGGATCGTTAATAGATATAAGCCATCCTCTAATATTGTAGCGATAGTCAATGCTCTCTTTAGCGTCTGTGGCTGTAGCATTGGTGCTATGTAACCGCTTTTCTGTTACTTGACCCAGATCATTATAGTTGAAATGACTAATAACATACTTCGTATTATTATTCACTTGATGCCAAAGATTGGTCGGCCTTTGTAAAAGATCATACTCTATCTCCCTATTAATAACCATCGCAGAGCTACCGAAGGAAGATTTTGCATAAGCAATGCTTGAATTCTGGGAATAGAATAAGGCAACAGCGTTTAGGGCCGTAGTGGAGCCCGATGTTGGAGAGCCCAACGTCGCACCATTCAATTTATAGATAATTTGCCCCCCACTTCTCTCGATTCGCAAAGTATCACCAGAGCAATACGTACCTATTGAAGTATACGTACCAGATTCAGCTTTCACCAAATTACCTCCAGCCTGAAGAAGCAGGCCGTAGTTTACTAGTGCCGGATTTCCGTTGGGATTTTGAGTAGCCAACCCAAACATCCGATAGGTCCATTCCTCAGAAGCAGTTATCTCCAGAAAGCCAGAAGTATTTGCTGAAAGAGTTTCAATTGAGGTGGCACTCGCGTCCCAATTATCAGATAATCCTCCGCTTTTTACTACCTTGTTGCCCTCCATACTTGTATTCAATGAGCTCGTCCAGGTAATGACACGGGATTGATGTGTTGTTTTGGTTTTGAGTAGGTTTGCAAAATCGTATAGTGATGAAATCCGATCTTTGCCGCCTTTGTAATTATCCGAAACAGTCTGTACTAATCTGTATTTATCGTCGTAATATTGATATGAAGTCAGCCACTGAACCTCACCAAAAACTTCCCCGTCCAAAACCCTCACCTTGGTTCCTGTTACTAGCCCTTTGACAAACTGTTGCGCAATTGAGGGAAGGCCGACAATATCACTTGACAAATATGCATAGTCACTTGGTTTACGAATCGCATTTTTAAAAGCATAGTCATCGTAATAAGTCACCGTTAGACATTCCGTCGACAACAATTGGTCAGGAAACGACTTATTTGTATAGCCGTGCATATCATTTCCCCGTTCTTCATACCACGCCTTTCCAGAAGCAAGATTATTGTAATAGTTATTAATATAATCCTGCACAAAGGATCTTGTCCATCCGTAAGGATCGGGCAGGAGCGCAGTGATAATAGGGCGGTTATTCGCATCATATTTAATTACTGTCCATTCGCGCGGCGATTTGGCACGTTGTACTCCATCTTGGATCATTACTAACCTATCGCGAGGATCATAAGCCAAATACACTGGCTCTGCGCCTGGCACCCATTTTTCGATCATCCTACCGCGTCCGTCGTAGATGTAGTAATATGCCCATTTTTGAATATCTGACTGTGCTGGCAGAACTGTGTCATTTTGATGAAGCACGATACTCAGCATTGGCTGAAAAATATACCTTAAATTGCTGTAGTCATCATATAAAAAGTAGGTAAAAGTCCACTGCTTCACGTCATTTAGATTTGCTGAGGTACTTCCATAGACTTGTACCTTTCTTAGCACCCTTTGGCCGTTCCGATTGAAATATTCTCTAACTGCATTCCCATGCTCGTCAAGTGTGCTAGCTATGGTCAGTTGATTGCTACTATAATATCCACCGGTTTCTATCACGCCCGCACTGGGAATTTCCCGAGTAATGACTCCCGTTCGGGATACTCTCCAACAAATTACTTTTTCGGCTGTGGCACTTCCCGTGACACTATGAACATTAACAAATAGATCGCGTTTGATGAACTTATTGTTTCCCCCACTGCTCGTCGGCGCCCATGCTTTTCCCGGCCTGTACTCCTTACTCGGTCGGTCCAGTGATCCATCGAATTTAATCTCGCTAAATGGACGCTGATCATCGACAATGTTATCCCCCAAAGCATTATAGAACACATACTGCGGGGATGAGGTATAATTAGCATTTGTAGTCCCAACTGGATTGACCTGATAGTCTCCGTTAGTCGAAGAAGATTTATAAGGAAGATACAATAAAGCCTCACGACCAAATTGATCATACACTCTCGGCGTTACAATGTCTTTACTTGCGGATCCTTGAGTGATAACACTTTGCATAGGCCTTCCCAAGCCATCATAATATTCCGTAGATTCAAGGCGATTGCCTATGGAAAGGGGCACTACTGCTGCCGCCGCCGTTACCGGCGTGGTTAAAGTCTCCGTCCGCACGTAATTATAATTATTCGGCGGCGCGATAAAAACATTCACATCATCGATCGCATAATCCGTCAGATTATCCGTAGCCTTTAGCCGAAACACATAATTCCCAGCCACCAAATTGGTAAGCGTAAGCGTAGACGTTGCATTCCGTGTCCCCGTCCCCGAAGCCGAACTGTTCATCGTAACAGTCGGGCCCGACACCTGCGACCAACTCATACTCGCAATGTTTCCATCGGTATCCGGCTCAGAAGCCGTCCCGGTCACCACCAAGCTGGCTAATGGCAAAGCGACTGATTTGTCAACACCGGCGTCCGCCACCGGAAATGTGTTTCTTATCAGGGTCACCGGCAGCGACGTACTCGTGCAAAGTGCAGTCGCGGTAACGGTGTATGCACCGGCGAGGTGGGCTGAGTATGTATTGCCTGTGCCATACTGCAAGGGCGCCCCATCCTTGAACCATTGGTAAGTGGTGTTCGCGGCGCTGGGAACAGAAAGGGGTGGCCAGCAGTTGGAACAAAAGCGCACGTTCCCGGAGGCCGGCGTAGTGGTAACGTTAGGCAAAGGATTGACGACAATGGCCAAAGGCGTTGTCGTATTACTGGCACTGGTAGTGGACAAGCAAGCGCCTCCCGAAGTGAGTCCCGTCACATCGAGCGAAATCACGTCACCGCTCGTAAATTGTGTAGCGGGAGCGTTGGGATCACTGCTCACCACGATGTTGATCGACTGCGTCGTCCCCAACGTTGTTGTGCCATTTTTCCAGGTATATGTACTGGCGGGTTGTGACGAGGTTAGCGTAATGGTCTCCCCGGGACAATAGTTCTTTTTGCCCGTGGGGATCACGATGTCAATGGTGGGCGTAGTGCCGTTGGTCACGTTGATGTAGTATGGGTTAGGCAATGGCGCCAACAATGGCGCACCCGTCTGCGCGTTCGTACACCACGCATCGCTGGTCACCTCCACCTGGATGTAGCTGCCGGCGGTCACGCCTGTATAGGCATGGGTGTTGCTTGTCGTATAGGCCCCAGGGCTTCCGTTATACAGCCATCGATATTGAATGTTGCCTACAGCGCTTGAAACACTGACGGAAGCATTTTGAACACGGTTTGGGTCGCTGGCACAGATCTGCCCGTTAGCAAAAAAGTTGGCACCCATGATCTTTCTGCGTGTCACGTAAAAGGTGTCCGCTGGGGTTATGGTGGACGGAGGTGTCGGATTGACGGTGAGGCAGGCAAACTTGCTGGTCATGACCACTTTTGCATTATGGCTACCCGGCGACAGGTTGACCGTGTTGTAGTCATAATAGGTTTCCATGCCAGTGTACACCAGCGTATTGTCCACGTACCAGGCATAGGTCGGGTTCGTGCCTCCATTGGTGGGCGTGGGCGTGAGCCGGACGATCGTGCCCGCATTCTGACAGATCGCGGGGTTGTTGGTTGCCAGGGTTACACTTGGCGTTACCGCACTGATAATGTTCAGGTCAAGCCGGTCGGACGAGCCACTGCTGCCTTGTCCGGGACCGCACGAGTAGTTTACGTAGACTTGGACAGCACCTGAAGTGTTCCAAGTAGCATGCACCTTGTAATAGTTGTTGGCTGTTAAGGTTTCGTAGGTTACCGAACTGGGCGGGCGGCTAAAGTACCAACTGCTGGTCTGGGTTACGAGGGGCGCGCCGCAGTCAGTACCCGTACCATTGATAAAAATATCTACCTGTGCGCCCGCGCACAGCCCTCCACTGTAGCCCAACGTCGCGTTAGGGCCGGCTACAAGCTGGTGTGCCGCCGCGAGCAACAATATGAAGAGGAAAACGATCTTGTTTCTCATATTCTTAACGGATAGGTCTTCAGGGGGAGATTTAAGGTACGACGGGATCACGGCTGTATCTTGTAATAGTAGTCGTAGGTCTTCAGGATGTTGAGGTTGGTATCGCGCGTTAGCTTGAGGCGGCCGAACGTATCATATTCATAGAAGAGCATTTTTCCGTTAGGGTCCATCACCGAAGTGGTGCCCGTGTTGGGGATGTAAGTATACGTCGTCATCTGGGCATCTTTTGGATAGATGCGCACGTCGTCGATAGCGCTGCCTTCTGTGAGGAACATGCTGGAGGAAGAGCTTCCCGTGTAGGTCTTTTGAAGATACTTCCACTTGCTGTCTGTGTCCAGGTACCAATAGTCGATCCAGTAATCACGCGCATTGGGCTTTGTCCAGTTGGCAGTATAGTCGGTGTTCAGGTATTTGTTGCCACTGTGAGCTACAGCCACGTTGTTCACGATGTTGGCGGCACTTGTCTCCTCAAAAGATTCGTAAACAAATTCGGCCACACCATGTGGCGTGGTCACCGTCGTATAAGTAGGATAATCGATCACGCCGCAAGCCCCTACATTCGGAGGGGCAACGCCAGCACCGGTGCCATCCGGCGATGCCGTCAGGGTCACGGTGACCGTGTAATGACCCGGGGCCACATTGTTCATGGTCACCACGGTAAGGCTGCAACCGTTCTTGGCAAGAACGATGTCGTTGTCGCCTGTGATCCCGTTATAACTCATGCGGGTTGTATAGCCGACGGCGGCGCCGTTGACGCTGAGCTTCAGGTAGACCGTCCCGGCGTAGGCCACATTTATGTCATAGCTTTGAGTAACGGTGTTCGAATTGTTACTATTCGGGCTTATCGCCAGGCTCGTCCTGGTTTGAACATTGGACTGCACCGTTGTATAGTACGTGTTTTGAGCGTTCAGCACTTGAGCAACGGGCAGCGATTTATTATAACCATACAGGTAAGAGACCGGCATATCGTTGGCCTTCTGCACAAACTGAACGTTGCCGTTATTGTCATAGCTGAGAAAGCTGGCGCGAAGTTTTTGATTCGGATCCAATGTCACGCCATTTTTGGCGGCATTTATCGTAACCGGTTGGTAGCTTGTTCTGGGCACGTCCACTTCCGACTCCCACACATAAATTTTATCCGCCACCACAAAGCTGGTATCCGAATCGTTCTGACGGAAGGTGGTTGCCTGTGCCGAAACGATCCGCTGGTTGCTATTGTCCGATTTCTGCAAGTAGGTGATCGTCTCTAAGGGCTGACTAATCATATGCTTGCGTTTCATCATGCTCACGCCTTTGGCATTGCCTGAGGTTGCCGATTCGTTGACAGCAGCCATCTGGAATGGGTAGATGTTCTCGGTCACCCGTTGCTCATAGCCGTTGCTATGTGTGGCCACGCTTTTGGTCACCTGCAGATTATTGGGGTCGTAAGTGAGGTTTGTTATGGTTTTGACAAATTTCGTTGCATCATTTTTATCGTACACATATTCCGTTTGCGTGATCGGCAATTTGGCACCACTGCTCTGGGTGAACTTGGCAAATTTGAACTTATCCGGGCTGACTGCCTCTCCAACCTCGTTGTAGCAATAAGCGAATTGGAGGGCAGGGTCCCTGCTGATCAAATCCAGCGGCGGTATGTAATCGTGAACCGCCAAGCTAACATATCGGTCCGTGGTCGTATGAAAAAGAGCATAGTCGGTTGTCATTGACGACACAACTTTGCCCAGGCTGTCAGCGACAACTTTACCCGATAATTGTCCACGCTGCCAGCCAACACTGTTGTTGTACGACTTCGATGACATCATCACAACCTGGTCTACATAGTTTTGGACATTTTCATAGTGATAGCGTGTGTACCCCAACCGCTGCGCGCTATTATTTTCGGTATACTCCGTTACATAATCATATCCAACCGGTGACGAATCAAATGGATCGGCCGCATATGCCGTTCCCGACTGAAAGGTTTGAATCCTGTATTGAATGCCAGGCTCAAGGGCATAGCCCCATTGCAAGTATTGTTGTTCGGCATTGTAATTGAATCGAACCGGATTGAAGTTGGCGTAACCAATGCCGTCTTCAGCAATGCCATAACGATAGGTTTTGACGATCGGGAATGCCGAAGCACCGTCAGAGCTTGTGATCTTTTTTATCCGCAATCCACCGGCTAAAACAGGCGTTCCCGCTTCTGCGTATTTATTGGACTCATATTCAAAAGTCGTATAACCGCCCGTCGGAAAATCGATTCGGTTCAATACGCCTTCCTGCTTGAGCAATTCGTTTGAAGTCCTGTTGACTGCATGGCCAATGTTTACAGTTTCCGGCGTCCCGCCGCTAAAAACCCGCTGTACGATAAGCTGGCGTGGCATGACAAGGTCTGTATTCTGGGTTGCGCCGTTGTAATATCCCCACAAATCTCGTGCGTTCAACGATGCCGTGGCCCCCGCGGTCCATGAGAAGGTTGTTGTTTTATATCCAAACTTGTACCGTTGAATTACCTTGCCACCACTGTCCTGAATATAAACCGCATCCAATTTCAACGCAGCCTTGGCACCAGCAGCGTCTGTAAAATAATTATATTCAAACCGGATGGTTTTTAGTAATACATAGCTTCCGTCGACTAAGTTGAAGACATCAATATGATCCAGGGATTTCAGTGGGCTTTGCACTGTGTTCAAGCCATTGCTTACGTCTTTACGGGTCTCTCCCAGATAAAACTTCACCATACCAGTCTTAAAGGTGATGGTAGAGACCCCTAATTGATTGACATCACTATCGATGTTCGTCAATTGTGGAATAGGGTTATCAATCGGACATGGTATTCTATTCACTGCCACGTCCTTAGAGTTGCAAAGGTCCGTTACCACATACGTGTATGAAATGTCGTGGCTATGAGAAGTGCCAACAGGTTGATAAGCAAACGAGATTTTGTCTTTTGAATTCGGAGCGATCATCTCGGTCATGTGAAAGGCTGTGGTTGCTTGAAATTGCTGACCACCAACATAGGTGGTTGTGCCCTCGGTGACATTATTGCCATTTTCGTCTATCCCGTATCGATAGAGAACACCGTTTTCGTCGGTGATTTCAAATTTATAGGCATTCACCATTTTCAGGGAGATTGGTGCATAAGGTACTAAGTAGGGCTCCAGTGTGTTGGGGGAAGTGGCGCTTTCGCTTACCCAAGTGCCAGTATTTAGAAACATAACCTTGCCCATTCGCCCGCCCGGATAAGAATACATGTAAATGTCCGCTTCCGTGTCGATCACACCTTTATTTGCACGGTTCAGATAGTAGAAATTCTGACATACTGTGGGATTTGGATTGAGCGGGTGTGTAGTGTAATGTTCACTATCAGTTTTGCCCTGGACACTGGCTGAGATCTGGCCGCCTGCAGAAATTCCCCACCCTGTTCCCACCCAACTAGCAACATCCGTAGGCTTAATGCCGGATGCGTGATAACTCAACGTAATCGGTAGGGAAAGCGAACCGTTTTTTATTTCATAAAGGGGAATCGATATATCGGGCAACCCATTGTAATTACTTGCACGGTAGTCGCCAAACTTGCCCAGAGCCGCCACGTTGGGAGACGGCGGGAACGGATGCGGTATTAAGCGATTTACAATCTCCTGCTGGGATTGGGCAAAGGCCGGGCACACCATAGCCAATAGCATGGCTATCGCACCATATGCAATGTGTTTCATAAGTTAAATAGTAAACTGTTGTTCGACGACTAGAGGGCTCCTATGTTCTTTTTTTGAAGTTATACTTACAAAGTGGCAGTGAAAGCTACTGAGCTTCACTCCGATAAAACCTAACAAAATTCAATGCAGCGCTAATCTTTCACACAAAATCTTCCTGCTAACGTGCGTGCATATCAAACGTATGAAATTTTCTTTAAGTCTGTTTCATGTCTGAAAAATATTTTATCAGCGTCTCCAAAACACCACTAAAACAAATCCGGTGGACCTGGCTAAAAATCCAATTCCAAAGAAAGTGCTGAAGTAATTCATTAAGGAGATAAAAGAATCAAATCCTCAGGTTGATATTTACTATTGGAGTGGGATTTTTGAGTAGTGGCTTGCTCTCTAAGCCTACACACTTCCTTCACGCCTCAGCCTACAACAGCATCTACGTTTATCACCCTCAGCCCACTGCTGCCTCCGTTCTGCAAAGGATACAGTTGGCCATTCACCTCCTGCAAAAACGTCACCCCAAAAACTAAAAACATCGGAAGCAAACTTCCCGCTGTGACGTCAACATTCAGGACAAAGGGGCCCTGTTTCGGCGCCGCCAAATCCACATCCACGCTTTTTGAAACACCGGCCACGAACCGCATCTCGCAAAAATCGATCTCCGCCCCGCCCACCACGAGCCGGCAATGCGAAGCACCCGGTAGCACAAGCGCCTCCGCCGGAACAAACTGCGGAAAGGTCACCGTCAATTTTCCTGCAACCCTGTCAATACCTGAAATGAATGGCATCCGGAATATTCGATCTACCGGCGCGTTTATATTGAACTCAAAACCTTTCACGAGCATGGTCGTCTCATCCGTGAGGCCGCGCTGCCCACGCTCACCAACACGATCGTCCTTGATCGCCTTCAGCATCAACTGCGTAAGCCGGCTCGTCATACGTCCGTCGGCGCTGTTTCTCAACAAGGCCTGGAACGCCGACCGCAACAACTTCCCTGCGCGCGATGCCCTCGCGAACTCGGAGTTGTTCTCACGCGTCCGTGCAAATTGAGGCGCATTTTTTATCCGGTAACCGTCCGGCCCACCCTTCCGTCGCACTACAAATCCATCGACTGATTTGTAGAAAGAAAGGTCACCGACGCCCCCTTTCAGTTTTATGATCCCACTTTGTCTTGCCATACCATCCATTTTAAGTCGCCATGTTCAGGGCAGACACCCCATAAGCTCTGCGGCAAAGGAAGACAAAGCAAGGGATTATAAAACACTGAAAAACCTCCCTGACATAAGGATGTATGATGACCGATCGTTTGTACAAAATCCAACGGACAACGAATCGATCATAGGTACAATTGGCGAGGCATTGGCATGTATTGAAACACACCGGAAAACAATAATCCTCGTATGACAAGAGATCTTTCCGGCATTTTAATGCATTACATGTGAAGATTAGCTTATTGTCGCAACCGGCTATTCAAAAAGACATCTCAGACACATCTCCGAGATGTCCCGGACATATCCCAGGTATCTGCCGGGTATTCGATGATCTTAAGAACTCTCGGTACTCGTCCTAGGCCCGATGCAAAGCCTCCCAGTCTGAATAACCCATACCAATCTACAGTGCCAGGAGCGTATGGGTGAAGCCAAGAAAATGATGGTGCGAGTACTAGTTGTTAAGGCTCCCAACAGCGACATTAGTAAAAAAACACGCCCTATGTCCCTTCATCATAAAACGAGTTTGCTTTTCGCTTTTGCGATAGCCTTGTCGTGTCTCCCGTTAACGGCACAGCAAATGGCAACCATCAAGCTTTTCAGATTCGGAGATGTCGGTAGCGAGAAACCGGGGATAGTAACGGCCGATGGGATTCATTTTGATGTGTCGGCATTTGGGGAAGACTATACGGAGAATTTTTTTGCTACGAATGGGATAGCCCGCCTGGAAAAGTGGTTCAATGCCAATCGATCACAGTGCGCTAAAGTGCCCGACCGATCGCGGATCGCTTCTTGCGTCGCGCGTCCTTCTAAAATCGTGGCGATTGGTCTCAATTATCGTGAACACGTTCGCGAAGGCGGCGGAACGGCTCCGGCCGAGCCGGTCATTTTCATGAAGGCGTCGACGGCCATGACGGGGCCATACGACAATGTGATCATACCGCGAAATTCGGTGAAGATGGACTATGAGGTTGAGCTGGCCATTGTTGTGGGGAAGAGAGCTTCTTATGTTCCGGCAGACAGTGCGATGCGCTACATCGCGGGCTTCACCATCATCAACGATTATAGCGAAAGGGAGTGGCAGCTTGAGCGTCCCGGTGGTCAGTGGGACAAGGGGAAAAGCGCCGATACGTTTGCTCCTCTCGGGCCCTATCTGGTTACGCCGGCACAGTCCGGTGATCCGAATCATCTTTCGCTTTGGCTATCGGTTAATGGCAAGAAAATGCAACAGGCCAACACCGCCGACATGATCTTCAACGTCGAGCGGTTACTGAGTGAAGTGAGCAAGTTTATGACCTTGCTGCCGGGAGATGTCATCGCTACCGGGACGCCGTCCGGAGTGGGTTTGGGTCAAAAGCCGCCATTGTATCTCAAACCGGGCGATGTCGTCGAGTTGGGAATTGAGAACCTCGGATCGCAAAAGCAAACTTTGGTTTCGCCCATTCAATACTATTTGGGCGACGACGCCTACAAAGATTATCAGGCCTGGGTAGCGCTTGGCGTAGGAGGTCTTCCGCATACATTTGACGGATATCAAACCGTTAAAAGACTTGGCAAAAACATGAAGAACCCATTCGACGTCGCAAATTTGGAAAGGCATATTGGAAAGGCCGGCGATGTCAGCACATTGAAACGACTCCCCAAGCGAAAAGGCCCGAGACCGACCATTGCGCCGTTTGCCATCCCTCATCGGCAGACCGATCAGCACAATGACACCGTGACCAGAAACGAGGAGCGCAAATGGATAGAAAGCGCTGCCATCCATCAACCGGAGCGGCTGACCTATAAGCGCAGCTTCTTCGAAAAACATAACGATGCCTTGTTTGTTAAAGATAGTCTCACGGGCAATCACACGCTGATGCCTATCACCCACGCCGAGATTGCCCACGTTCATCCGTCCGACGGATCCATGCACATGATCCTAAGTCCCTCCGACGCCAAAGTGGTCATCGAAAGCGGATGGGGTGAACTACACGGACTGGCCGGCCAGGTCTTTGCCCCCGGTCGCGAGCTTGCACCGGGCTACATCATGATCTATTCACCGAGAACAAAAAAGGAGCTCGAGATTGCAAAACAAATCCTGGAAGCGGCCATTCGGTATAATTGTAATCCCTAACCCGGGATTACCTATACATGCGACCATGGTCGATCTTGGAGGGGCATTACAGAGGCACTGATTTGAACACGGCGTTACGTCCGTATGCTCAATGCCTGGCGGCGATTTGACGTGCACGTTCCGGAGCACGCTGAGCAACCCTTTCCTGCCACGGCAGTTCATCGAATAATTTTTGACAAATTCATTCGTTATCCTCACCTATGCCGCTCAAAGGTCCCTCGCCGCATGAAAAGAATTCTGATCCTCCTGTTGTGCCTGGCTTGCCGTTCGCTGGCGAGCGGGCAAACGTTTAACCGCGAACAAATCATCGGCACCTGGACCTGCCGGGAGGTCGCTTTCACGGAGCCGATCGAACAAACGCCGGAAGAAATGACAACGGTTGAAAAAACAAAACGGGGTCTCATTGGCTCCCAATTTATTTTTCAGCCCAACGGTCTCTTCCTGGTTCGTCTGCCCGCCAGCGCACCAACCGAGTTCAAAGAGCTCGAATCCATGAACAACAAAATGTGGCACATCAAAGCCAAAGAACGGATGGTCTTTGTGGGATCGCTCGACGACGACCTGATGATCATCAACGTGAGGAGCACAAACGGTTATTATTATTTCCATATCCAGGATTCGCCGTTGGCGTTGAGAATGGAGCGAAACCGATAGCATTTTCCCGCGGACATTTATTACATTAGCCTCTTAACCCATAGCGCGTCAAACCGTTATTGAGAACGGGCCATTCCGCATCCCTTAACCTATGAGACTTCAACCCTTCATCTTCCTCGCGTTTATCATGGCAGCCAGCCCGGCCGTGGCGCAAAAGAAATTCAATTCGATACCATCGCTCCGAAAGCAAGGCAAGGCCACACAACTGATCGTCGAAGACAAACCCTTCCTGGTGTTGGGAGGTGAGCTCGGAAATTCGAGCGCCTCGGATTTGGGTTATATGCGGCCCGTCTGGAAAAAGTTGAAAGACATGAATTGCAACACGGTGCTGACGCCGGTGTACTGGGAGTTGATCGAACCGGAGAAAGGCCACTACACCTTCACCCTACTCGACAGCCTCATCGACAGCGCCCGGGAACATGACCTGAAACTGATCTTGCTGTGGTTTGGAAGTTGGAAAAACAGCATGTCCTGTTATGTGCCTGCGTGGGTGAAAAAAGATTACCAGACGTTCCCACGCGCCCGCGACAAAAATGGCAAGCCCCAGGAAATACTCACACCCTTCAGCAACAACAATCTTCAGGCGGATATAAACGCTTTCAGTGCGTTGCTCAAACATATCAAAGCAAAAGATGAAGCGTATCAGACCGTGATCATGATCCAGGTGGAGAACGAAATCGGTATGCTCCCCAGCGCCCGCGACTATCATCCGGAAGCGACAAAGGCTTTTCAACAGCCCGTGCCGCAGCAACTCGTTCGATATTTAAAGCAACACAAGAACACCTTGTCTAAAAGTGTCCTGGGTGCATGGGAAAAAGAAGGGCTTAAAACGCAGGGAACCTGGGAGCAGCTCTTTGGAAAAAGATTGGCCACCGATGAAATGTTTATCGCCTGGCATTTTGCCGTTTTCACGAATCAGGTTACGGAAGCCGGCAAGAAAATTTACCCATTGCCCATGTTTGTCAACGCCGCGTTGAACAGGCCGAATGCACTCCCGGGCGACTACCCCAGCGGTGGCCCTCTGCCACACATCATCGACATTTGGAAAGCCGGCGCCCCCGCCATCGACTTTCTCTCGCCGGATTTTTACAATCCCGATTTTAAATTGTGGAATGATCGTTATACAAGAGAAGACAATCCTTTGTTTATTCCTGAAATACGCTTCGAGCCTTCCGTGGCCGCAAAAGCGTTTTATGCTATCGGCCATTATCACGCCCTCGGCTTCTCCCCTTTCTCGATCGAGTCAACCACTGCACCCCAGGACGAGCCCTTGGGAAAAAGCTATCGCGTATTGTCGCAGCTTACTTCATTGATCAGTGCTCAAGCCGGCAAGAATACAATGGATGGTGCATTGCTCGACAAGAATTCCGCAGCCGACACCCTCGTCTTTGGCGCTTACACTTTCACCATCAAACATGACTACACACTGGGATGGTCGCCCAAAGCAAAAGAAGATGCATGGCCTCAAACCGGCTGCCTGGTGATCGAAACGGCTCCCGGCGAATTCATCGTTGCCGGAACAGGCGTCGTCATTAGTTTTTCATCTACTCACCCCGATCAAGGCGAAGCCGGCATTCTAACCATCGAAGAAGGAACGTTCGACCATGAGCGGTGGACACCCGCACGAGTTATGAACGGCGACCAAAGTCACCAGGGCAGACACCTGCGATTCGAGGTGGGCAATTTTGGAATCCAAAAGTTAAAACTATACCAATACAAATAAACTGTACACCTCAAGCACTCCCTTACAACATCTGTATTTCCTCTGCGTCAACTTTGCCTGCTTGCCCGTCGTAGCTTTAGCGAAGACGGGCGCTTTAGCAATGGTGAGGCGGTGAAATGCATTTACACTCACTAAACCTACAGCACCAACACCTTCGCCCCCCGAACATGCTTATGCTTCAAATCGGTTAACGCTTCGTTTGCTTTTTCAAACGGATAAATTTCTATTTCAGGTCTTATCGGAATAGACGCAGCAATCGCCAAGAACTCCTCCACATCGGCACGCGTGATGTTCGCCACCGATTTTATTTCTTTCTCCATCCACAAATGATCCTGATACCGGAGTGCGAGCAATGCATCTTGATCCCCAGACTCCTTGCGAATAGCATTGATGACCAACCGCCCTCCCGGCTTTAATTGCAACAAGGCTTGCGTGATCGTCGCCCAAACCGGCGTGGTGTCGATGATGGCGTTGGCCTGGTATGGCGGCGTGTCGCCCGCAGCACCCGCCCAACGGGCACCAAGCCCTCTCGCAAATTCCTGCTCTTCAGCGCTCCGGGCAAAGACATCGATGGCACTCTTCGGATACAAGTGTCGCGCGAGTTTTAGCACCAGGTGACCCGACGCGCCAAATCCCGTAAGCCCGAGGGTATCGCCATCGGAAAGCCCGGCAAGTTTCAGTGAGCGGTAGCCGATCGCGCCGGCACACAAAAGCGGCGCAGCCTCTGCATCGGAGAACACAGCCGGTATGGAATAAGCAAATTTTTCGTCGATCGCTAAATATTCTGCGTAGCCGCCATGATGATCTCTCCCGGTGGCCCTGAAATCGGGACAGAGATTTTCCGTTCCCGCCAAACAATATTCACACTGCCCACACGCCGAATAGATCCAGGCCACGCCCACCCGGTCGCCTTTGCGAAAACGGTTGGCACGCGCTCCGGTTTCATGCACCACGCCAATGACCTGGTGGCCCGGTATGACCGGAAAGGCCGGCGGCGGTGTGCGGCCTTCTATTTCATCGAGCTCGGTATGACAAACGCCACAACATGAAACTTTGATGACCACCTCCCGCTCCGCAGGGTGAGGCACCGGCACGTCGCTCCAGTGGAGCGGGGCCGTTTCGCCGGCGAGGTTTGTGATCTTGGAAAGGAGCCACGCTTTCATGCCTTCGGTGCTATTTTAGGAAGATAGCAAGCGCACGGTAAAAGCGCAAAACTGAATTACATTTTTGGGAGGTTGGGTTATTGATAGTAGTCGAAAGATTTCCCTTTTTGCCGGGCCTTCGATGTTAACCGTAATACAAATACATTTTTCTTTAGCCGTGAAGGCATCAGCCGGATAAATCCTTTGGCTTCGAGGTCAAGCTTCACATGAAACACCAGCCACGCCACATTGGGATAGGTCGTGATCGTTTTTTCGGCCTCGGCAATGAGCGTTGCCAGGGTGGCGTCTTCTTCTTGCCTGATCTGCTTCAGTATTAGATCTGCCGCAACAGCATAGGCCTCTCTTTCGATTTTTACACCTTTGCTTTTACGCGGATGTTCGGTTTCAATCAACTCGTTATTCTTTTCCATCAGCAAACTCCCCATGCTTTTGATGACTGTTCAACCGGTAAGCTTAAATTGAAAAAGCTTTCCGCCGGCAATATCGACAGGATAAAATTACCCTGAACACGCCAGGATTGAACATTAGACGGATCGTTGGAAAATTTCGACAGATGCATTTTGCCTGTAAATCGCGTCGCGAAGGGTTGACCGTCCGTCCAACTTTCCTTCCGTCCGTCTAACAATGGCGCTCTTTTCATGTTATTTCCGTACACGCATCTCCCCTATGAAATCTTCCCGCGGCCGCCAGGTATTGTTTGCTCTGCTCCTTGTGGTCCCGACCGTCGCAGCCGCACAGGAAAATGTGTTGTTGCATCCCGACAAATTCTACCGGAAGTTCTTCCCGCACCTGCGCATCAAGCGCGCACCGCTCGACACGGCCTACATAAAAACCTATCCCAACGCGTTGTCGGTGGGTGTGCATGTGCTTTCTCCCGGCGTGCGGCTCAACCTAAGCCCGCGTGCATCGGAGGCGTCTGCGTCGTCGAACTTCCGCACGAGCATGGGCGACATCCTGGGGTTTTCGGCGAGCTATCGCTACGTGGCCGCAGGCTTTGCTTTCCTGCTCAAGTCGGGCCTTCAAAAAAATGACGCGTACACGCCCAGCGCTTATCGCACGGCCACGTTGAAATTCCTGGGGAGCGCATACTCGTTCCAATTCAAATACATCCGCATCAAAGGCTTCACCGACATCGGCGCAATCAACCGCGGCACCGACGGTTCGTATCGTCTCCGGCCCGACGTGTTGAGCAAGGAATTCCAGTTCGAAGGAATTTATAATTTCAATTGGAAACAGTATTCCTACGCCGCGCCCATCACGTTCTCCCAGCGCCAGGTCCGGAGCCGGATCGGGTTGTTGCTCAAGGCCGGCGCCTTCTACCACCAGTTGTCGGGCGACTCTGCGCTCATCACGCGCACCCAACAGCCTTACTATGATCCCGCCTTTGCCAACATCGCCACGCTGCGAAGCGTGAGGGTGGAAGCAGGACCTGGCGTGGGCGGCAATCTCGTTCTTCGCCGACGCTTTTTTGTTTCATTCGTATTTTTCCCTTCGGTCAATCTCTACCTCTACAAATTCCTGGAGAACCCACAGCAAAAGGTAAGCGCCCGTCAAGCGTTTGTCTTCCGGCCGGAAGGCCGGGCCAGTATCGGTTATCAATCCCGGCGCATGTATGGTGGTGTTCGCTTCGAATACGACTGGAACCGCGCCGCGCTTCAATTCATCACACTGTCTACCGTTAATCGCTACATTGGCTTTGATCTCGGCTACCGGTTTACCGCGCCTCGCGCGATGCGAAAGTTCTATCGGAAGACCATGCCTCCGGGTATGTAGCCCTGCAGCACTGAAATAAACAGGATGAAACCTTAGATGGATCTTTGAAAATCTTCGACAGATGCTCCAAGTTACCGAACACATAGCATGGAAAGGGGATTTGATGTATTGACCGGCGTTCTTTTGACAACGCAGCGGATCATATTGCCAAAAGCGCGCAGGCATCGTTCTCCCGGGGAAGCGTCTTGCCGCCTGTGGAAAACCAGATCGCCCCGCGAAAGAAATAAGCTGATTTTAGATATTATTGTGTACACGAAACACATTGAATGCAGCCTATGAAAAGAATCATTACCGCCATCGTACTCTGGAGCGTCCTCGCAGCTTTGCATGCCAGCGGACAAAAAAGCACAACGCTTCCCATTCAGAACGGACAAGATATTGCCGTGGCACAAACCAACTCGGGGAAAGTGCGCGGGTATATTCACAACGGCATCTATGCTTATAAAGGAATTCCCTATGCGCAAGCCAAAAGATTTCAGGCTCCACAAAAGCCCACACCCTGGGAAGGTGTTCGAAGCTCGATGACCTATGGCCCCGTGTCTCCGCTGCTAAATCCCACCACGCAGGTCAACGACGAAAGCGAATTCCTTTTTCATCACGATTGGGGATATACCAACGAGGACTGCCTCCGTTTAAATGTTTGGACGCCAGGGATCAACGACGGAAAGAAACGGCCCGTCATGTTCTGGATCCACGGCGGCGGCTACACGGCGGGATCATCGCAGGAGCTTCCCTCCTACGACGGCGAATCCATCAGCCGGAAGGGCGATGTCATCCTCGTGTCGGTCAATCACCGGCTGAACATCCTGGGCTTCCTCGACCTCTCTGAATACGGAGACAAATACAAAGGATCCTCCAACGCAAGCTTTCTCGACCTGGTGGCCGCCCTGGAGTGGGTGAAAGAGAATATTTCAAATTTTGGCGGCGACCCCAACAACGTCACGATCTTTGGACAATCGGGTGGCGGTGGAAAAGTTACCACCCTCATGAGTTCACCAAAAGCGAAAGGACTGTTTCACAAAGCGATCGTCGAAAGCGGCGTGTGGGCCGACTTCCAGGACAATGTGATCTCGAAGCGGATCGGCGCCGCCGTGTTGAACGAGCTGGGCATCATTCCTTCGCGTGTTGACTCGATCGCGAAAGTTCCGTACGACAAACTGGTGGCGGCCGGAAACAAAGCGCTCCAAAAAGTGCGCGAACAACTCGCCGCCGAAGGCAAACCCGTTGGCGCTGGATTACGCTTCGGCTGGGGCCCAACACTCGACAGCGATTTTCTGCCTTACCATATGAGCGATCCCAAGGCCCTTGCCCTTTCCGCGAACATTCCCTTGATCATCGGCTCCACAAAAAATGAATTCATCACATCGATCCGCAACCCGGACCTCAGAAAGGCAACTCCCGAACAAGCCAAAGCGCATTTACAAAAACAATGGGGAGACAAAACGGAAGCGTATCTCGCCGCCGTAAAGAAAACGTATCCAAACGACACCCGCGCCAGTGACCTGGTGGATATCGACGGTTTCTTCCGCCCCGGCATGGTCGCCGAAGCCAATGCCAAATCGGCCAACGGTTCGGCCCCAGTATTCATGTATTTGTTCACGTGGCAGTCGCCCGTGTTCAATGGCGACTATAAAGCTTTTCATTGTATGGAGATCCCCTTTGTGATGAACAACATTGCGCGCTGCGAGGAAATGACCGGTGGCGGCAAAGAAGCGTATGCGCTCGCCGACAAAATGAGCCAGGCTTGGATAAACTTCGCGCGGACCGGCGACCCGAATCACAAAGGTCTGCCCACATGGCCGAAGTATACCGAAGCCGTTGGCGCGACGATGCTGTTTGATAACGCGCCCGCGGTTCGCAACCAGCCCGACAAAGACATCCTGGCCGTGAGCGCCGGAACACCTCCCCGATTTTGATGACATGCTTTCTCTAAACCCACTCAAGCCATGAAGACCAATCGCAGAAAATTTATTCAGAACGCCGGGTTAAGCGCAGCAGCACTCGGCTTCGCCCCGCAGGCCATCGCTTCTTCCGGCAAGAACGATACCGACAAAGACGGCCAGGTATTGTTCATCGGAGACAATATTGCCGTAGCCAACACCGCCTACGGTAAAGTCAAAGGGTTCATGTTGCGCGGCATCAACACATTCCTGGGAATACCATATGGGGCCGATACTTCCGGGGCAAACCGGTTCATGCCGCCACAGAAACCCAAACCGTGGACCGACGTGCTGCCTGCGGTGTGGTGGGGCAACACAGCCCCCCAGAATATGGAGAAAAGATATGCGAATGTCTATGCCTCTTTTGTAGATCACTGGAACTACGACGACGTCAGCGAAGACTGTCTGAAGCTGAACGTATGGACGCCGGTCATCAACGACGGAAAGAAACGTCCCGTGATGGTTTGGCTGCATGGCGGTGGCTACGCCAACGGGAACGCTATTGAACAAGACGGATACCACGGCGAAAACCTTGCGCGAAAGAACGACATCGTGTTTGTTTCCATCAACCACCGGCTGGGGCCTTTCGGATATGCCCACTTTGGTGCGGCGGGCGAGAAGTTCGGTGCATCCGGAAACGTCGGCATGCTGGATTGTGTGGCTGCCCTGGAGTGGGTGCGCGACAACATCGCCAACTTTGGTGGCGACCCCGGCAATGTGACCATCATGGGACAATCGGGTGGCGGAGCAAAGGTGTGTGTGCTCACGGCCATGCCGGCCGCAAAAGGATTGTTTCACAAGGCCGTGGCGTTGAGCGGATCTTCTTTAAAGGCCGTGGAAAAGGCCAATGCCGAAAAGCTGGCGTCCTACATCCTGAAGGAAGCAGGTCTCACGTACAACGATATGGATAAGCTCCAGCAAATGCCCTGGAAACAGTACCTGGAGTTTGCATCCCGCGCATTCACGAAGTACAGAGAAGACATGAAACTGCCCATGTTCGGCGGGGGTGGCGGCTTTGCTCCCGTGGTAGACGGCACCTATCTTCCCCAACATCCCTACAACCTTGAGCCCGCTCCCACAGCAGCAGATGTTCCCATGCTCATCTGTTCCACCTTCAACGAGCAATCGCCAAGCAGAACAGACTCCACGCTTGAAAAAATAGATATCAACGGGGTGAAGGATAAACTCAAAGACCGTTTTGGCGATAAGACCGGAAGCATTGTGGATGCTTACACCAAAGCCTTTCCGGACAAGCGTCCGATTGAAATATGGTCCATGATTGCCAGCAACCGCCAGAATGCCATCGCCCTCGCCGATGCAAAATCCAAACAATCGGCTGGCGTGTATGTTGCCTGGTTTGGCTGGCAGCCACCGTTGTTCGACAACCGTATGCGCGCTTTCCATTGTTCGGACATTTGTTTTTGGTTCTACAACACCGACGTCATGCTCACCCATACCGGCGGCGGCGCACGGCCACGCAAACTTTCCACCAAAATGTCGGATGCGCTGGTAAACTTTATGCGTACCGGAAATCCCAATGGCGGATCGTTGCCGCGCTGGCCGGCCTACACGGCAGCCAACGGCGAGACGATGATCCTGGATGATACTTGCGCGGTGAAGAACGATCCCGACCGGGAAGCGCGGAAGGCGTTGGCTTGAAGTGTCTGGCGTTCTACTAAACCCGCTGCATCCGGCTCTTCACTAAAGAGATGAGGACGTGTCCTCTGTGTGAAGCGCGATGGCAGTGCGTGCGTTTCGTGCCAGATCGTGTGAAGTCAGATCCAATTGTTCCTGTGGCACGTTTCGAGCTTTGGCGCTTAACCCCAGGCTAAAGCCTGGGGTTATCCGGCGACGGTAGATTATATTAACACAAGTTTGAAGATGCACTTTATTAACCCCAGGCTTTAGCCTGGGGTATGAGTCCGCTGCATTCATTGCGCCACAGGTGCGCTAGCTGTATGTCTTGTCCTGAAATAGGTTTACACTAAACCAGTAAACCTGCAATGAGAACTAAAAAGAGAAAGTGGACCCGTTTAAGCGACGAAGAAAAGAAGCGGCTAATCGAATTGTATCATTCAAGAGGTGGATGCAAAGATGAATTTTGGCGTCAGTTCATAGATAAGGGCAGTAGAAATCAGGGTCGGTTATTGAGGTGGATGCGTCAGCTTGGTCTCGAGAAAAAACGTGTTCCAAGGAAACCCTTAAATTTGCGACCTATGGGTAGTAAGAAGAAGGGCAAAAAAGACTCAGATCAGGCGCTAACAGCCAGGATTAAAGAACTGGAAAAGCAGCTGGAGGATAGCCGACTAAAAGAAGAAGCTTACAGACGGATGATTCAGATAGCGGAGAAGGATCTCAAAATTGACATCCAAAAAAAGTCCGATACCAAGTAATCCATCAAATGAAGTTGCGTTACAAACACATCGCCCTGATCCGGCTATGTCGATTACTTGGTATAACTTCTCAGGCTTATTATCAACATTTCAAACATCAAAACTCTCAGCAGACTACGCTCAAAGTTGTATTGAGCCAGGTATATAAAATTAGGGACCGACATCCTCGCATGGGAGGAAGAAAAATTTATCGAATGATACAGTCTTTTTTGCACGAGCACCAAATCAAAATGGGCCGTGATGCATTTTTTAAGTTGCTAGAAATCAACAACTTATTGGTTGTCCGGAAAAAGAGAAAGGTATTTACGACAAACTCCCAGCACCACTTCCATAAATACCCTAATTTAATTAAGCAATGCATTCCAGATCGCGTAAACCAACTTTGGGTAAGTGATATAACTTATTGGAAAATTAATAGTGGATACGTTTATATCAGTTTGATTACGGATGCCTATTCGCGAAAAATTATTGGCTATCATGTAGCCAAGACACTGGAAGCTACTGGAACTGTCCAAGCATTAAAAATGGCTCTACGTACAATCCAGACGAAGCCCATCAGCCTAATCCATCACTCTGACAGGGGTCTGCAATACTGCTGTCGCCAATACACGCAGTTGCTTCGGGATAGCCTGATTCAAATTAGTATGACAGAGAATGGAGACCCCTATGAAAATGCTTTGGCTGAGCGTGTGAATGGTATATTAAAAGAAGAGTACCTTAACGAATACTCCGTTCACAATTTGAATCAGGCCAAGATGACAATGGATTTGGTAGTTAGGCTATATAATGAAGAACGCCCTCATATGAGCTGTGGCTACCAGACTCCTGAAATTATCCATTCAAGATGTTGAAATATGGATAACTCTCAAAAGTACATTACTTTGAAAGGTATTCTTGTGGAGTTATCCACATTCCAACATCAAAACACGACAATAGTAATGATGTTAAATCTGTAAACTTATTTTAGGACGAGACAGTAAGCACGCACGTTGATGGCGCAACATCGCTGTACCCTCCTCGAAGTGACGATTCGGGCAGTCGCTATGACGCCAGTTCGTGACCTTACCGAAACGTATTGGTCCTGCAATGATTTGTCTCCGCTTCGTTATATATTGCCAATGGATCATTCCCATTTGCATGAAAAAGATCAATTCCCTTCTCCACCTGGCCCTCGCGCTGGTGTTCTTCACAGCCTGTCAAAAAGAAAAACCTGTTCCGGAGGCTACCCCGGCGCAACCCATGCCAAAGCCCTCTGCTCAAGCCGTCGCCGAATGGCAACATCAGAAGTTTTCCATGTTCATTCATTTTGGTTTGTTCTCCCTGCCGGGGGGCGTCTGGAAAAACGAGCGGGTAACGAAGGGCTACAGTGAACAGATCCGCGCGCACGGAAAGATCACCAAGGAAGAATTCCATGCCCTGGCCAAGACCTTCAATCCCGAGAAGTGGAATCCGGATTCCGTTGCTTCGCTTGCCAAACAGGCCGGCATGAAATCGATTGTGATCACCTCTAAACACCACGATGGCTTTGCCATGTTTCACACCAAGTTTTCGGATTTCAATATTGTGGACGCCACACCCTACAAACACGATGTGATCAAGGAGCTTGCCGAGGCCTGTAGGAAACAAGGTTTGAAGTTCGGCGTTTATTTCTCGCTCATCGATTGGGATTTCCCCGGCGCCATGCCGATCTCCGAACACAACAGCGACTCCATTCCGCCCAAACACCACCAGCTCAACCTAAACCAGGTCGAGGAGCTCGTGACCCAATACGGCCCCCTCTCGGAGATCTGGTTCGACATGGGCAAGCCGACCCTTCAACAAAGCCAGGAACTGGCCGCCATGGTCCGGAAACATCAACCCGATTGCCTGCTGAGCGGCCGCCTCTGGAACGACCAGGGCGATTTTGCCGTGATGGGCGACAATGCCTCACCCGATTTTCGCATGGGTACACTGTGGCAGACCCCGGCATCCATGTTCGATGAAACCTGGGGCTATCGCTCATGGCAAGTGCGCGGCGATGCAAAAGAAAAAGCAAAGGAGAAACTCACATCCCTCATCAAGGTCGTGAGCGCCGGCGGCAACTATTTGCTCAACATCGGCCCCATGGGCGACGGTGGGATCGTTCCCTTCGAACGGGAGGTGCTCTTAACAATGGGTTCGTGGTTTAAACAGAATGGAGAGGCCGTCTATGGCACCACCGCTTCGCTCCTGCCGGAACAAACGTGGGGAGTATTGACCAGCAAACCAGGTAAGGAATATTTGTTTCCATTGAATGGCCCCGTAGACGGTAAGTTGGTTTTAAAAGGGCTGCAGTCCAAGGTAACAAAAGCTTACCGGCTCTCGGACAAATCAAAAAGTCTTCCCGTCGGTCAAGAGCATGGCGAATGGAAAATCGATGCGGGTAGTTTGAAATCAAAAGCGCTCGCCGATGTTATCGCGTTGGAGTACGAAGGTGATTTGCAATACACGCCGTCAAAGACCTTGGCAGCCGCCGCCGACGGATCGTATGCACTGACCTCCGACGATGCCGTAAGTTATCACAGCTACAGCGGGCACGATTATAATTCAACCAAGGCGACACGTATCAAGCTGGAATGGTTCATTTCCCAGGCTCCGGATGGACAATATACGTTGGCGCTTCAACGGCTGCCTACCGGGCAGGAAGCAACGGTTAAGATCACGGTCAACGGAGAAGCAACAGAAGCTGTCTTGAAGGGATTCGCAGCGCAAGATTCCGCTGCCCATATCACCACACCTTTGCTGCATTTTACGCTGACCACGAAAGCGATCACGCAGGTTGAGGTCACCCTGGCAGACCAATCCAATCCACATAAGGATCTTGGACTGGACGGCCTGGTGCTGAGAATGAAAAAAGACTAAGTTTATTGTTTTAACCGGATGATGCGAGCGACGTCATGTTGCTCGCCCAGGGTTATTTTCAGGATATAGAAGCCCTCGGGCAACGTATCGATTTTGACATCGGTTGTAAAATCGGCCGCATCTTTTGTTGCCGCACCTTTTATCAACGCCATACCTTCTGTTGACATAATGGAATATTCGACCGCACCCCGGTAGTTGTTTTCGACATGGATCTTGAAGGAAGATGCCGTCACGGGGATCGGGTACACCGAAATCCTCCCGCTCGACAACGTTTCCTCTATTGCCGTAATGATAAATGATCCCTGGGCGGAGCCTTCACAGTCAATATCATCTTTCACCGTGACGGAGTAAACTCCATTTCTTGTGGCCGGCAGTCTTGGGGCGTTGCCGCCGTCTGCCGCGGAAATGGGTTCGTCTTCAAACGACCACTGGATAAAGGCGGGGGTACAATTCGAGCAATTGGCAATCAGGTCATCGTCATCCTGGGAGATCTCGACGAGGGGCATGGGATGCACGGCCACATCGAAATGCACGCTATCGGAATTGCATTGTGCCGTGGTGATGCTGTACCGGACCGTTCCCGCACTTGGTGTTTCCAGGGTTTGGTTTATCGTGTTGCCGATGCCGTCTTGTTGTCCTTCGACTTCCCCCGAAGCCAGCGTTGCCACCCACTGAAATGTGGCCGGAAGGCTTGAGCTTATGGAAATGGCCGTTGTTTCACCATTGCACAGCGCAGAGGAACCGGTCACCGTAACTTGTGGCGTATCGGCATTCACCGAGACCGGAAGGTCCAAATTTACGGTGCAATTTGGATTGGTGACTTTCAAGTGTATGGCAGCGTTGGCGGCGTCCAACCATTTGACCTTTACATGATTTTCAGTACTTGCCCCTTGTATCGTGCCGCCGGTAACCTGCCATTCATATTCACCCGCGCGAATCTCGGTGGCAAAGAAATCCTGGACCGATCCCAAACACGCGTTGGTAGACACGCCGATGGCGGGCGCGACGGGAATAAGCGTCCAGTCGGTTCCTCCATTGGTGGTTCGATAGAGCACCGTGCCGAAGTCCGGATATGGATTCCGTATGGCCATGGCCATAATGCCGTTTTGATCGTCAAAGAAATGCATGGCTTGCACTCCCATTGGATAGTTGGCATCCGGGATAGCCAATTTTTTCACGACACTTCCCCCACTTTCAACTCTCTTGATGTCGCTAGGCCAGTCCCATGAATGCAGGTAGAATACATTAGAAGCCAGGCAAATCTTTGTCGTGCCCCGCGCCTCCTCTATCTTTTTCCAGGTGGCACCTCCGTCTACCGATTTCAGGAGGCCAAACTTACCAGCTGCATACCCCGTATTCTCATCGGTAAACGCCATACTTCCAATAACCGGGGTTTGAAACAGATCATCTTTAATAAGGGTGTTGGTATAGGTAGCCCAGTTGTCGGTCGATTTGAATAAACCCGAAGCGTCGCTCGTGTTGTTGCTAAACCACCATGCGAAACTTGAACTTCCGACAGACTGTATCGAATATATTCTTTGGGTACGGTCGTCAATAAGCGTGGTCCAGGTTTTCCCTCCATCGGTTGTTCTTCTTAATCTTCCGTCTGTAGCGTAGTAGATATTTTCATCAAGAAGGGAAACGGAAGCCGGTTCCCCCAAAATTAGATTCCATGTTTTACCACCGTCGGTTGTCTTCAGCACGCTGTTTGATGCCCCTAGCAAGCCGAGTTGGTCGTTTAGAAATTCAATATCCCCAAAACCCTCTGTATCGGATGCCAGAATAGGTACCCAACTTGCTCCCCCGTCGGTAGTCTTGTACAATCGGTGCCCCGCGGAAAGGAAACCGACATCGCTCGATATGAATTCTATGTCGCTGATAAACCCGTCAAATTGCCACAAACATTCAACTGCCAATCCAGTGGAAGCACTTTTCGTTCCTTTCAGGAGCGTGCCGGATTTTGCGCTAAGATCACCGCCTAACGCGCCCGATATCCAACAAGTTAAAAGACAGATGAAAACTACGGGGTAATGGCTGTTCGACAATCGGAGTACATTTTTAATCATTGCCTATAAACATTTTGAGTCATTAAAGTAAAAAGAATCCAGGGTCTTTTTTCGAGCCGGCATAGTGCTTCGAATGAAAAAAAACTAAAAGGTTTTATTGTTTCAACCGAATGATGCGCGCGACGTCGTGTTGCTCGCCCATGGTTATTTTCAGGATATAGAAGCCCTCGGGCAGCGTATCGATTTTGACATCGGTCGTAAAATCGGATGCATCTTTTGTTGCCGTGCCTTTTCTCAACGTCACACCCTCCGTTGACAGAATGGAATATTCGACAACACCCCGGTAGCTGTTTTCGACATGGATGTTGACGGAAGATGCACTCGCGGGCACCGGGTACACCGAGATCTTCCCGCTCGACAACGTTTCGGCTACTGCCGTAATGATGAATGAGCCCTGAGCGGAGCCTTCACATTCGATATCATCTTTCACCGTGACAGCGTATACTCCATTTCTTTTGGCCGGCAATCTTGGGGCGTTGCCGCCCTCCGCCGCGGGAATAGGTTCACCTTCAAACGACCACTGGATAAACGCAGGGGTGCAATTCGAGCAAGTCGCGATCAGGTCATCGTCATCTTGGGAAATCTCGACGACCGGTGTAGGATGCACGGCCACACTGAAAGCCACGCTATCGCTGTTGCATTGCGCCGTGGTGATGGCGTAACGGACCGTCCCGGAAGTTACTGTTTCCAGGGTTTGGTTTATCGTGTTGCCCGTGCCGTCGTGCTGTCCCTCAACTTCCCCCGAAGCCAGGGTTGCCACCCACTGAAAGGTGGCCGGGAGGTCGGAGCTTATGGAAATGTCTGTTGTTGCACCGTTGCACAGCGCGGAGGAACCAGTTACGGTAACTTGAGGCACGTCGGTATTCACCGTAACGGGAAGATCCAGATCCACGCTGCAATTGGGATTGGTGACCTTCACGTGCACGGCGGCGTTGCCGGCATCCTCCCATTTGACCGATACATGATTTTCTGTGGCTGATCCTTGGATGGTTCCCCCGGTGACCTGCCATTCATACTCACCTAAGTGAATATTTGTAGCAAAGAAATCCTGGGTGGATCCTAAACACGAATTGGTCGTCACTCCGATGGCGGGCTCTACAGAAATCAGGTCCCAGTCGGCTCCTCCATTGGAGGTTCGGTAGAGCACGGTGCCGAAGTCCGGATATGGATTCCGTATGGTCATGGCCATAATGCCGTTTTGATCGTCAAAGAAATACAATGCGCTTACTCCCCGCGGGTCATAGGTATCCGGGACATCTAGTTTTTTCGCAGTACTTCCGGCATTTTCAATTCTTTGGATATAGAACGGCCAATCCATTGAATATAAATAGAAGACATTAGGGGCCAAAGAAATTCTCTTCGTGCCCGCCGATTCCTGGATCTTATTCCATGTCGCACCGCCATCCTCTGTTTTGATAAGATCGTATTGACTTCCGGCATACCCCGTGTTTTCATCTGTAAATTTTACGGAAAAGACCGGGTTGAAAGGGCGATTCACAATGTCGAAGCTGGTATAGGTTGCCCAGTTGTCCGTCGATTTAAAAATACCCGAAGTTTCACTGCTATTGATGTTAAACCATGCGGCGTAGCTGATGTTCCCGAAAAACTGAACGCTTTTCACTTTGATCGTGCCCTGATCGATGAGCGTTTCCCAGGTTTTGCCCCCGTCCGTTGTTCTTTTTAACGTGCCGTCGATAACATAGTAGGTGTCTTCATCAATGAAGTAAACAGAGCTATAGGTTACGAAGGTCAAAGGAGGCGCCTCCAAAATGGGGTGCCACGTTTTGCCTCCGTCGATTGTCTTAAGCACTCTACGTTCTCCGGATACTAAGCCGAGTTGGTCATTTAGAAACTCAACATCAGTAAAGGCGCCTGTCGACGACGCCAGCAGGGGCACCCATGTCGCCCCTCCATCGGTGGTCTTGTACAACTGACCCAAGTCCCCGGCAATAAAACCGACATCGTTCGATACGAATTCTATGTCGTATATATATCCTTCAAATTGCCATACACAATCTAGTGCCAGGCTCGCGGCCGCAGTTTTCTTTCTCTTCAGAAACTCACCTGATTTTGCGTTGACATCGCCGGCTAGCGCCCCCGATACCGAACAAGCTAAAAGGCAGATGAAAATCATTGAGGCCAGGCGTCGCTCGCGGTAATGGCTGTTCGACAATCGAAGTATATTTTTAATCATAGCCTATAAACGTTTCGAGTCATCAAATGTAAGAAGAATCCAAAATCTTTTTTCGGGTCGGCGGGCTGTCACGACACGATCGCTCAAAAATCCACAGCCGGTCACCATTTGGAAGAAGTCTTTCGTCCAACCCTGGGTTGGGGTGGTCGACATTTTAGAGACACGGTTTTTGAGGATTAGGTTGGAATGAGAATAGGATTTGTGCTTATCTTCGCAAACGTCCATTGCGTCTCCTGACATGATCTCTAAGCTGCGCTTTATGACACTCCTTAAATCTTTGCTACTGGCCTTCTGTGTCGTCGGCGCATACAAAACGCTTGCCCAACAACATCCGGTGGCCGATCTGAACGTGCTCTGGACACCCGAGCCCACCGTGATCGACGGAAAACGGGTGGCCTACTATGAACTTCGGATCGTGAGCCAGGTTCGTGATTCGTTGGCCCTGAAGGCCTTGAAAGTGATCAATTCCAGTGACCACTCCGTTGTGGCTTCCTTTAACGAAGAGGATTTGAAACACCGTTTTCACAACGAAGACGCAGACGGCAAAGAGAAAAAAGGCGTATTGAACCCCGACGCCTCCGGTGTTATTTACCTGGAGATTGTCCTGCCCCAGACCGATGGCGGCGTCCACCTTCTCCACCAACTTGACGTTGTGGCTGTGGACGGCCAACCGAAAGGAACCTACACGCTCCAGGGTGGCAAAATTCAACGCTCGAAAACCTCACCGGTAGTGCTAGGCATGCCGTTGCGGGGCGGGCCTTGGGTGGCCATTTATGAGCCCTCCTGGGAACGCGGGCACCGCCGCGTGATGTTTACCACCGACGGCGAACAACACATCCCCGGCCGCTTTGCCATCGACTTCATCATGCCCGACCAACAAGGACATTTCTCGAACGGCAACAGCGACTCGACGCGAAATTGGTATGGCTACAGCGCACCCGTGCTGGCCGCCAGCGATGGCGTGGTGGTGGCTACCCGCATCGATTTTATGGAGAGCCTCACCTTGTCGGCACACCCCGACTATCCTTCGTCGAGAGCCACGGGGAATTATATTGCCATCGCCATCGACAACAACCGGGTCGTATTCTACGAACATCTTAAACCGGGTAGCATCACCGTGAAGTCAGGCCAACGCGTAAGGAAAGGCGATGTGATCGCCGCCATTGGCTTCACCGGTCAGACCACCGGTCCCCACTTGCACTTTCACGTGGCGGATCGAAACTCGCCGCTGGGTGCGGAAGGCGTTCCGTTTGTGATCGATACGTTTAGTTTGTTGGGCGCCTACACCGATCCTGCTGGACTTGGCGAGCAGCCATGGACACCTTCGGAGAATAAGAAAGTGGTGAAGGAACATCCCGGGCCAAACACGGTGATCATGTTTCAACCTTGAGGTCAGCCCTTTTTCACCAGGGCTGCAATTCGTCCCGTTTCCGCTTGCCAGCGCCCGCTTGGCAATCCTGAAAAAATACGTTTCTTCCTGTTATGTTTTTCGATTTTCACCGTCTACTACCCGGATGCATTCAGAAGAATTCAAAAACAACGTTCTGCCGTTAAAAGGTGCCTTGTACCGGTTTGCCAAATCGCTGCTGGCCAATGCCCAGGACGCGGAAGATTGTGTGCAAGAGATCTTTCTGAAGCTATGGACAAAAAGAGCGTCCCTGGGCGCAGTGGTGAACCTGAAGGCCTACGCCCTGCAAATGACGCGCAACCAATGTCTCGACAAATTGAAAAGCGCGAAACGCGACATGCTGGATGCCGAACTCGTAACGATCGCCGCTGACGTCAATCTCCACGGTCAGTTGGAGGCTCGCGAAGCGGTGGCGTATCTGGAACACCTGGTGAAAAAACTGCCCGAACTTCAGCGCGCGGTTATTCATTTACGAAGCATTGAAGGACTTGAAATAAATGAAATCGCCGAAGTAACCGGAATGCGTGTGGATCACGTGCGCGTTACTTTGTCGCGGGCACGGATAACGCTCCGTCAACAATATGAAAAACATCGCGGCCATGAATAAAGAACAGCTGGACGATCTGATCTCGAAATATTACCGTGGTGAAACCTCGTTGGAGGAAGAAGAGACTCTTTTCGCCCATTACAACGGTTCCCCTATCCATACATTATCCGACCCCGGGCAGGCACAATTCACTTATTTTAAAACTAAAAAAGAAGAAGAGCCTAGCGCAGCCTTTGTCAACCCGGTGGAGTCACTCTGGATGGATAAGCCAGCGACGAAAGCCATCCATTTCCGCCTGCTGTTTCGAATAGCTGCCGTCGTTATTGTTGCGCTTGGTTTGGGTTGGTATTTTCTGGCAGAGAAAAACGCGAGGAGCATACATACCGTGAGAACAAAGGCCGGAGAGCAAACCCGGATCGTTCTGCCGGACAGCACGGTGGTGTGGATAAATGAAATGACGGAACTGCAATACGCCAACAACTTTCAGCAACGGCAAAGAAATGTTTGGTTAAAAGGAGAAGCTTATTTTGAAGTGCACAGCGATACGTCAAGGCCATTTATAGTGCACACCGGAAAAGTTTCCACAACGGTAGTGGGTACCGCGTTTAACCTGAGAAGTTATGATAACGAAAAGATCATAGCGCTCGACGTCACACATGGACGTGCTCATTTCGGGGCAACTCAAAAAGTTGATGTACAACAGGGGCAAGGCGCGCGTTTCGATTTACGGCGCTATCAGGTTGAAACCATGGCATCAAATCCGAACGCCAACGCATGGAAAACGCGGCAGCTTGTGTTTGAAGACACCGCCATGCAAGATGTCCTTCGTGATCTGGAACATTACTTCCATGCGCCGTTCGAAGCCGAAGATCCGGTGCTGCTCCATTGCCACTTCAAAGCAACCTTTCAAAACGCTACCGCCGAAGAGGTTCTCGACGTGATCGACTATAGTCTGCACATTCGCCATTCCTTCCAGGACGGAAAGTATATTTTATCGGGGCAAAATTGCGAAGAACAATGAGAACACTCCTGGTCGTCGTATCATTTCAAATCCTGTTATGGGCCAGCCTGGTGGCCCAGGACCTCAACAGGGAAATTTCTATTTCCTTTCAGAATGTCCCCTTTGAGCGCGTGCTTTCGGAATTGGGCGAGCAGTATGATCTAAAATTTTCCTATAGCCGGGAACGGGTTGGACTGAATAAAAAGATAACGCTTTCCGTCGAACAGGTTCGTTTGAATGATGCCCTGGAGAAAATCTTCAAACAGGCGAACGTTGAATACAAGATGGTGGGCGAACAGATTGTACTGAGAAACAAAAACAACGCAGATAGCGATATCGTGGTAGATGGAAAGGTTCTGGACAACCGCTCTGGAACTCCCCTACCCCTGGCATCCATACGGCTCGATCAAACCAGTCTGGGTGTGGCCACCAATGACGATGGAGCGTTCGTTTTACATATCCCGGCACAGCATCGCAGCAACAAAATAACCGTGTCGTATGTTGGCTACCGGTCACATCATCTCTCTGTATCAAATGATGAAAATTCGTTGCTGATACGGTTGGAGCCGGAGACAACGCAGCTCAACACGGTTGTGGTCACTTCAAAAACCGGGCATTCCATTCTCGAGGAAGCCATTGCCCGCATCCAGGAGAACTACGATACGGGAAAAGTTAAATATACGTACTTTATACGGGACCTCGCCGTCCAGGACGGTGATCCAGTAGAAGCGAGTGAGACAGTTTACCAGGCGTACCGCGAATCCGCTGCCCCTTCGGCAGAGCGGCAGATCAAGGTCGTGAAAGGACGACGGGTGAAAGACTTCCATGCCATTCAGAGCATCTTGCAGACCTTTATCCGTTGGACCGGATTCGAAATTGGCCTCGGCACAGACATCATCTTTTCTGCCGATCTGAAAACACAAAATAATAGCGACGAATTTCCCGGGTCAAATTTTCTAAAACAACACGACTTCGAACTGCTAGGAACAAGCCTGCTGGATGACCGGGAAGTGTATGTCATTTCATTCGATCAAAAAGATGCCTACAAAAACAAAGCACTGTACAAAGGAAAATTCTATATCGACATGGAAAGCCTCGCGTTTGTCCGCACCGAAACGGAACTTAGCCCCAAGGGCATAAAGCACGCAAAATTCTTTGGAACTTCGAAAGCAGCGGCGGCCCTTTTTGGCTACTCCCGTTGCGCCGTTCTTGGTCAAAAGTCCATCACCACCTACAAGGCCTGGCAAGGCAAATGGTATCCCGCCAGCATTGGCGTGAGCTGGAATGCCAGCTTGGTGAAACCAAAAACGGATTTCTTTGCCGACATCCTTTTGACCGGCGACGTCGTCGTGACCGACATTCAGACCGGGAATGTTAAACCCTTCAACAGTTCCGAAGTGCTTAGCCCGAAAGATCAACGCAACTGGGAATATCTTTATCAGTTCGCATTTTGGGATGGGATCAATGCCGTTCCGCCGGATGCTACGATGGAAAATGCGTTTGAGACCATCGCACGGAAAAATAAAAAATACGGGCTTGACATGAATTTCTGGAGACGGTATCAACCTTACAAAAGCGATCATGCCCTCCTGGTGCGAGACTCGATATTGTGCCAACAAGTAACGGCGAGCACCTCGAATTCTCCTAGGGCAGTCTTTTCTCATCCTGGAGATGACAACAAACTCTTCGCGCCAAAATATCCGCCCCTTAACCGTACGCTCCCGACCAAACACTTTGTGATCCATTTCCTTGCCGGGGACTCGGCGAGTGCTCAAGACGTAGCCTCCGTTGTGGAAAAAAATTATGCGCGGGTGCTGGGTAGTTTTGGTATCGACAGTTTGCCACGACCGATTCACGTGGAGGTCTATCCCGGTGTGGAGAACTATCATTTTGCGATCGGGCGTACAGGAGCACCCGACAGCGACGTTGGCATGGCGGTGGATGAGGAATTATTCAAAATGGTTTCTCCCGGTCACCCCGGAAGCTATCACACACGTGAAAGCCTGCTTAAAGCCGCAGTCCACGAGTTTGCGCATTGTGTGCACTATCAATTCATCGCCCGCATGAGCGCGTCCAATATCAGCCAGTTTGAGACAACCGACGACGCAGCCTGGCTCTTCGAAGGCATGGCCAGCTATGTGGCACAACAATTTTATGCTCCTGAAAAATTTGAATATCTGCGCACGGGACCATACCCGACCCTGAAAGAGCTGAATGATGTGGACGGGAATGGCAAGATATACGATGTTGGCTTTCTCCTGATCGAATTTATAGAGACTACCTGGGAAGAGGAAGGCTTACTGAATTTGCTTTCCGAGAATGGCGATGTTAAAAAAACGTTTGGTCTGAGCGAAAGCGAATTTGAGAGCAGGTTTTACAACTATGTCAAGCGTAATTTTCTAAAATAATAGTCAACGGCACAGATCAACACGTCTCCCTCAGAAACCCCGTTGATGTCGTGCCACGTTGCCCGGGCACAACACCAACAAGTTTCTTTGAGATCCTATTTCATCGCCACCGCCGAGCTCTTCGGATTGTAGCTTAAATTGATTTGCATCAACACATATAACATCTGGCCACCGGCTGCTTTTTCATTCTTGTACAGGAAATATACATCGTGAAAACCGGAGACCGGTTTCAGTTTCGCCACTGCAATCGTCGGTGCCGCGGGGCTGGAGCCGGCGCTGACCGTGGGGACAATGACAGAAGATTCGCCGATCACTTCACCCGTAGGACTGTCGATGCGCACCTCCACGGTACCACCGGTCATGCCGTATTGCTTGGGCGCTGAGGCGACAAATGTCGCCGCGTCCACACCCGTCATGTCGAAGTGTTTGAAGCCTATATAGGAGTTGTGCTTCTGACCGATCATCATCGTGAAGGGCGTGTCGGGAAGCTTGAACTTTTGGATGCCATCATTGCTATCGGCGCTGCCGGCATCAATGGTGGCGCTTCGGAGTGTCAGCGTTTTTTCAGCACGGGCCGGAGGCAAGCCATTGGCACCTTTGTCGGAGTAGGATGCACGGATGAGGTATACGCCGCCGGCACCCTCACCTTTTTCAAGTTTGGTGACGTAGGTACCCTTCGCGGGTAATGACGTTTTTACGATGGGCGATCCCAGGCTCAACACATAGCTCACCATTTCCTTGGCATCGGGCAACGAGATCTGCGGGTGGGCCGCCATGTTCACTTCGCCCCAAACACCGCCACCTCCGTCGATCACCTTCTTGGCCAGGCGGTCGGCGGCCTTGGGATCGTCTTTGTATTTTTTGGCCACATCCATATACATCGGGCCAATGGATTTCTTATCGATCAAGTGACACGACTTGCAATCGCTTTTCTCCATCAACGCTTTGCCTTTGATGAATTGCGCGTTGTCGTCGGCGTCGAGGTGGCCTTGCACGATCTGGGTTTTGTCAAACCCTTGCGCCAGGTAATCGATGTTGACCGAGATCTGGTCGGCTGCGATGCCGTTGTCGAGTGTGCCGTCTTCCTTGTCGCTCACCTTCACTTCATAGTCGAACGATTGGTTGGGGAAGAAGAAGGTCTGGTTGCCGCGGGTGATGTCGAAGGTGACTACGGGCGGTTCGTTGCCTGCTTGAATTTCCAGCTCGCGGGTGGTCTTCTCTCCTTTTCCATCGTCCACTTCAAGCGTGGCCTTGTAGCTACCGGGTTTGTCGAACGTGTAGTCCATGTCGGCTTCGTTCTTGGTGGCCACTTCTTTGCCGGCGCTGTCGCTGATCTTCCAGGTGTATTTCAGCACGTCGTGGTCATAATCTTTTGTTCCCGTCGAGGTCAGCTTCACGGTCATGGGCACGGCGCCTTGCGGCTTGTCCACGGCCATCTGCACCATCGGCGCGCGGTTGCCGCCGTTGTATTCGATCTTCACCAGGCGGGCGTCGTCGTTGCCCTGGAACCAGGCGGTGCCATACTCCAGCATGTAGAGATCGCCATCGGGGCCGAAGTCCATATCCATAGGATTGCTAAAGCGATGGCTGGGCATGAAGCGCTCCATGGAAACGTAGTTGCCTTCGTTGTCCATGGTCACGGCCATTACCCATCCGCGCATCCATTCATAAATAATGAGTTTGCCGTCGTAATAATCCGGGAAAGCTCTCTTCGCGCCTTTGAAATCGGAAGCGTAAAATACCGGGCCGGCCATGGCGGTCCGTCCACCTTTGCCCACCAGCGGGAACTCTTTCGACTCGTCGTAAGGATACCAGATAAACGCCTTCTGTGCGGGTGGCAACTCCGTAAGCCCCGTGTTGTTCGGGGAGTTGTTGATCGGTTTTTCAGGATTGAATTTCTCACCCACTTTCTTCGTGGCAAAATCGCGCTCGTAGTAGGCTTGGTTGTCGCCTACAAAATAAGGCCATCCAAAAAATCCGGGCTTGCGGGCCTGGTTGATTTCGTCGTAGGCTCTGGTTCCGCGGCCCACCGAGTCTTGTCCGGCATCCGGTCCCACATCGCCCCAATAGAGAAAGCCGGTGTGTTTGTCGATGGAAATTCTGTAAGGGTTTCTTCCGCCCATCATATAAATCTCGGGACGTGTTTTCTCCGTACCTTTTGCAAAGAGGTTTCCTTCGGGAATGGTGTAGGTTCCGTCAGCCTCAGGATGAATGCGGATCACTTTGCCGCGAAGGTCGTTGGTGTTGGCCGAACCTTTCTGGGCATCCCACGGGCTTCTTCCCGGACGTTCGTCGATGGGCGCATACGCCGTGTTGCGCGGGCTCGTGTTGTCGCCTGTGGAAAGGAATAAGTTTCCGTTGGCATCGAAGGCAATAGACCCACCGGTATGGCAGCATTGCTCGCGTTGTGTCTTCACTTCCAGCATCACTTTCTTCGACTCCTCGTTGAGCTTACCGTCTTTGAATTCGTAGCGCGTCAAAATGTTTTTCGCCTCGTCGCCGGCCGGGGAATAGTAGAGATAGATCCAATGGTTCTCGCTGTACTTCGGGTCGATGGCCAGCCCCAGCAAGCCGTCTTCCGCTTCGGATTGGCCGCCGTCTTTGAATTTATATTTTGTGCTGACCGCGATCTTTGTCACCAGCTTGGTCTTGTTTTCGGTGGGATCGTAAAGTTTCACGTTGCCTCTTCGCTCCACAAAAAGAACCTGGCTGTTGGGAAGCACGGCGAGTTCTACGGGTTCTTCCAGTTTTTCGTCCAGCACAATTTTGGTGAACCGGTTTTCTTCGGGCACGCGTTTCGTTTTCACAAGTTTATAGTCCAGCTCCACGGGTTTGTCGCCACCCAGCACGTATTGCAAGCCGCCCCAAATGTGTCGCTGCACCAGCGGATCCTGAAAGCTTTCGTCGGTGTGGCCCATCGCAGTGTAGAAGGCACGGCCGCCGTCAAATTCGTGATACCATGCCATGGGGTGGTCGCCGTTGTTGGTGCCGCCTTCGTAGGACGTTTCATCGATCTTCACCAACACATGGATCTCGGGGTTGATGTTTTTGAAGTTGTAAAATTCATCGGTGCGCTGCCACTTGTCGGGCAGCGAATCCGAGGCGGGATGTTTGTGATCAACCGTCAGGAAATCGGCCGTCCGCACGTTCGGGTTGTTGGGGTGGCTGGTGAAATAGGCACCGGCCAGTTTGCCATACCACGGCCAATCGTATTCCGTGTCGGTGGCGGCGTGTATGCCCAAGTATCCTCCACCCGCCTGGATGAAGCGTTCAAAATCGTTTTGTTGTTCCTGGTTGAGCACGTCGCCAGTGGTACTCAGAAAAATCACAGCGTTGTAATGCTTCAGGTTGTCTTCGTTGAAGTTGGCCGCGTTCTCGGTGGTGTCCACCGCGATGTTGTGTTTTTTGGCCATCGTCTTTATGGCCTCAATTCCCGCACCGATGGACTCGTGACGGAATCCCGCAGTTTTGGTGAAGACCAGGATGCGGACCTCGTGTTTTGGTTTGCTGCACGACAGCGCCAGAAACATCAGGAGGATGGTGAATAAGCTTACGTTTTTTTGGGTCATAGTGTGGAAAAACTATTGTGTAACTTTGACACAATATAAAGTTAATTCGGGAAATTGCAACGAGGATTGGGGTGGACGGTGATGGTGGGTTTGCGCGCGCTCCTTCGCTGAAGCTCCCGTCTTCGCTAAAGCTACGACGGGCAAGTCGGCGGGCAAGCAAAGAAATCGATAAGGTTAGCTCGAATTTCTGAAAGGAAACGAAGGTATTCTGTGCAAAAGGCGCCAGACGGATTATACCGCGCTTAGATCTCCATCTGTAACAAAGCGTAACTTAGCGTTTTGCCGTGCGCATCCATTCGCGACGATGTGGTGACGCCGCCGCCGAGGGCGTCGTGACACACAAAGAGCAACGACGCTATATTGGGAGGCTCATAGCGGACGATGTCGCCTTTCACGATGTCTTTGAAGTGTTCTTTCACCTTTTCGATCGTCACCTTTTCGCAAAGGAGCGGATAATCTTTTAAGCGGTAGGCGATGAGCGACAGGGTGAGCGTGTTGCCCTTGTCTCCTGCCCTGCTGTGGGCGATGTCGTAGAGTTTCATGCCGTTAACAAGGTTATGTGATGCGTCACTTTGTTTCGTGGGATCAGGGTGGATACGATGCCCACCACCTCCTGCACATATTTTCTCACACCTCCGCCACCACCGGGTCCATTGGTGTACAGGGCTTCCACCTCCTCGCCAACGCGCGACGCTTGCTGAAACGAAGGCGATTTGCCGGCAACGCGAAGCCGTACTTCATAAGGTGTGTTCGCTTGGTGAAGCCGGTCGTCGTGCACGGAATTCTGACCGATGAGATCGATCCGCAGTTCCGGAAATTCGTCCTTCAATCGCTCCCGCACAATCTCTCCCGCCAGCCGGGCGCGCGCTACAGCATTTGATCCCGCGTAGGTGATCTCTCCTTCGCCGAGATGGAAGGCTTGGTAGCCTACACTTACTTTATAGGTGTCAGGCTTTTGTTTTCCACTGCCGCCGGCAACCTGCACGCGGTTGCCACCCAGGTCGGTCAATTGCACCGATGTAAAATCAGCAATAACATCGGGTGTAAAATATTCGTACGGGTTCACCACCTCATAGAGCAATTGCTCCTTGGCCGTTTGCAAATTGATGATACCTCCGGTGTCATCGACTTTTCCAATAATGCCCTGACCATCCGGCCAGACATCCACGAACGGATGACCCAGCACAGCCATGCCGGGAACATCTTTCTTTCCGGGATCCGCAAAGTAGCCACCGGTGATTTGCCCGGCGCATTCCATGAGGTGGCCCAACACCGTGCCCTTGCCGAGCAGGTCATAGTGATCCATCGACCAGCCAAAACCAACGATCATCGGCGCAATAAACAACGACGGGTCTGCCACGCGGCCGGTGATAATAATGTCGGCTTCCTGCTGGATTGCCTCGATGATGCCTGGCGCCCCTAAATATGCATTGGCCGACAGCAGCGGACCGGAATCCACCAAAGGCCGGCCGGTCTCCAACGCTTTGTCTTGCGGATCGATCTTGTCCAGCACGTCATCGCCGGTAACCGCCGCTACCTTCACCTTCACATTTTTGCGTCGTGCGATCTCGATAATTTTTTGTGCAGCAGCCAGCGGGTTGGCGGCTCCCATGTTGGTGATGAGCCGCACCTTGTTTTGCAAAAGGGGAACGAGCAGCGACTCGATCCTTCGCTCCAGCAACGGGTCGTAGCCTTGCAACGGATCCTGCCGTTTTCTTTTTTGTGCCAGGGCAATAGTGCGCTCGGCCAGGCATTCCAACACCAGGTAATCCAATCCTCCACGCTCCACCAAAACCAGCGAGGGGTCAAGCCGGTCGCCGGAGAATCCTGCGCCACATCCGATCCTGATCTTTTCTTTCATAAGTGTATCGATCCGGTTAGCAACGCCACGAGCGTCATCACCAGGGTGGTGCCCATGGCCCATTTGAAAACAAATTTCTGATGATCGCCCAGGTCCACTTCGCATAAGCCCACCAGCAAAAACGTCGACGCCGTTAAGGGGCTCAACGGAAAGCCTACCGTCATTTGTCCCAGCAACGCCGCGCGCCCGATCTCCAGGGGATTCACCTGGTAGTGTTGTGCTGCTTCGCTCAACACCGGCACCACGCCGAAATAATAAGCATCCGGTGTAAACAGCAGGCTCGAAGGCATACTCGTGATGGCCGTCAATACCGGGAGCAACGACGCATGCTGTTCGGGAATCAGTGACACCAACGACGAAGCCATGGCATCGATCATCTTGGAGCCGGTAAGAATGCCGGAGAAAATTCCCGCCGCGAAGATCATGCTCGACACCATAAAAATGTTCGCACCGTGACTTTTCATCACGCGTTGTTGATCTTTTAGTTTTGGATAGTTGATGAGCAGTGCCAGGCAACTGGCGATCACAAACAACACCGGTGTGGGCACCCAGCCTTTCATTAGAATAACGATGAGCGAAACGGTCATGACCGCGTTGACGAGGATCAGCTTGGGTCTGCGGAGCGATCGCTGTTCATCCGTAAGAGAAGTATGGTGATCGTAGTCCAGGTGGACTTTTCCCAACCGCTTTCGTTCTCTGCGCCCCAGAATATAGGCCACCGCGATCACCCAGAGGGCGCCGCCGATCATGGCCGGAATGTTGGGATTGAAGAGCTCCGTAGCATTTGAGTTCAGTGTAGCCATAGCACGCGCCGACGTGCCCGACCAAGGCACGAGATGCATCGGGCCCACGGCCAACGCGACAATGCCGGCTAATACAAGGCGATCCATCTTCAGTTCTTTATAGATGGGAAGAAAGGCGGAGATCACGATCATGAACGTGGCCGTGCCATCGCCGTCGAGGTGCACGATCATAGTGAGCAAGGCAGTGCCAATCACCACGCGCAACGGATCGCCTTTCACCTGGCGGATGATGAACGCGATCACCGGGTCGAACAATCCTACGTCGAGCATGACGGCAAAGTAGAGCACGGCAAACATGAGCAGGATCCCGGTGGGTGCCACTTGCTTGATCCCTCCCAGCATCATCTCGGCCAGTTCCTTCACGGAAACACCCGCGAACAAGCCGAAGACAATCGGAACAAGCACCAACGCCGTGATGACCGACAGTCGTTTCGTGATGATCAGTACAAGAAAAATGGCAATGGTGGCAAACCCGAAGAGCGAGAGCATGAGATCTATTTTTTAGTGCATTACAGTTTTCAATCTTTCGTATCCCTGCTTGCCCGTCGTAGCTTTAGCGAAAGACGGGAGCTTCAGCGAAGGAGGGCGTCTCCGGCCAACCCATCTCCGGGACGCAAGATGATAAAGCCGGCGACGTATTCCATTTTCCCTTTGCATTTCCGGGGAGCCAGCTGGAAATCTTATAAGGTCTTTGTTGCCCTGGTGAATGGAGCTACTTCGCCGTGTGCTTTATCGGGTATTCTTTATGGGTTTATGGATTTTATAAATTCAAATTCTGCCGCATACTTTCCCGGCCCGGCCACGGAGACAGCGCCCAGTTCCTGGACATTGCCCGTGGTGGCTTCATATTTTTTCCATTCCGGAAGACCCTTTCCATTGGGATCGCCTGTCTTCACAAAATTGATCCAATACGACGACATGTATGCCTCCACCTGCAGATCCGCTTCCACCCAAGGACGGTCCCAAAGTTTCAGCGTGTGCAGCGCAAAAGGAACTTCGGAAGTATGAAACGCCCCGTAGTTGGGGAAGCCCGGTTTATCGGTGGGCACGTAGGTAAATTCATACACGTACGTGTTGTGCTGATTGGATAACGCCCACGCGCGATCGGGATAGCCTGCAAACTGGAGCAAGGCCAGCTTGCGCTGTGATACTTTGGCGCCCGCCTCATCTTCGGCAGGAAAGAGCTTCAGGAATTCGGCACTGCGGTTGCCATAGCGGGTTTGCGCCGATGCCTTGAATTGGGTTGGCGATTGAATGTTCCCCAACACGAGGTCGGCATCGCCCGTCACCCACCCGGCCACCACGGGCACATCGTTGTGTTGTTTGTTCTGGAAGATCGACTTCACATCGGCCGGCAACACATAGCCGTCGACAATGGGAAAGAATGAACCAAAGGGCAAGGTGTTGGCCAATGCCAAAAGGCTGTCGGCGGATAAACTGCGCAAGGCGTCAATGGATTCCGAATTGATTTTCTTCAACAACGCCACCCCCGTCTTTTCCGCTTCGTTCAGCGGCATCGATGGCCGGCCGGTCATGGCGCCGCTTTCGGCAATGGCACCGTGAAAGAGACCCTTCGCCAACGGACTGGCTACCAGCGATTGCACGGCCATAGAACCGGCCGACTGCCCGGCGATCGTCACGCGGGAAGGGTCGCCGCCAAAAGCAGCGATGTTGTTCTTGATCCATTGCAAAGCCGCCACCTGGTCCAGCAACCCATAGTTGCCGGAACTCTCGTGCTCCGACTCGGCCGTGAGTTCGGGATGGGCCATGAATCCAAAGACACCCAGCCGGTAGTTGATGGTGACATACACGACTCCTGCTTTTGCCAGCGCCTCGCCATCATACACCGGACAAGCTCCTGATCCCGACAAAAAAGCTCCGCCGTGGATCCACACCAATACCGGTCGTTTTTCTTCCGGCGATTTGGCAGCGGTCCAGACGTTGAGGAAAAGACAATCTTCGCTCAATGGTTTCGCGGGTGTGATAAACTCCTCCGACCACATCATGAACGGCTTGGGATCATTTTGTATGGGACTGGCACCAAACGCCACACAGGCCAGGGTGTCGGCCCAGGGTTTCACCGGTTGTGGCTCACGCCACCGGAGTTCATCCACGGGAGGTGCGGCAAAAGGAATGCCTCTGAAAATATGAACACTATCCTTTAGCGTTCCCGAGATCAACCCGCCTTCCGTCTTCACAACACTCCATACGTCCTGACGCGCCTGCTCTTTTGTGGAGCAGGCTGCGCAGAGGACGGCCATTAGTACACTGTAAACTATTTTATAATGACGCACGATCGTACAATTAAAGGGTTCTGTCCGGAGTGATGGCCAGGAACTCTTTATCGTGGTGGTATTTCTCCACGCATTGATTGTCGAAGATCATGGTCGCGCCGTTTGCCGGCGTGTAGGGTTGCCACGTAGGAAGTCCCTTGTGATTGGGGTTTCCGTTGCGCGCAAAATTGATCCAGGCCTGGCTCACTTTTTCGGCCAAGGCATGGGCATCTTTTCCACCCCCGGTCATTTCCTCGCAGCGCGCAATGTTGTCGAACACAAAGGGGATCTCCATACAATGCACGGCTTTGTAAAAGCCTTCCATGACGGGCGACTGCCACGCGAACAGGTACATGTATACCGGGCCTGAAGCGGCGGCTACTTTGAGGTCGGCCATTCGCACAGCGGTTCTCCGGAACATGTCGTCCACATCTAACAGGTCGGTAGGACGTGTGTCGGCGGGATATGCTTTTTTCACGGCGGCAAGGTAGGCTTCGGTTTTGTCGCCGTATAGTTTTTGCAAGTGGGCCTTCACATCGGCCAGGGAGCCGCCACGCAGGTTGGGCATGAACAACGACGTCATGACTTCATTTTTGACGGAGCCGATCAGCAAGGGAACGCCTGCGGCGATGGACTTCGCTTGTGCATCGGCAGGTTGGTAGGGCAGGTAGTTGCCGTCGTGAACGGGTCCGAAGCTTATGCCAAAAAAGCCCACATCTTTTCCTTCTGCCCTCAGTTCGGCGTTGATCTTGGCATACGCTTTCTTGCCCGCCGCTCCCAGCACGGCGTAAGGCAACTTCAACAACGAATCAACTTGCGTGGGTTGTAATTTCAATTCAGCAAGCACCGCTTTGGTGACACGCGAACTGATTTCTTTTTCCGTGAACCTCAACCCGAGGCCGCAGCTTTGGATGATGGCCTTGTGATACAATCCTTTGGCCGCGGGAGCATTCATGAGCGTGCTCACTTTTCCTCCCCCACCCGACTGCCCAAAGATGGTAACGTTGTTAGGGTCGCCACCAAAGTTGGCAATGTTGGCTTTCACCCATTCCAGCGCCGCCACCAGGTCCATGATGCCCACGTTAGGCGACGATTTGTATTTGTCACCATAGGCCGACAGGTCCAGGAAGCCCAGGATATTTAAACGATGATTTACCGAAACCACCACGACATCACCTTTTCTGGCCAGGTTCTCACCATCATAAGAAGGCAGCTCTTGCGACGAGCCCGCGGTGTGCCCGCCACCATGAAGCCATACCATGACCGGTCTCTTCTTCGTGTCGTTGGCCGAAGCAATGCCAGGACTCCACACGTTCACGCGCTGACAGTCTTCGTTGGGATAACCCCAGTCGTGGTGGAAGACAAACTCAGATTCGTCCATGACCGACGTTGTGGGGTCCATGAGGGGGCAAACCGGTCCGTAGGCGAGTGAGCTGCGGATGCCTTCCCAGGCCTTGGGTTTGGAGGGTGGCATGAAGCGCTCAGCTTGCGCGTAGGGTATTCCTTTATAGGTATAAATGCCGTTGTGGATGTAGCCCCGCACCTTACCGGACTCGGTTTGGGTCACCGCCACGTCATTTCCGGTGACGAGCGGCAGGCCGGAAGTCGCTTTCTGTGCAAAGGTGAGGATGGACGCAAATTGGAGGAGCAGTGCTGTAAAAGCCAGTACGGGTAGTTTCATAGGGGATGGGGCTAGAGGTCAATAAAATTTTCTTTGTGTCAATATTACACAAAGCTTTTTGAATTCCAAATGAAAAAGGGACGGTCGCCTTCAGGTGTAACCAGCGTGTGTGGTCACGGCTAAAGCCCGGGCAAAGGATTACTTTTTGACCGGGCTTAAAGGCCTAGTCTAGCACACATCTTTCGAAGCGTGAACGGGCATAATAAAATGAATAACCCCCGGACTTTAGTCCGGGGCACATAAGCCATATCCAATCAAGGGCTTTAGCCCTGACTGCATTCGACTCTTCCAAGAAGTAAAATCACCAGGGGTGTGAAATTTGAGATGCGGGGTGTTGACTACACTTCCAGGATCAATAGGATCGCGCCGTCGGAAAGGGATTCGAAGTCGGCTTCGGTGACGGCATTTAAGGCAAGGCCATCGCGGTGCAGGAGCAGGCGTTCTGTGAATTCGAAAGCACCTTCCAGGACAAAGGCAAAAAGACGGGTGTTGCCTTCGCTTGTTTTGAAGGTGGCGTCCGCGCGGCCCGTGAATTTGCCGATGTGGGCTTTGATTTGAGGTGAGGCAAACAGCGTGTGCAGGGTGTTGGTCGTGGTGAGGTCAAACGGCAGCGTAACGGGCAGCTGATCATTTAATTCGGGCAGCGCGATCCACGCCGATATAAAATCTACGGCCCCGGTTTCATAGGGGTTGTTGATGGTGAGCACCGAACCTTTGCGCCCATTTATCCAAGCCGTTTCGCCGGCTTCTACGAATTGCGTGCCCCCTCCCATCTCGAAGTTGATGCCTCCGGCGACAGGCAGTAAAAGCACGAGATGATCATCGGTCAACGAATACGTGATGCTGGCTCCCGGCATCAAGGTTTCGTCATTGAATACCCGCAGCGCGCCAAACGGCTGACGATGCGCCAATTGATAGGTTGCAAAATTAAAAGAATGGAAGCTGCGGTGCACTTGCGTTTGAGTACACCCCCTCTTTTCCGCCAAATAAATCATCGCCTCCAGCTCCATATTCTTTTTCTCTTTAGTCGTTGACTATTTTGTTATGCGCTAACCACAATCGTATGGGTCAATGCAAAGCCATCGGCTACGCTTCCGGTCACGGTGGACATTTCGTTTGCGATCGAATCGCTAAATACGTTGTCGCTTGCGTTGGAAGTATCTTGCGTACCTTTCGTGTAGAAGTTGGTGGCCGTCGTGTAGACGGTATTGCAGACGTCTGTGGGAAAAGCAATTTGAGTTACAAGCAGCGATTTACCAGTGGAGTCGTAGATGTGCGCATGGATGTGGGGTGCACGCCCGCTGTACCAGCCGGGGAAGATCGTCTTGAACGCCACCACGCCGTCGCTATTGGTAGACTGCCGGCCGCGCAAGAAGTGAACGGATTGGTAATCGACACTCTGCATGCCCGATCCACCATATTCAGAATAATAACCATCCTTGTCGCAATGCCAAATGTCGACGATGGCGTCAGCCAGGGCGGCGCAGCTGTTGTTGCTGTTCTGGATGGTAATGGTCACCGTCATCTCGATGCCCGTGCGGTCGGAACGAATGTCGACCATCACCAGGTCGGCCGGTGTCTTTGTGGGGAACGGACCCGCGGTTTCCGACGGCGACACGGTGCAGGTTCCGCTGGTCGTGGTGGTGTCGGTTGCCGGTGTGGGGTCGTCATCCTTTCCGCAGGCCACAACCAGGGGCACCATGAGACTACCAAAACCCAACCGCTTAATAAATTCCTTCCTTTGCATAGAGCGTTATTTGTTAATTTGTGATGATTGATATGGCAAAGTAACGGGACATAACCCGCGCCAAATGCAGTCCGGAGCAACTTTGCGACGAACAGCGCAGATGTGACGAAGAACACCGTGCGGAAACGGATGCGGGAGTGATAGTTTTACAGCGTAATCAATCCGTTATCAAAGCCATGTAAGGTCTATGACAAAAAAATATATCACGATCGTTTGGCATGTTTTGGGGTGCCTGGCGTTTCTCATCATCCCCCTCTTCCTCTCGCCACGCCCTCCCGGCATGCCCCTGTTGTCGCCGGCCACGATGCGCGATTTCCTGGCCGACGGGCTCATGCTGATCATCTTTTACCTGAACTTTTACCTGCTGATCCCAAAAATTTACTTTCGCGGAAAAACATTTTGGTATGGGGTGCTCATTTTGCTGGGGTTTCTCATCATCACGCTGCTGCCCTCGCTCATGACCGGTTACGTTCCGTGGGATCCGCCACAACACATGCAGCGCGGCATGCGTGGCCCGATAGATACCCACACGATTTCGGCCGTACCGGCTGCCTTACCGCCCATGCGCAGCGACGCCTCCTTTCTCACGCAAGTGAAACACAACATCTTTCTATACATTGCGGTGATCCTGTTCTCGATCCTCCTCCGGGTGAGAATGAAACTGTTCGACACGGAGGTCCTGAAATTCAAGGCAGAGATGTCCACCTTGCGGAACCAGATCAACCCGCATTTTCTTTTCAACACGCTGAACAACATCTATGCATTGGCCATTCGCGAGAAATCGCCCACCACGGCGTCGACCATCCTAAAGCTGTCGGGAATGATGCGCTATGTGGTCACGGAAACACGCCATGAGTTTGTGCCGCTGGAGCGGGAAATCAATTACACGAATGACTATATTGACTTGCAGAAACTACGCCTCACGAAAAACATGAACCTGTCGTATCGCGTAACGGGAGTGATCCGCGATCAGGAAGTCGCACCGCTGGTGCTGATGCCATTCATTGAAAATGCATTCAAGCACGGCGTGAATCCCGATCAGGATTCGTTTATAAACATTCACATCGACGTGAACGACAACTTTGTGGAATTGAACGTAGAAAATCAAAAGCTGAAGATCGACCACGAACAACACGCGAAAAGCGGTGTGGGCATCGAGAATACCCGCGCCCGGCTGGAGTCGTTGTACGGCCGGAACTACACGCTGGCCGTTCACGAAGATCCGCTCCACTATCGCATCAAACTAACCCTCCGTTTCACATGATATCCGCCATTGCCATCGATGATGAACCCCTCGCGTTGGAGATCCTGGAAAGCTTCTGCGAACAAGTTGATTTTCTAAAACTCGAAAAAACATTCACCCAAACCGCGGAAGCGCGCAAACACCTGGAGAGTTATCCCGTCGACCTGTTGTTCCTCGACATCAACATGCCCGCTGTTTCGGGCATCGAATTTTACAAAGGCCTGCCGCAACAAACGATGGTGATCTTCACCACGGCCCATGCGCAATATGCGGTGGAAGGCTTCGAACTGAGCGCTGTGGACTATCTGCTCAAACCCTATTCGCTGGAGCGCTTCACGGCGGCCGTAACGAAGGCGCGCGACTATTTCAATTATTTGCACCAGCAACCCTCGGCGATAGAGAAACATGTGTTTGTCCGGTCGGAGTATAACCTGGTGAAGATCGCCCTGGCGGAGATTGGCTATGTGGAAGGGTTCGCGGATTATCTGAAGATCAACCTGGACAACGGGAAGACTATCCTCAGCCGGATGACGATGAAGGGGATCGCTTCAAAATTGCCGGCGAAGGAGTTTATCAGGGTGCATCGGTCTTTTATTGTGCCGCTTTCAAAGATCGAATCCGTGCGGAATAAGATCATTTTGTTAAAGGGCGGGAAGGAAATTCCGATTGGTGTGAGTTACGAAGATGATTTTATGAAGGTCTTTGGGAATTAATGATAAGGAGGAAATGCATCGTTGACCCGCCTCCCCTTCGCTAAAGCTTCGGCGCGTATTCAGGGGGTCTGTTTGTAATAGTATTTTTGGAAGACGATCCACGAGGTTGCCAGTGTGACGATCACAAGCGGACAGAGTAGTTTTAAGACAATGGCGGCAAAGGAGAGGATGAAGAAATAGAAAACCGCGTAGATGAATTTTTTCATGTCGAGGGCGGTGCGATAGAGGATGCTGCGGACCAGGAGGCCGGCGCTCACATGAAAAAGTAGGAGTCCCCAGGCCAGCCCGGCTTCGAAGCGGGTGAATAGCCACAAGATCTCAGGCAAGGTGAGCAACGCATAGGTCAATCCCCAACTGACGTATACCTGGATCTTGCGATAAGGAAAATTAAGCGAAAAGCGCAAGGCCGTATGTTCAAAGCGATACGATTGATAGAGCAGCAACGCATGCGCCATCACCATGCCCAACGTAACCATCCCTGCTGCACGCGTATCCTCGCGAACGTCGGTAAGAATGTGAAACCCTCCGATAATGGCCAGTGCCGACAACAGTTTGGTGACCACAAAGGCCACCTTCAACTTGTCCATCACGGCATACAGAAACAAACTAAAGAACGGTTTATCCCACCCCCGCACCAACCCGCTTAGCCACGATCCCTTCTGCGACCGGATCCGCCGGTTGATGACATATGCATACAACCCCGCGCTAACGCCCGAAAGCAATACGATGTAAAGAACGATGATGACAGGAACCAGGTAGTAGTGATACACCGCTCCCACCACGATTGAAAATAGTGCATAGACAATCATCGGCACCGAGATCAGCAGCTGCACCACAAACCAACTCCCCGCCTGCCCGCGCCGGGGCATCGCCGTGCTGCTGTAGTACAAGAATTCGTTCGCTGGTGTTGTCATTTGGCCCAACACATAGTCCCAGCTTTTCACCGTGTAGAAGAACCACGCCACAAAAACGACGATCACCATCAGCGGCGAACTCAGGAGCGTCAGTACCAGGATCAGATTGTTGAGAATGCGGTCTGCCGGGGTGAGGTGGGTTTCGTTGAGCACATTGATGAAGAATCCATACGTAAGCAACGTCACAAAGAAAAACAACAGCAGACCGGCATGCACGCGGTAGAAGCCTTTGACAAATATTTTTGTCAACACACGGGTAAGGGGCGAAACCATCAGGCGTTTGGTGTAACAGTTTGGTTCTCCACGATCAGGGTATCGGTCAACACGGTTTCGAGCGGTTGATGTGACGACAGGAAGAAGCTTACGTTCTCGTCGCGGTGCTTTTCTTCGATCCAGCGATACAACACCTGCAAAGATGCGGTGTCCATCGTGATCAGCGGCTCATCCAGCAGGATCACGTCGGGCTTGCCCAGAAAAGCCAGGGCGAGGGAAAGTTTTTTCAGCATGCCGCTGGAATAGGTTGAGAGCGGCTCGTCCACATAGGCGTTCATGTGCATGCTGTCGACGAGATAGTCTTGCTGCTGGGAAGGGGCACGTTTGGCCGAAGCAAAGAGACGCATCATTTCTTTGCCGGTCAAAAATTCAGGAAACACGGGTTCTGCTTCCGCGAAATTCACCCTCCGCCGGTATTCGATCGGATCTTTTTTCAGACTGATCTTCCCTCCCAACACGATCTCCCCATCGAAATCCAATATTCCCGCAGCGGCTTTCAACAACGTGCTCTTACCCGAACCGTTGGCACCCTTGATCCAAAAAACGCCGGGCTTGATCGCGAGTTCGTCAATGCTCAGCACGGTGAACCTTCCATAGGCCTTCCTGAAATTCCTGATCTGCAACATAGCCCAGTATGTCGCCGTCCGGCAAATAGAATTACAAACTTTCTTGAATCGGAATTACCCCTGGCGCTTCCGCTCATAATGCAAACTCACCACCTCGGCAAAGGTCTTCGTCCCCACCAGGTGAAGCGGCGTCCGGTCTTTTATTTTATCGAACAACGGTATACCCTGCCCCAACAACACCGGGTTTACAAAGGGCCAATAGTCGTCGATGAGGTCGAGCGCCATGAGGGTATGACACGCCCGGGGACTGCCGAAGATGAGAATGTCGCCGGTGGCATTTTGTTTTATTTTGCTGATTTCCTCCAACACATTGTCGCCCACAAATTTTGTGCGCTCGCGCTTTTCGTTTTTCATAGAACGCGACAACACCACCTTCGTTACCCGGTTGTACCACTGCGAATGTTCGATGTCGTGTTTCGAGGCATTGGGCTGATCGCCAGCCGTGGGCCAATAGCCGTCCATCATTTGATAGGTGACGCGGCCATAGAGCGCCGTGTTAGCGCGATCGGTGAGCTTGCCCACGAAGTCGAACATCCCGGGACTGAGGTTGATCCAGTCCATTTCGCCTTTGGGACCGGCCACAAAACCGTCGAGGGTGGTGTGCATGCAGAGGATGATCTTGCTCATGGAGGTGTCTTTTGTCTTTCAAAAGTATTGATTTCAGATTGGGGATGCATGCTTTTCGCAAAGAATACCGCGCTTTCGGTGATCCGGTTTCGCACGTCATCCTTCATCCATACTCCATCCACATTCAAACGCTGCCTTCCGCCATGTTAGATTATCCGCCGAAAGAAAGAATTTGGGCGGGTAATTTTTATTTATTTAGACCCGTTTTCCCGAGGCTAAACTTCGACCCAATAACCCCGATGTCTTTGAAACATCTTCTTTTCTTCGTCCTCACGGCAATCGCTTGTCGTTACGCCGCAGCACAATCTTCCAATTTCACCGTCGACCACACACAACACCTGGAACGCCTGGGCAATGCCAAGGATTCGTTGTATCAAAACATCCTGGACCAATACAAAGATTTTATCTGGCGCTACCCCAAAGACCCACACGCCCGCGTGGAACGCTGCCGGTTCATTCAAACGGCCTACTATGACGACTACGAAGAATACAACCCCAACGCGGAAGCCGCCGAAGCGTGCGCCCGCGAACTGCTGAACGTTTTCGTAAAAGAACCGGAAGTACTCCTCTATCCCTCCGAATTTTTATATGGCGACACCGCCATCGCTTATCTCAAAACCCTGACCCGGGAGATCGACAGCAACCCTGCGCTGTGGAAGAACGATAGCTGGAAGGTGTACAATCAACTGGCCGAACAATATGACAACACCGACGGCCATCGCGATGCGCTGTTCTATGCCGCCCGCGCCATGGCCAGCAACGACACACTCGATCTCTCGTTGCTGCAAGCGCGTGCCTACAAAGGCATCAAACAAATCGACAGCGCCGTGGCCGTGCTGGCCAACCACCTGGACTCTACAGACATGGGATGGATCCTGAATCAAAAAGGCCGCATGCTCCTGGACCTCGGCGCACCCGCCCGTGCCATCGAAGCGTTCCGCCTTGCCGCCCGCGACACCTCGACACACCAGGACCTTGCCGCCCTCGCCCAAGCCATGATCGACAACGGCCTGCACGACGAAGCCCGTGCCTACCTGCTGCAGGACTACAAACAAAACCAGTGGAAAACCACAGAACGCGCCCAGAAACTACTGGAATACGACCTCTCCCACGGCTCCGCCGATTCGGCAGCCTTCTCCTACAAACGCTTCGTCGCCGACCAATTCATGAACGATCCGCTGGGCGTTTACCGGCTTGAGCTTTTTATCCGGTCACCGGGTGCAGGATGGTCCCTGGCCGACGCCGGACGCATCCTCCTACTCTTCGGCACGATCGCCCTGGTGTTCATCATCCCTTACGTGTGGGTTCTGCCCATCCATTACATCGGCGCCATCCGCAGGGCACGCGGCAAACTCGCGCCCGAAACATCGTTCCACTGGGGCCTGCGACATTTCTGGGTAGCCTGCTCAATGTTACTATTGTGCGACCTGCTGTCTATCCTCCTCTTCGACTACTCCGGCTTCCTCAGCAACTTCAGCGAAGAGATCGTATCCCAACACACCAGCCCGATCAACAAAGCTTCCGCCGACATGATGCTGTTTTTCAGTACGATCTCGTTTATCTACACCGTCGCACTCATCGACCCGGAAGACATCCGGATGTTCTTTTCGCGCGTGCGCTATAACCTTGGCCTCATCCGCCGCCAGGTTGGGCTGGGCATAGCACTGGCTTTCCTGCTGCGCATCGGCCTCGTGTTCTATCAAACCATTTTGGGCGCCTTCAGCATAAGCCTCAACGAAGAAGCTTCGACCGTGATGGCCTCCGTGGTAGATAACATCGTCTCGATAAACCGGTTCTACAATCCCGTGCTGGGCTTTATGTTTGTCGTGTTGTTAGTGCCCTTCTACGAAGAAGTGCTGTTTCGCGGCATCTTCCTTTCTTCCTGCCAACGCAACATCCCTTTCATCTGGGCCAACATCGCACAGTCGCTCACCTTCGCCATCCTGCACCAAAAACTAATGCTCATCCCCTTCTACTTTGCCTTCGGCATGGTGGCCGGACATTTCGCGAGGAAAACACAAAGTCTCACAGCAGGGGTAGCGTTGCATGTGACGAATAATCTTTTGGCGTTTTTGGCGATATTGTATCTGCAGCGGTAGAGTTCAGGAGCCAGGAGCCAGTAGCCAGAAAATCAGTTTAGAGAATATTAGAACGCGCGGTGGAGATGGGCTGCGCAAGATCTGTGATTGCGAACGTAAAAAATAAAAGCACGAAATGCGTTTGCTGCGGATGTCTAAAGTCTGACATTCCAATTCCCTATGGGGAGCTATCTAACAGAAGGTAGATGTGTTTAAAAGATTGAGAACACAAAATCTGTGGAGCTTGCCGTCAAAACAAAAGTGCAAAGACGCTGTCCCTATAGGTTCGGACTCCCAATTATTTCCTGATAGAGTTATCGATCAAGGTCAGAGGGCCGATGATGGATCGACCGTACAAAATTCGCAAATCCTGACGATCGAAATAGAAGCACAAACAGCATTTCCCCCTAAAATTCTGGCTCCTGGCTCCTGGATTCTGGCTCCTGAATTCCCCCTCCTTATTATTTCTGCACAAGATTTAACGTTTGCTCCCCCCCTTCACTTAACACCACCATTTTCTTCAAAGTCGCTTCCGCCCCTTTGGTAGCAACAGTTTTCAATTTGAGCGTGCCCCCATGGACCTCGATCTTCACTTGGGTCGTGTTGTTCTCATGCGCTACGTGCGCCATTCCCCAGCTGTAACCGTTGGACCAGAAGTAGTTTCCCGGGGTTGATGTGATGGTGAATTTTGCCGTCGGGGCGGAGTAGTGAAATTCGCTGAGGGCTACGATGGCCGACCAACTCGCCATCGCGCGGGCGTAGTGATTGCCGCATTCTTCTTCGTTGAAAGGGTTTCGTTTAATGCCGTTGAAGCGGTCGCGCACGTCGGTGATGGTGCTGAGCGCTTCTTCGCGCATGCCTTCATAGAGCATGCCGGTGGCGGCCGTGTACTCCAACCCAGTCCAGGCCTCTGACCAATACGACAACGGGATGGCCGGACGCTTGGAGGGATCGGGATAGGCCGTTAACATGAGACCGGCCTCGTTGCCCAGGGCATAGGAGCGCATGTTGTTGAAGTGGTCGCCAAACGTTTTCACGTAATTATAGCGACGGATGCTTTGGAGCGTTTTCTTCACGTGCTCGGGGTTCGCCAGGTATCCCAGGTCGCAGATGTGGGCCATGTTCTGCCCGACCAATTGATCCACCAGGCAGCCTTCACCAATCTGAAAATCCGGGTCCTTCAGATCCTTCGAGCCCATACCGATGAGCAAACCCGGCGCAATAGCCTCTTTGCTGGCCACGGGCTGGATCTGGTGGATATAGAATTCGCCGTTGAATAAGTGAGCATCGGTCCATTGACTGCCGCGAACAAAAAGCTGTTTGCAGGTGGTTTCAAATTCTTTGTCCTTCACGTAGTTTGCCATTGCCCCAGCGGCCTTGAGGGCGCCGAGATACCAGAACTCGATCTCGGGGTTTGGGCCGTAGTATTCAATGTCCATCGTGTTGTGTTGGCAGCCTTCCATCACCCCGTCTTTGTCGGCATCCCATCCGCCTTTGATCCATGCGAAGGCCAGTGCTTTCTTCACGCCCGGATAGACCTTCTTCAAAAACGCATCGTCGCCCGAAAGCTGCCATTCGCGGTACACTTTCATGACCGTGCCCATCTGTCCGTCGGCCGCGGCCGCCTTCCAACTCTTGTTCTTTTCCAACGGCAGGGATACACGGAAGCTCATGAGCCCCGTGTCGTCCCACAAACCATAGGTATATTCCACTTCGCGCATTTTTTTCGCAAGCTCGCCAAACAGGAAAGGCGTAGCGTGCTCATAGTTCCAAACGTGTGTACAATTACCATAACACGAACCCGTGGACGCAAAAGCGCCTTCCCAACCAAAGAAATTTCCATCGCGCGTGCGAAAGGCCGTCTGCGAGCGAAGGGTGCTCGTGTTGAAAAGGGCGGCCTCTTTCACCACGTCGGGGTAGTCGCTTTGCAGGAACAGCGTCACAAACTCCAACGTCTTTCGCTCCAGGTCGGGCAAAGCCGTGAGCGTTTTCTCGGCAACATCCCAGGCGTCGGCATAACGCGTGGTGTAATAATTGCCCACCGTTTGTTTGTCGTTCCAGTCTTTTCGGTTGGGGAAATGCCACGTCAAGAAAAACTGCACTTCCTTCGTTTCGTTTGGTCCCAGCGACAATTTCACCGCCAGTCCTGCGCGCGGACTGTCTTCCTGCTCGTCGAATGTGATGTCTTTGAAAACGCCATCGTCGGCGAAATCCATCCACATGTCGTTCATGTTGGCGTTCCATCCCTTGGGGTTGAAGGCCGTACGATAGCTGATGCGATAGTTCTTGTCCATCTCAGACGTGGTGAGCGCCATGGTGCCCCACGTGCTCGCGTCTTTGTCCACGCTGTCGGAGGTCATGTAGATGCCGGCGAGGCGATCCGTCTTCCGGAAGGCATTCCGGTTATCCTTTGCTCCCTGCGGCACGATGGCGCGATTAAACGAATTGAATTCTACTTTGAATCCATCCATGCCGATAAAATTGTCGAGCGAGCCGGCCACGGCCACGGTCAGGGGTTCACTGGTCTTGTTGGTCAGCGCATAGCGAATGACAGCCACGGGAATGCCACTGGCATCGGCATCCGCCGGGATAAACGGATTGAATACTTTGACTTTGGCAGAAACGGGCATTTCAGGATCCTCCAGGTTCACCACCGCGAACGGATAGGCTGCATCGAACGTGGCCGACGCGAACCGGGGGAAACCGTGGTTGGGGGCTGTGCTGCCTTCAGAACCCGCGTATTCGTATGGTGGGATCGGCCCCACCAAGGCCCGCGACTCTTTTTTGCCATCAGGATCTTCGGTGTACACCATGAAGAGCGGCGCTTGTTTGGGAGTGGTTGAGCCGTAAAAACCAATGCCGGGCTTATTCATCATTTCCACATCCTTCCACTGGCCATTACCCCCAATGGAAATGTTGCCTGTCCCAATACCGCCCACCGGCATGGCGATGCGGTCGGTCGCTTCCTTTTCATAATGTTTTAACACCGGCCACGATGATTTCTGGGCCTGGGCCACCGGCGCGAGCAGTGCGCTCCACAACAAAACGACGAAATACTTCTTCATGGTTGTAGTTTTAGGGTTGTTAAAAGAGCATTGACCACCCCACAAAACCCAGCATAGAAACCTGACGTCGAGCATTACAGCGATGCGCTGAACGTTTAAAGCACATTCAAACAGGTGGTTAAAGGAAAGCTACTAAATCACTTCTTCAATCGCCACCGAAAAATGCAAAAAATGACCAGAACAAACATCCCCGATACGCATCGCAACATGATCCCGCATTCGAACGAATGTGCCAAAATAGAAACATGGCGCCACATTCGTGGCCTGGTTTTCCTCGGATTAAAAAAAATCCAGCGCATTCATTACATCGTTTCTCCAAACCCGGCATTCTAAATACCTTTGTTACCGTAGAAAGAAATTTGACCACCGGTTATTTAGAGTGGCCACACCGTTGCGCTACATTCCAGACAGAAATAGATTTGCACCGCAAAATTTCTTTGACGATCCATAAAAGACCACCTCGTTAACAAGAATTGAAGTAGTAAGAAAATAAAGGCCGGCATTAACTGGAGCAATATGGAAATCCTCACGATGGAAAGCAGCGACGACACACCACAAGTGATCCTCAACAAAGACAAAAACATCTTTGAGATCTCCGGCCGCTGTCTCCCGGAAGACGCCGTATCTTTTTTCAATCCCATCATGGATTGGGTCAAACGCTACGCCCAATCGCCCAATCCGACCACAGACTTCCACATCAAACTCGACTACTTCAACACCGCCTCCTCCAAACTACTCCTCGACCTCCTCACCGCCCTCAAATCCATCCCCGCCATCCGCGTCATCTGGCACTCCTACGCAGACGACGAAGAAGTCCAAGAAGCCGGCGCCGAATTCTCCGAACAAGTAGACATTCCCTTCGAATTCCGCGAACGTTAGTCCATCCCAAGCCATAAAAAAAGAAGGCAAGGCGATGGCGCCTTGCCTTCTTGCTTTTTTCTCGTTGTACTATTTCGGTTTAGCAAACCCTCTCACTTCCATGAGGGCGTTGATCTTGGGATCGCGGCCGCGGAATTGTTTGTAGCCTTCGGCGGGATCGATCGTGTTGCCAACGGAGAGGACGTGCTGTTTGTAGCGGTCGCTTACCGTTTTGTCGTAGGGGCCGCCGGCTTCGGTGAAGGCGGTGAAGGCGTCGGCGGAGATGACGTCGGACCAGAGGTAGCTGTAGTAGCCTGCGGAGTAGCCGTCGTCGGCGAAAATGTGGAGGAATTGAGGGGTGCGGTGACGCATGACGATCTCGGCGGGCATGCCCAGGGCGGTGAGGGTTTCGCGTTCGTATTGGTCGGGATCAATTTTCTTGTCGCCTTCCAGGTGGAGCTTCATGTCGATGAGGGCGCTGGCCAGGTACTCGACCGTGGTGAATCCGGAGTTGAAGCTTTTGGTTTTCCTGATTTTATCCACCAGTTCCTTGGGGATGGGTTTGCCGGTTTGATAGTGGAGCGCAAAGGTGTTCAGCACTTCCGGCGTGAGGAACCAGCGCTCGTTCAGCTGCGAAGGAAATTCCACATAGTCACTGGCGACGTTGGGAGACTGTAGCGATGGATACGTTACATCAGAGGAGAGTCCGTGCAGTGCATGTCCAAATTCATGGAATAACGTCGTAGCATCATCCAGCGAAATAAGGACGGGTTCTCCTGGTTTGCCTTTGATGAAGTTGCTGTTGTTGGATACCATGGGCAACATGCCGCCGTCGAGTTTGTGTTGGTTGCGGTAGGTGTTCATCCAGGCACCCGAGCGCTTGCCGGGGCGTGCATAGGGATCGAAATACCAAACGCCAACGGTGCGGCCACTGGTCTTGTCCTTCACTTCCCAAACTTTTACGTCGGGGTGATATACCGGCACACTGTCGAGCGGGGTGAAGGTAAATCCGAAGAGTTCACCGGCAGCCCAGAACATGCCCTCGCGCATTTTGTCAAGCTGCATGTAGGGCTTCACTTCGTTTTGATCGAGGTCATAGCGTTGCTTTCTTACTTTCTCGGCATAGAAGCGATAGTCCCACGGGGCGATCTTGATGTTGGCTCCCTCCTTTTGTGCGATCGCCTGCATGTCGGCCACTTCTACTTTTACGCGGGCGACGGCGGGTTTCCACACTTCTTCCATGAGCTCCATCGCACGCTCGGGTGTCTTGGCCATTTTGTTGTCCAACATCAAATGAGCATGTGTTTTAAAGCCCAAAAGTTTAGCGCGTTCGGCGCGCAGTTGCAGGATGTCGGTGATGATGGCGTTGTTGTCGTTGGCGTTGCCATTGTCGCCGCGGTTGATGAACATGCGCCATACTTTTTCGCGCAGCTCGCGGTTGGTGGAGAACGTCAGGAACGGATCCACCGACGAGCGCGTGTTGGAGATCAGCCAGACGTTTTCCTGTTTCTTATCCGCAGCGGTGGCGGCAGCACCGTCGATGAGGCTTTGCGGCAGACCGGCCAGGTCTTCTTTTTTGCTGATGGTCACATATTGGTCGTTCTCGTCAGCCAACACGTGCTGGCTGAATTTGGTGAAGAGTGCGGCGAGCTTCTGGTTGATGTCGGACAAGCGTTGTTTTGCCGTGGAGTCAAGCTGGGCGCCGGAATGAACAAAGTTGGTATAGTACAGCCAGGTGAGCCGTTGTTGCTCTGGTGTCAGGCTTTTGAGGGCCTCCGATTCATAGACCGTCTTGATGCGGGCAAAGAGTTTTCCATTCTGGATGATCTGGTCGTTGAACGCGGCCAGCCTGGGGGTGAGTTCACTTTCGATCTTCTGGAAGGAGCTGTCGTTCATGTTGTTTGCCCAAATGTTGAGAAACGTCTGTAAGCGGCTGAAGGGCTTGCCGGCTTGTTCCAGGGCCAGGATGGTGTTGTCGAAATCCGGAGCGGCGGTTTGGGCGGTGATCTTGTCGATGTCGGCCAGGTTGGCGGCGGTGGCCGCTTCAAAGGCCGGTATAAAATGCTTGTGTTCCACCTTGTCGAACGGCGGCAGTCCGCCATAGGGTCCCTCCCATGCCTTCAGGAGGGGATTATCGTCGGATGCAACAGGTGTTTCTTTTTGGGGCTTACTGCATGAAAAAAGCGTCGCTGCAAACAACAGCAACAAGGAAATCCGGTAATGGTGTCTCATATCATTGGTCGGGTTTAACAAGGTCCCAAAGTAATACAAGTTCCCCGAAAACACCACGGTGGACGTAACATTAGCATAACAGGACGCCCCGGAGGTTAAGCGGCTGCCGTTGAACATCTCCGGTCGAAATAAAACCCTCGCGTTAGAAAATAAATCGTGCCGGCGTAAACTAATTTCGGGGAAGCCGTGTAATAGAAAATATACCGTTTGGTATTTTTTTATAAAAAAAAGGCCGCTTTCGCGGAAACAAAGACCACGATAATCAAACAAACAGGAATCATCAATCAACCCAAACCATGAAAACAACAAAGAACACCATCCTGATCACCGGTGGCACCGCGGGTATCGGACTGGAGATCGCAAAACATTTCGCCGCCAAAGGAAACCAGGTGATCGTTACCGGCAGGGACGAAGCGCGCCTGAAGAAAGCGCTCGCACAAATTCCCGGCGCCCAAGGTATCGTGTCCGACGTATCGAACGGCAAGGATGTAGAACAATTGGTAAAAAAGCTCTACGCCGAATTTCCCTCCCTCAACATCGTCGTCAACAACGCCGGGCGGGCCTACCTGTCGGACCTCGCCGAAGGACAGGGGACTTTTGAAAAAGCCGGCGATGAAATGCTGACCAACTATCTCTCCATCATTCGCCTGAACGAAGCCCTGTTGCCCCTGCTGAAAGAACAACAAGAAGCGGCGGTGGTGAACGTATCGTCCATTGTTGCGCTCACCCCAAACCATCGCACCGCCACCTACGGCGCCAGCAAAGCCGCACTCCACTCCTACACCCAATCGCTGCGCATCGCGTTGGCGAAGAACTCGGCCGTGAAAGTCTTTGAACTGATGCCCCCCCTCGTAAACACAGACTTCTCCCAGGAAATCGGCGGCGAACGCGGAATTCCCCCGGCTGCCGTGGCAACGGATCTGATACACGCCATAGAAAATAACACATATGAAGTGCACGTCGGTCAAACCGCCTACATTTATGATCTAAGCCGCAGCGCCCCTGCAGAAGCTTTGCTGGCGATGAATCCTTAAGGGATCATTGTTTAGGTTGGGAATCGTTTTTGTACTGGGATGGCTCACATGGAAAGAAGATACCGGATTCCATTCTCGAGTGATGGCAATGCTGGATGTCAATTTGGAGAGCTGCCATTGGTTTAATCACTCTGAGCAGTAGTGCAATCTATACGAGTCAAAAACTATCGATATATAAAAAGCTTGTTTCAAGAGTGCGGCTTTTTCTCATGCCAGGATCGGAAGCAAATTCCAATGGACAGTTACTTTGTCACTCACGGTAGGAAATGCCCGTAGGGCATACCCATCATAACCCCGGGTGAAACCCGGGGCTAGCAAATAAACCGTAATCAACCCCGGAGGGGCTTCCCTTTTCGTGGGATCGATGTTCAGTGACTTCCGTCCTCTTGGTGTTTCGCGCTTTAAACGTGTATCACGCCGTGGGTAACCCTTACAGGGTTGAAATGAAGGCGTTGGTTACTCCCAGTTTCACTGGGGGTTATGATGGGGAAGCCCTACGGGCTTGTGAGAACCCGGGGCGTCGTAAAATAGGTTTACCATGACCAGGCGTGGAACTGGGCAAACGTTACTTGAATAAGGCTTTACTGACTGCCTCCGTTGTTAAAGCTTTCAACTCAATTTAGCAACATAACCATGGAGTAACGCTCCACACACTCACCCATCTCAGTCCCCTCACTCCTCAAAATGCCGCATCCTTTTGATCTGGAAACTGTAGTACAGATAAAACAACGCCGGCAAAATAAACAAACTTCCCACCAACAACGCCCAACCCAACGCGACCTGGGTTTTCTCCGGCGCCTCGTATTCATAGAGAGACAAGCTTTCACCATTGGCCATGATAATGATGTTCGGAAAATGCGCGTAGCTGATCGCCAGCAAAATCATCGTCACCTGGAACGATACCAGCAGCCGCAGCGCAAGCCTTCTTTTTCGTCTTATCAATGCCCACAAAGCGATCAGCGACACCGTGGCGGCCGATACGGCCAGCAGCCCTACCGCGTCTTTGAACACCCATTTCATCAGGGGCACGTTGTCGATCTCGGCGGCCACAAACACCAGCACACCACAGGCGATGGCGATGAGGTTTGCATTTCGTGCTTTGCGAATGAATTCCCTGCGGTCGCGGTCGTCTTCTGCTTCGCCGATGAGGTATACAGCGGCGAGGAAGCCGCATAGGGCTACCGTGAAGAAGCCCACGGAGAGGGAAAACCAATTGAGCCAGCCATAGACGTATGCGGTCAGAAAATCCTTGGCATCGGGTTGGATTTGGCCGGACACTGTGCTGCCGGCGATGATGCCCAGGAAAAGGGGCGTGATAAAACTCGACCACACAAAAACGCGGTTATACAGCTCCTGCATCTCGTCGCGCACGGCATCGTAATGCCGGAACACAAACGCCGTTCCGCGCGCGGTGATGCCCAGCAACATGATCAACATCGGGATGTGCAGGTAGATGGACAACTGGGTATAGATTACCGGAAATCCCACGAATAAAATAACGATGGCGATGATCAGCCACATATGGTTAGCCTCCCATATGGGCCCGATGGCGTGATACAACGTGCGCCGGGTGCGGCCAACATGTTGGGGCGATGTAAACAATTCAATAATGCCGGCGCCAAAATCGGCGCCACCCAATACAAAATACAGGAGTATCGAGAGCCAAAGAAACGTTATCACCACGTAGCTCATACCGGCTTGGTTGAAGGTTGAACATCATACAAGCGCGGCACCATCTGGATCTGGCGTTTCAACAGGAATACAATGACGAGACTGAGCGAGATGTACACGGCCGTGAACAAATAGAAGGTCCATGCGATGCCAGGCATGGGGGTGACGGCGTCTTTGGTGCGCATGATCCCTTGAAGGATCCAGGGTTGGCGGCCCACTTCCGTTACGGTCCATCCTGCTTCAACGGCCACAAAACCCAACGGGGTGGCCAGGGCAAAAAGCGTGAGAAACCACTTTTTTTGAAACCATTCGCGCTTGCGGAATGCGATGAGTAACGTGAGGGCGAGCAGCACCATGAAACCACCGATGCCTACCATGATCTGAAAAGCGTAGTGTACCACGGGCACCGGGGGTTGATCGGCTTCGGGGATCTTGTCGAGACCGGCCACTTCGGCGTCGAAGCTGCCGTAGGTCATGAAGCTGAGCATGCCGGGCAGCTCGATGGCGAAGTCGACCGTTTTTGTTTTCGGATTGGGGATGCCTCCGATGATGAGCGGTGCCGATCGCTGCGTGTGATAGTGCGCCTCCATCGCCGCCAGCTTGGCGGGTTGCCGGGTGGCTACATCTTTTGCAGAAAGGTCGCCGCTGAGGGGCTGCAACAACGCTGCTATGCCGCCAAATGTCGCGGCGATCTTAAATGCGTGCAGGTGAAAGGCAATGTTGCGTTGCCGCAGGATCATGAGGGCATGTACACCCGCCACAGCAAATCCGGTAGCAGCTATGGCGGCCAAGGTCATGTGCAGGGCTTGGGTGAACCATGCGTCGTTGAACATGGCTTTGATGGGATCGATGTTGAGGTATTGACCATCGACATAATCGAACCCCGTTGGACTATTCATCCAGGCATTTGCCGATACCACGAGAATACCGGAAGCTAACCCGCTAACGCCCACAACCACGCCCGTGAACCAGTGGAACCACTTGTTGAATCGACCCCAACCATACAGAAAAAATCCCAGGAAGATGGCTTCAACGAAGAAGGCCGTGCCTTCCAGCGAGAAGGGCATGCCAAAAATTGGTCCGGCGTGCTCCATGAATACAGGCCACAGCAACCCCAGTTCAAACGATAGCATCGTACCCGAAACGGCGCCGGTGGCAAAAAAGATCGCGACGCCTTTGCTCCAGGCTTTCGTGATGTTCTCGTAGATCTCGTTGCCGGTAGTGATCCATTTGTAGTGGGCCACCGCCATGAAGAAGGGCATGACCATGCCGATGCATGCATAAATAATATGGAACCCGAGCGACAAGGCCATTTGTAAACGCGCTGCGAGTAAGTCGTCCATAATGCACTTTAGTACACGAAAATACACCCGAATGGATACATTTTTTATAATTCTTTTCCACGAATAAAGAAAGCCACCGCTACCCGGAAATAACCGTCCAAAAGAATGGCATTGCGACGCCCCGATGAGATCTGTTTCGCCTGGAAAAGTTGGAAAAAAAAAGGGGCGTTTTTCGTCACGCTTTAGCTCGTTTTTACGCATTCTGTGGAAAGCCTTACTCATCCGTACCGGGGATTCCACAATTTCCAGTAGAAAAAAGGCCGTTATAAATTGGGAACAGAAATTGTTGCTGCTTTACCGCCTACAACTTTCTTATGGAAAAGAATCTAAGAATCCTTGTCCTCGAAGACATGGAGGATGATCTCGAGTTGATTGAATACATTTTAAGTGATGCCAACCTTGATTTTTCGACAAAGCGCGTCGACAACCGGGAAGAATTCATAGCCGCGCTGCAGACAGAACCGATAGACGTCATTCTCTCCGACCACTCTCTGCCCCAATTCAACTCGCAAGAAGCCCTGGCTATCTACCTGGAATCAGGTTTGAAAATTCCGTTCATCTTAGTAACGGGCGCCGTATCGGAAGAATTTGCCGTGAACACCTTAAAGCAAGGCGCCGACGACTACGTGTTGAAGTCCAACCTAACCCGGCTCCCGTCGGCCATCATAAACGCCGTGCGGCAACGTGAAGCGGAGGCGGCCAAAATGCTCGCCAACGATGCCATGCGCCGCCAGTACGAGGAATTGATGAAGATCAACAAGGAGCTGGACAGTTTTGTCTACAGCGTATCGCACAACCTGCGGGCACCATTGCGCTCCGTGTTGGGTTTGATCAATTTGGCCCGTATAGAAGACGAAAAACGCGGCAATTTTTTTAACGAATATTTCAGCATGATGGAAACCAGCATGAACAAGCTGGACGATACCCTCAAAGAGATCCTGGACTACTCCCGCAATGCGCGCCAGGACCTGACCATCGAAAAAATTGACATCCGTAAATTGGTGACCGACAACCTGGAGCGCATGCAGTACATGCCCGGCTCCCAGCGCATTGCGAAACAGATCGACGTGAAAGAAGACTACGCGTTGTTTTCGGATAAATACCGTCTTTCCGTGATCTTCAACAACATCATTTCCAACGCCATCAAATACTACGACGAACAGAAACCGCAGCCCTTTTTGCGCATTGCCATCACGGTGACCAAAGACAAGGCACACATGGAATTCGAAGACAACGGCATCGGTATTGATCCGGCCTACCTTTCAAAAGTATTCGATATGTTCTTCCGGGCCACGCACAACAATGACGGCGCCGGCTTGGGGTTGTATATTGTGCAGGAGGCGGTCGACAAGCTTAAAGGTACCGTGGTGATCAACTCTCAGATCCGGAAAGGCACAACCTTCGTTATCGAAATGCCCAATTTCTCCTAGCGGTTACCCGCCGGACATTCCCCGTATTCATCCTCGCATTCGCCGGTGGTGGAATGGTATTGTCCATCCTAAACCTGGTTCCGGTTTTCGAAAGCCGTTCAAAGAATAATTATAAGGCCTTTTCAGCGCGTAATTTGATTCTTGCATATCTTTAGACTTATAATTTTTTTCGGCTTGTTCACTGTCTTGTTTTCCGGATTCAACTCATTTGCTTCATGAGTCTTTACCGTACTATTCTCCTGGTCGATGACGACAAGGAAGACCAGGAAATTTTTAGGGACGCTATTGAGGAGGTCGACACTTCGGTCCATTGCCTTTGTGCCAATAATGGCGAAGAAGCACTTGTCCTGTTAGGTAACGACATCACCGCCCAACCCGATCTATTATTCATCGATCTGAATATGCCACGCCTGAACGGCAAGCAGGTTTTGCAAGAGATAAAAAAACAACCCCACCTCGACGGCATTCCCATCATCATGTACTCCACCTTTTTCGGGGAGGCCGATATCGCCGAGATCAAGGCCGCCGGCGCGGTTCACCATATGATCAAGCCTACAAAATTTGCAGACCTCTGCGCGTCGTTGGAAAAAATATTGGCGACACGTTGGTGATCAATCGACTTCCTCCGGTCGGATGGGAAGGGAAACGATAAAGGTAGAGCCTTCGTTTACTTTGCTGCGTGCGGAAATATAGCCGTTGTGCAGTTCGGCTATCTTTTTGCAGAGGGCCAGACCCACGCCCGTACCGGCGTAGTCACCGTTGTTGTGCAGCCGCCTGAACATGCCAAAGATCTCTTCCGCATACTTTTGGTCAAAGCCAATACCATTGTCCTCCACAAAAATGCGGCAATACCGGTTCACTAAATTCTTGTCGCGGTCGTTCACGCCCACGCTCACTTCCGAACGGATCCGGATGGTGGCTTCCGTATCCTTCCTGCGATACTTCAATGCATTGCTGATCAGGTTTTGGAACAAGGGCCGCATCAGGGTCGGGCTCACCATGAGCGGGGGCAGCGGCTCGATGGAGATCCGGGCCTTGGTTTCGTGCACTTCTTCTTCCATTTCGGCCAGCAAGTCTTTTAGCACCACGTTCAGGTCGCTGATGACAAAGGCGGACTTGTCGATGGAGATCTTTGAGAACGCCAGGATGTCGACGATGAGGGCCTGCATGCGTTCGGCTGCCTGCTGAATGCGGGTCACCATCTTGGCATCTTCGTGGAGCACGTCGCGGTATTTGCTGAACAACCGGTCGCTGAACATCCTGATCTTGCGCAAGGGCTCCTGCAAGTCGTGGGAAGCCATGAACGCAAACCGCTCCAGGTCCTTGTTGGCGGATTCCAGGTTGGCAATGTTTTCCAGCAGCTTGTGGTTGAGCTGCCGCACCTTTTCCTCGGAGACCTTGCGTTCGTTGATCTCGCGCTCCAGGTTACGGTTGATGGTGATGAGTTTCTGTTCCTGTTCGAACAACAATCGGTTTTTCCGGTACAGGTCGATGAGCACACCCACTTTGGCGCGCAACACATCCGGATTGATGGGCTTGAAAATATAGTCGATGGCCCCCGACTGGTAACCCTTGAACATGTTCTCGTCGCCGTAGTTGTTGGCGGTGATGAAGATGATGGGAATGTGTTTCAGCTTTTCGCGTTCGTAAATGAGCGCAGCCGTTTCAAAACCGTTCAGGTTGGGCATCTTCACGTCCATGAGGATCATGGCAAAATCAAACTCGCTCAACAGCACCTTCAGCGCCTGTCGTCCCGAGTTTGCTTTCACAAACTGATAGCCGCTGGGCGCCAAAATGGTTTCTATGGAGAGCAGGTTGTCTTCGCGATCGTCTACGAGCAATATCTTCGGTTGCATACGGATTTCTTATTTACAAAACCACAACCGCATCAACGAAAGCAACTGGTCGATCTTCACCGGCTTCGTGATGTAGTCCGAGGCCCCGGCTTCGATGCACTTTTGTCGATCGCCCTTCATGGCCTTGGCCGTCACGGCAATGATGGGGAGCGTGTTGTTTTTGTGCTCGCGCCGGATCTTTTGCGTGGTCTCGTAGCCGTCCATTTCGGGCATCATGATATCCATGAGCACCATTTCGATCTTCGGGTTCTCGGTGAGGATGTTGATGGCCTCCCTTCCGGATTCGGCAGTGATCACATTGATGTTGAAGCGCTCGAATACCGTGGTGAGGGCAAAGAGGTTGCGCACGTCGTCGTCCACCACGAGGATATTTTTCCCGGTGAGGATATCCTCCTTGTTACGAATGTTCTCGATGATGCGCCGCTTTTCGGGTGCCAGTGTTTTATGATTGATGTGCAGGTGCGAGATCGTCTCTTCCAGCAGGTACTCGATGGAGTTCACGCCTTTCACGATATGTGAGCTGGAGTTGAGATTCACATTGCTCATTTCCGTCTTGTTAAAATCCTTCGCGGAGTACACAATGACGGGGGTAAGGTCTGCTTTGGCTTTGCTCACCTCGTGCAACAGTTCCGGTCCGTCCATGTCGGGCAGGGTGTAGTCCAAAATGATGCAATCGAACGTTTCGGCCTGCACCAGTTCGAGCGCTTCGCGGGCGGTGCCGGCAATGGTGACGTCCACTTTGTCGTCGCGGTGGATCTTGGCGATCTGAGACGAATCCAGTTCATTGTCTTCCACGATCAGGATGCTCTTCTTTTCCTTGCGGTCGTAGGTGATGATATCGCTGAAGAGGTTGTTGAGCACGTCATTGTCCAGCGGCTTCAGCAGGAAGCTGCGCGCACCGCGTTTGAGGGCGAGCACCCGGTTCTCTTCCCCGGAGATCACGTGGATGGGAATGTGGCGATAGGTGAGGTCGTTGCGCAGCAAGTCGATCACTTTCCAACCGCTGGTGTCGGGCAGCTTCACGTCGAGCGTGATGGCAATGGGCGAGAAACGGTTGATGAAGTCGAAAACTTCGAGGTAGTTGGTGGCCACCACGGCCTTCAGTCCTTTCTCGTGGGCTTTTTCGATCATGATCTTTCCAAAGCGCAGGTCGTCTTCCACCACCAGGATCACTTTGTCATTGGCCTGGATGTGGCTGCGGTCGTCGCCGGAGTCGTTGATCATTTCGTTCACGATGTCCATGCTGCGGGCTTCCACACCTTCGCTGGTGATGCGCAGGTTGCCGAGCAGGTTGTTGATCTGGTTGCCGTCGTTGTCCAGTTGTAGCTCTTGGATCACCTTGATGCTTTCCGACACTTGCCGGGGAGCACTGCTGGCGAGGCTGTTCAGCGGCAGGTATAACGTGAAGGTACTTCCCCGTCCGGCTTCGCTGTCCAACTCGATCGTTCCCCCCAACAATTCGGCGAGGCCGCGGCTGATGGACAATCCCAAACCCGTTCCACCATATTTCCGGCTCGTCGACCCTTCCGCTTGCTGGAAGGCTTCAAAGATGATGAGTTGTTTTTCCTGCGGGATGCCGATACCGGTATCGCTGATGGAGAAGGCCACCACCGTGGACGCGTTGTCGAGCGTGGCCACGCCAGGTTTCCAGGTCCGCTGGGCTTCGAATATCTTGAGGGCCACCTCTCCTTTCTCGGTGAATTTGAACGCATTCGACAAGAGGTTTTTCAGGATCTGGTTGAGCCGCTGGATATCGGTGTCCATCGTGGCGGGCAGGGTGTAATCGGTTTCGATCTTGAACTTGAGGTTGCGCGCTTCGGAGATGGGCTTGAAGGTGGTCTCCACAAACGAAGCGATCTCACCAATCCGTACCGACGAAATGTTGGCCGAAATAAATCCGGACTCGATCTTCGAAAGGTCGAGGATGTCGTTGATGAGTTGGATCAGGTCGTCGCCGCACGAGTGAATGGTTTTGGCGTAGCGGATCTGTTTGTCGTTCAAATTGCCTTCGGCATTTTCGTAGAGTTGCTGGGCCAGGATGAGCAAGCTGTTGAGCGGCGTACGCAATTCGTGCGACATGTTCGCGAGGAATTCTGATTTGTATTTGGAGGTAAGCGTAAGCTGTTCCGCCTTTTCTTCCAGCGACTTCCGGGCTTCTTCCACTTCCTTGTTCTTCGCTTCCACTTCGTCTTTTTGTTTCACCAGCAGGAACGCCTTGTCTTGCAACTCGTCGTTTGTTCTGCGCAATTCTTCCTGTTGGGTTTTCAATTCGCCGGCCAGCGACTGCGACTGGGCCAGGAGCTCTTCCGTGCGGGTGTTGGTCTCGATGGTGTTCAACACGATACCCAAACTTTCCGTGAGCTGGTCGAGGAAGTCGAGGTGGGTCTCGTTGAAGACATCCAGGGACGCCAATTCGATCACCGCTTTCACATTGTTCTCGAACACGATGGGCAGAATGATGAGGTTGGAAGGTTTCGCCCGTCCCAACCCGGAGTTGATCTTCACATAGCCCTGGGGCACATTGGTGAGCAAGATCTTCTCCTTCTCCAGCGCACACTGACCGACCAAGCCTTCGCCGATCGCAAATTCGCGGGGAATGGTTTTTTCTTCCTTGTAGGCATAGGCAGCAAACAACTTCAGTTTCACCTGCGCCATTTCTTCGTCCTGCTGCAAAATGTAGAATGCACCATAATGCGTAGACACCACCTGCGCCAATTCCGAGAGGATGCGGCGTGTCACCGTCTTCAGGTCTTTCTGACCTTGCAACATTTGCGTGAACTTGGCCAGGTTCGATTTCAGCCAGTCCTGATCCTGGTTCCGGAGGGTCGTTTCGCGGAGGTTGGTGATCATCTGGTTGATCGTATCCTTCAAGGCCTCCAACTCGCCCTTGGCATCCACCCGGATGGTTCGCGTCAAGTCCCCTTTCGTTACGGCCGACGCCACTTCCGAGATAGAACGCACCTGCGTGGTGAGGTTGGCGGCCAACTGGTTCACGTTTTCCGTCAAGTCTTTCCAGGTTCCGGATGCTCCGGGAACGCTGGCTTGTCCGCCGAGGCGACCTTCCACCCCTACTTCGCGCGCCACGGTCGTTACCTGTTCGGCAAACACCGCGAGCGTGTCGATCATTTCGTTGATGGTATCCGTTAACTGCGCCAACTCGCCGAGGGCGTTGATGGACAGCTTTTGTTTCAGGTTTCCTTTCGCCACCGACGTCACTACCTTGGCAATACCGCGCACCTGGCCGGTCAGGTTGGAGGCCATTTGGTTTACCGAGTCGGTCAAGTCTTTCCACGTACCGGCTACGCCCCGCACTTCGGCCTGGCCGCCGAGCTTTCCTTCCGTTCCCACTTCACGGGCCACGCGCGTTACTTCAAAGGCGAAGGAGTTGAGCTGTTCCACCATCGTGTTGATCGTGTTCTTCAATTCCAACATTTCTCCGCGCACGTCCACCGTGATCTTTTTGGACAAGTCGCCGTTGGCCACCGCGGTGGTCACACCGGCAATGTTCCGCACCTGGTCGGTGAGGTTACCCGCCATCTGGTTCACCGAATCGGTCAAATCTTTCCACGTACCGGCTACACCAGGCACAAAGGCCTGGCCTCCCAACTTACCGTCGGTACCCACTTCACGCGCCACGCGGGTTACTTCCGAAGCAAAACCGCGGAGCTGATCCACCATCGTGTTGAGCGTATCTTTCAATTGCAAAATTTCTCCGCGCACGTCCACCGTGATCTTTTTGGACAAGTCGCCATTGGCCACGGCGATGGCCACGTTGGCAATGTTACGGATCTGGGCCGTGAGGTTACCCGCCATTTGGTTCACCGAGTCGGTCAAACCTTTCCACACACCACCAACGCCTTTTACGGTGGCTTGTCCTCCGAGTTTTCCTTCGGATCCTACTTCGCGTGCCACGCGTGTTACTTCCGATGCAAAGGAGTTGAGCTGATCCACCATCGTGTTGATCGTGTCCTTCAGCTCCAGCATTTCACCTTTCACATCCACCGTAATTTTCTTTGACAAGTCGCCCTTGGCCACGGCCGTGGTTACTTCGGCGATGTTCCGCACCTGGTTTGTCAGGTTGTCGGCCATTTTATTTACCGAATCGGTTAAGTCTTTCCACGTTCCCCCTACACCCGGCACGTCGGCCTGCCCGCCCAATTGGCCTTCGGAACCTACCTCGCGGGCTACGCGCGTTACTTCCGAACCGAAGGAGTTCAACTGGTCCACCATCGTGTTGATGGTGTTTTTCAATTCGAGCATTTCCCCCCGCACGTCCACGGCGATCTTCTTGGACAAGTCGCCCTTTGCCACGGCGGTGGTCACTTCCGCGATGTTCCGCACCTGGTTGGTGAGGTTGGACGCCATCTGGTTCACGGAGTCGGTCAAGTCTTTCCACGTTCCGCCCACACCGGGTACGTTGGCTTGCCCGCCTAACTGACCATCCGAACCCACCTCGCGCGCTACCCGCGTCACTTCCGAGGAGAAGGAGTTCAATTGATCCACCATGGTGTTGATGGTATTTTTCAATTCCAACAATTCACCCTTCGCATCTACCGTGATTTTCTTTGACAAGTCGCCTTTGGCCACCGCAGTGGTCACACCGGCTACGTTCCGCACCTGGGCCGTGAGGTTACCCGCCATCTGGTTCACGGAGTCGGTCAGGTCTTTCCAAACACCACCGACGCCTTTCACCGTGGCCTGGCCACCGAGTTTTCCTTCCGTACCTACCTCGAGGGCTACCCGCGTTACTTCAGAACCGAACGAGTTGAGCTGATCCACCATCGTATTGATCGTGTTCTTCAACTCCAACATTTCCCCGCGTACGTCCACCGTGATTTTCTTTGACAAGTCGCCGTTCGCCACAGCGGTGGTTACACCGGCGATGTTCCGCACCTGGCCGGTCAGGTTCGATGCCATTTGGTTTACCGAATCGGTCAGGTCCTTCCAAATACCGCCTACACCTTTCACCGTGGCCTGGCCTCCCAGTTTTCCTTCCGTTCCCACTTCAAGGGCCACACGCGTTACTTCTGAACCGAAAGAGTTGAGCTGATCCACCATGGTGTTGATCGTGTTCTTCAACTCCAACATTTCTCCGCGCACGTCTACCGTAATTTTCTTTGACAAGTCACCATTGGCCACGGCCGTCGTCACGCCGGCGATGTTCCGCACCTGGTTGGTGAGGTTACCGGCCATTTGATTTACGGAGTCGGTCAAATCTTTCCACGTTCCCCCTACGCCCGGCACGTCGGCCTGACCGCCCAATTGACCTTCGGAACCCACCTCCCGGGCTACACGCGTTACTTCTGAAGAGAAGGAGTTCAATTGATCCACCATCGTGTTAATGGTGTTCTTCAATTCCAACAATTCGCCTTTGGCATCTACGGTGATTTTCTTTGACAAGTCGCCCGTGGCTACGGCGGTGGTCACGCCGGCGATGTTTCGCACTTGGGCGGTCAGGTTGCCGGCCATTTGGTTTACGGAGTCGGTCAGATCTTTCCACACACCCCCCACGCCTTTTACGGTGGCCTGCCCGCCGAGTCTTCCTTCCGTTCCTACTTCAAGGGCCACACGCGTTACTTCCGAGCTAAAGGAGTTGAGCTGATCCACCATCGTGTTGATGGTGTTTTTCAATTCGAGCATTTCTCCCTTCACGTCTACCGTGATCTTTTTGGAGAGGTTTCCGCGGGCGATGGCCGTCGTCACTTCCGCGATGTTCCGCACCTGGTTGGTGAGGTTACCGGCCATGTGATTCACGGAGTCCGTGAGATCTTTCCACACGCCCCCTACCCCTTTCACTTTGGCCTGGCCGCCCAACTTTCCTTCCGAACCTACCTCGCGGGCTACGCGGGTTACTTCCATGGAGAACAGGTTGAGCTGCTTCACCATGTAGTTCACTTCTTTGGCAATGCGAAGAAACTCTCCTTCGAGCCGGTGGTCACCGATCTCTTCGGGCATTTCCTGCGAGAGGTTGCCTTTGGCCACCGAGCTGATCACGTGTGCAATTTCAATCGTGGGGTGAACAAGGTCGGAGATCAAAACGTTGAGCGAGTTCACGCCTTCGCTCCAGGCGCCTTTTGTGCTGGGGATCTCGATACGCTGGGTGAGCTTACCCTGTTTGCCGATGGTGTTGCCGGCGCGGGTGAACTCTTGCATCATCTTTTCGTTGAGCGAAATGATCTCGTTGAGGGTGTCGTATATCTTTCCGTTCAGCCCGACTTCGTCGATGGGCATGCGTACGGAAAAGTTGCCATTTTTTACTTCGGTTAAGACTCTGAGAAGTTCTTTTGAGCCTGACAGGTCAGACGATATCGCGTGACCATCGCCATGCGCAGTTTCCGTGGCGTGACCGTTGGAACCATTTTTCTTTACGCGTACGTTGGATGCATTCTTCTTGGCAGTAGGGCGCTTCTCTTTCACCGCGGCTTTCGTCTTCATAGCTGGAGGTTTATTTCTAAAAATAGGAAGAAGCCCCTCAAATTCCATCGTCGGGACCTCGAATTAAATTCATCAAAAATCAGGTGTGTAATAAATTCCACAGCTTCCACACTAGCCTTTTACTTTGACGCGGACATCATCTGCCGCGAAGAAAATTCGAAACTGCGATTTTACCTTGATGCTCAAGCATCTTTCCGGCGCGCGGATAGCGATGCTTGAACTCCTTTAAGTCAACGCAATTTGTGGCACGCTATTTTGTACAACGCTTTTTGAGGATCGAGCTTAGTCACGACCGGAGCAATTTTCGCATCTTGCACGCTTCTCAAACCCTAACCATGATGAAATACGATGCCGTTATTATCGGATCGGGTCAAGCCGGTTCTCCCCTTGCTGCTCGATTGGCAAAGGCCGGATGGAAAACTGCCCTGATCGAAAAGCGTTGGGTGGGTGGCACGTGCGTGAACGACGGCTGCACGCCCAGCAAAACGCTTATAGCTTCCGGCCGCAGAGCCTACCTGGCACGACATTCGGCGGCGTTGGGCATTCAGATGCCCTCTCCCGTGGTCGATATGGCCACCGTGATACAACGCAAAGACAGGATCGTAACGGCCAAACGCGCGCGCCTGGAAGAGTGGCTCCGCAAAACAAACGGCCTTGACCTCATCACGGGCGCTGCCAGCTTCACTGGCGAAAAAAAATTGACCGTTCATCACCCCGATGGAACGTTCACGGAAGTGGAAGGCAATTTCATCTTCATCAATACCGGCGCATCGCCACAGATACCCGCACTCGACGGGGTGAATGACACGCCCTATTACACGTCGACTACGATCATGGACCTGAAAACCGTTCCGGATCACCTCGTTATTCTCGGCGCCGGATACATCGCCATGGAATTTGGACAACTCTTCCGGCGCCTCGGCAGCCAGGTGACGATCCTGGATCGCTCCGCTGCGCTGCTCAACAAAGAGGACGACGACATTGCCGGCGAATTGAAAAATATCCTGGAAATGGAAGGCATTAAGATCCGCCTTGGGGCAACGGTCACCAAAGCAAAACGCCTTTCCGATGGTCAGGTGGAATTGACATTGTCCGCCGATGGCCCATCCCAAACCATCACCGGTTCGCACTGGCTGATTGCTTCCGGACGCATCCCGAATCTCAGTGAATTAAAACCCGAGCGCGCCGGAATTGTTCTCACAAAAAAAGGTTTTATAAAGACCGACGATCGACTGGAAACTTCCGTAAAAGGAATTTATGCACTCGGTGATGTGAGAGAGGGGCCGGCCTTCACGCACATTTCCTACAATGACTATCTCGTTGTTTCGCGCAACTTGCTGGACAAGGCTGGGCTTTCGGTGCAGGACCGGCTGGTGCCGTATTGCATGTTCACCGACCCCGAGCTGGGCCGCATCGGCCTCACCGAAAAAGCGGCCCGCGAGAACGGGCGGCGCATCAAAGTGGCCAAGCTCAGCATGTCGCAGGTGGCACGCGGGATCGAGACCGGAGAAACGCGTGGCATGATGAAAGCCATCGTGGACGAGGACACGCATGAAATCCTCGGCGCTTCCATCCTGGCACCCAACGGGGGTGAGATCATGTCGGTGCTGGAGGTGGCGATGATGGGAAAGCTCCCTTACGAAAAAATTCGCGACGGCATTTTTGCCCACCCTACTTTTTCGGAATCGCTCAACAATCTTTTTATGACCCTGGACAACGTTTGAAAAGTTTTTTTTATGACCGAAGCGCTACTTTCTGAAAAAATAATGGCATCATCGCCCGGGATGAGAACACTACGGGAAACCTATATACGCGTGCGCAAATTAACGGAAGAGATATGCGCGCCGCTACAAACCGAAGACTATGTGGTGCAACCGGTTGAGGACGTGAGCCCGCCCAAATGGCACCTCGGGCACACCACGTGGTTTTTTGAAACCCTTTTGCTGAAAGCCTACCGGGAGGGCTACCAGGAATTTAATGCGAATTTCAATTTTGTTTTCAATAGTTATTATGAAAGTCTTGGTGCACGCGTGGTCCGTACCCAACGCGGAAACCTGAGCCGGCCCACGGTGGCGGAAATCTATCAATACCGCCAGCATGTCGATGCCGCCATGATGGCCTGGATGAATGAACCCCTGCCCACGACGATCATGGACCTGATCACCCTGGGATGTCATCACGAACAACAACACCAGGAGTTGTTGTGGACGGACATCAAATACATCCTCGGCCACAATCCGCTGTTGCCGGCATACACCGAGGATCACACGCTGGAATTTTGCGAGACACCCTCGCACGCATCGGCCCCTTTCATCACTCTGGAAGAAGGGATGTATCAGATCGGTCACGTGGGTGATTCATTTTGTTATGACAATGAATTAAACCGTCACAAAGTATTTCTTCCTTCATTCAGCATCGCCCCGGCGCTCGTCACGCACGCGGCCTATCTGGAGTTTATGGAGGACGGCGGCTACACCCACTTTGCGCACTGGCATGCCGAGGGCTGGGATTGGGTGAGAGCCAACGGTATTGTAGCCCCATTGTATTGGTACAAACAGGATGGCGCCTGGTTCCGCTACACGCTGCGGGGACTGCTTCCGCTCGACCTAAACCAACCCGTCACACACATCGGCTACTACGAAGCCGCGGCATTTGCCGCCTGGGCCGGTAAGCGTCTGCCCACAGAATTTGAATGGGAAGCGGCCGCGCCCAATTTTGCCTGGGGCGACCGTTGGGAATGGACCGAAAGTGCCTACCTCCCCTATCCCGGTTTTGCACGGGCACCGGGTGCAGTAGGAGAATACAACGGCAAGTTTATGGTGAACCAAAAGGTTCTGCGCGGGGCCTCCGCCTTCACCCCGCCCGGCCACAGCCGCATATCGTATCGAAATTTCTTTCATCCGCACCAGCGCTGGCAGCTCACCGGCATCCGGCTGGCACAATAACCCCGAACAAATTTTATGACCATACCTTTCTTAACCGATCACTACACCCGATTAAAGAACCGGCAGGCCGCGCGCGAGGAATTCTATCGAGATGTTATTCACGGCCTCACCGCATCCTCCAAATCGCTTAGCGCCAAATACTTTTATGATGCCGAGGGCGACAAGCTTTTTCAACGCATCATGCAGTGCCCGGAATATTACCTGACCGGCTGCGAGCAGGAAATATTCGAGCATCAGGTACAAGATATTGCCACCCTGATCTGCAACCATACATCCGACTTCGACCTGGTGGAACTGGGCCCCGGCGACACAGCCAAATCGGGCTATCTGCTGGGCGAGCTCCAGGCCAGGGGTATCGACTACACCTATTTTCCCATCGACATCTCCGAAAGCATCATCCAAACCCTGGAGAAGACGTTGCCCCTCAAATTCCCGGGCATGCGCGTGGAAGGATTGCCGGGCGACTACCTCGACATGTTGAAGGAAGCCAAACTGCGCTCGGACAAACAAAAGGTTGTGTTGTTTATGGGGGCCAGTATCGGCAACGTGCCCCCGCAAGAAGCGCTGGGGTTTTGCAAAGCGCTGCGAAAGCAATTATCGCCAGGCGATTTGTTGTTGGTGGGATTTGATTTGAAGAAACATCCGCAGGTCATCCTGGATGCTTACAACGACAAAGCCGGCATCACGCGGGCATTCAACCTAAACCTGCTGAAGCGCATCAACCGCGAATTGGGAGCCGACTTTAACCTGGAGCAATTTGTGCACTATCCGATGTACGACCCGGAAACGGGCTCCTGCAAAAGCTACCTGGTGAGTCAACGCGAACAGCGGGTACATATCGGGCCACACGCCATCCACTTTGCGCAGGGCGAGCCGATGTTTATGGAGATCTCTCAGAAATATTCCTTGACGGAAATTCAGCAACTGGCTGAGCGGTCGGGGTTTAGGAGTTTTGAACAATTCCAGGATAGCCGGCACTGGTTTGTAGATGTGGTGTGGAGATGCGTTTAACCACCCCGCCTTCTCCGCCACTGGCGGAGAAGGCGGGCAGGCAAAGAATTTCTAGTTACTGCATTACGTTGACTTTGCTCGTCCGCCGAATCCGCCAGTGGCGGAGAAGGTGGGCGGTAAAAATTCTCAACGGCCAAGCCTTTTTTTACACGCCACCCCTTACCTTTAGTTCGCACTTTTTCAAATCCGTATGGACGACGCTAAACGACATGCCGGCGAATGGTCGGCGCGCTATGTACAAGATGGCATGGTGGTAGGATTAGGCACCGGCTCCACGGTGTTCTATGCTATTCAAAAGATCGGCGAACGCATAAAACAGGGACTCACCATCCGGGCCGTGGCCAGTTCGGAACGCTCCGAAAAACTCGCCCACGACATGAACATTCCCATCGTTCCCTTCAACTCCATCGATAGCATCGACCTCTACATCGACGGCGCCGACGAAGCCGATCGCCACGGCCACCTCATCAAAGGCGGCGGCGGCGCGCACACCCGCGAAAAGATCCTGGCCTACAACAGCAAGAAATTTATTGTCATTGTTGATTCGTCCAAACTCGTCGAACGCCTGGGCAAATTTCCCTTGCCGGTAGAGATCCTGCCCTTTGCTGCGGAGCTCACCCTAAACCATCTCAAAGCCCTCGGCTGCGAGCCGCGGCTTCGGCGCAACGGAAATCAACAGTATATTAGCGAGAACGGAAACTTCACCGCCGACTGCCAGTTCAACGCGATTGAAGACCCGGTGCAATTGGACGCTGCCATCCGCAGCATTCCCGGCGTAGTGGCCACCGGCTTGTTTGTCAACACCATGGTGAACCTCGTGATCGCGGGCTACGCCGATGGCACGGTGAAAGAAATAAAACCACATGAATGAACTGTGAAGCCGTGTTGAATTAAACGCAAACAACGCCACGGCTAAACGCAAAACCGAATTAAGTATATTTCCAACCCATAAATCACCTCTACACGTATGCAAACGAACATTGGAATCAAAGCAGAGAACTTGGCAAGCGTAGCCAAGGAATTGTCCAAACTACTGGCCGACATCTTTGTGCTTTACACAAAGACCCGTCGCGCCCACTGGAACGTAGAAGGTCCCGACTTTCATAGCCAGCACCTCTTCTTCGAAACCCAGTACAACCAACTGGACGAAGTCATGGACGGCGTGGCCGAGCGCATCCGCTCGCTGGGCCACTACGCCCCCTCTACCCTCAAAGACTTTCTGCAATTGACCCACCTCACCGAACAAGTCCGCGAGAAAAATGACTCTCAAGGCTTTCTGCGCGAGCTCCTCACCGATCACGAAACCATCATCATCACACTCCGCGAAAACATCAACCGCTTTGCCAATGAATACGGCGACGCCGGCACCAGCGATTATATCACGGGCCTCATGGAAGGTCTTGAGAAGATGGCGTGGATGCTGCGGTCGCATTTGAAATAGATCGATTTTATTTGACTGTTGTTGGTGTTCGGCGCCAACAACAGTTACCTGCCACCCTCATTGGTGTTCCTCACCAACAAGTTTCGGACGCCCGGCGAAATAGCCGCGAAGAATCAAATAAATACATGACTCCCACCCCAAGACTGATTTTTTACATAGGATTTCTATTGTTCCTCGTAGGAGACATATTGATCTTCTTCCATTTGGAATCCTTTGGATTTGTGAAGGTCATCGGAACAGCGGTATCCCTATACGCGGTAATACAATGGCTGAGGACTAAAGGGCTGGCGGACAAATTCAAAAAAGAAAAAAACGAGGACGCGTTGACCTATTTTTGGAACAAGCTAGTCCTTCGGCTCTGGAGTGGAATCTTTTTTGCAGTCATGCTACTTAGCACGGCGACCTATCTGCTGGTGGCCATTTTTAATTGATCAAACCCTCTTCGCCCTTGTTGGTGTTCTTCACCAACAAGGGCGGAGGGCGGTTCACGATTCGTTTCTTACGGCAACGGCCTCGGTCGTTACCGTCCGGCGTCCGGCAATGTAGACGCAAAGCAAGACAAAGAGCGGAGCGGCAAGAATGTCCACGGTGTAGTGCGCGTGTTGGAACAACATGCAGATGGCCATCGCCAGGGCATCGGCGGCCAGGAACATCCTTAGGTTCCGTCCCGTGGCCGTGAGGCAGAGTAGTAACATGGCCGAGACATGTCCCGAAAAGAAAAGATCTTTAGTGATCACGCCATTGTCGTAAAAGAAAAAGCCGATGAAGGGATCTTCTAACACCACGATACCAGGGTGCGGCTCCAACGGGATGAAATACAACGTACACATGCGCATGAAACTGAGCAGCACATAGGCCTGCAAGCCGGTGAGCAAAACTTCGGGGGTCTTCACGGCCGTGCCGATGGCGATAATAACCCCGACGTACAGCAGTGCAAAAATATAAGCGGACAGGTCATACGACGGGAGCCAGTCGAGCACAGGATCGCCGATGAGGTGGCCGGGGCGTTGTTGGATGAAGGGAAAGAAACGATCGGCGAAGATCGCCAGTGCAATGCCCGCGACTAAGGTCAGAATGAAATGGGTTCTGAAAGCGGGCGATCCCCACGCATATTTCCAGTTCTTTTTCACATCTATAGATATCTAATCTGCCAATGGAAATTTCAAGCTCGCAAAGGTAAGGATTTCCGGAATTTATAGTTTTGATTCATACAAGTTGTTGGCAATCCGTTCCAACAGCGCGTCCGGTAAGATTTTGGAAAAGCCCACACTCAGGGCATTCATCCACCCGGGAATGACTTCCGCCCGGCCGGCAAACATGGCCTTCACCCCGCGGCGCGCGACGTCGTCGGCTTTCATCTCGAACTTCTGCGCTGTCGCCTGCATCGCCTGCATGTTGGCCTGGGCAATAAAGTTCGTGGCCATGGGCCCGGGGCTCAAACAAGTGACGGATACGGGTCCCTTCCGGAGCTCGTAACGCAACGACCGCGTGAAGGACCGCACAAATGCTTTGCTTGCAGCGTATAGCGCCATCGTGGGAACGGGCTGGTATGCCGATGTGCTGCATACGTTGAGGATGTAGGCCTGGGGTTGCTTTTGGAGTATCGGGAGGATGCGATGGGTCAGCGACACCATGCCCTGCACATTCAGGTCGAGCATGGGCAACTGGCTGCTCAAGGGCAGTCGATGAAAATATCCCCAACAGGCATAGCCCGCATTGTTGATCAACACCGTGGGTTGGAAGGACGCGCCCTGACACCATTCGTAGACGGTTTGGGAGGCTTCGTTTTGGGCCAGGTCGAGTGTAAGGGTGTGCACCTTCACGTTGAACCGGCTGGAGATCTCGGCGGCCAGGGTCTCGAGCAACGGGGCGGACCGGGCCACCAATAAGGTTTCGTATCCGCGGGAGGCCATCTCTAAAGCCAAGGCTTTTCCCAGGCCTTTGCTGGCGCCCGTAATGATCGCTTGCTTCATTCCCGGCTACCTCACCATGTTTTGAAAATGCTGATAGATCAGCGTCGGACTTTTCTCGTTCTTGATAGCATACGCGCCGCTGATGATGGGTACATACATGACCTGGCGGCGGCTCTGCTCCCCCATGACGGTCGATTGCGCCACGCGGTGCCAAAGCCGGCCGTCGTGCACCGTGAGGTCGCCCGCCCTGGTTTGCAGTCCGACCTCGTTCTTGTCGGGGCGGTGATCCAGGAAGTATGGTTTTTTAAAGAGCACGCCGAAGATCGTTTGTTTGTGTGTCCCCGGCAAGATACGCAATCCTCCCTGGCCGGGCTTGGCGTCGGTGAGGTGAATGCCTACGTTGAGCATGGGCATGATCTTCTTGCCATAAAAGACGTCGCGCAGGCAATCGGTATGCCAGCCCATCCGTATGAATTTGCTGAGTTCGGTGTTGATATAGTGATTGACAACCAGACCGTCCTTTTCGTTGTGGCCCACCCGCGGATTTTCGGCATCGTCGCCCAGCAGGGGAAACAAGGCTTGGAGGCGGGGGTCTTGCAGGAACTCGTTCAGGAGCGGGCTCTGCTGCGAACTGAAAGGGAAGCGTTGGATAAATTTGCGTCCATCGACGTCGGTCCCGTATTTGATCGGAACGCCGTTGATCTTTTCCACTTGCCGCTCCACAAATTTGTCTTCGATCACACGGATTTCCGCCCGGATATCGCTCACCGTTTCGCGGGAGATGAAATTGTTGAAATGCAAAAATCCATGTTTGGCAAAAAATTCCAAGGGATCGCTCCCCAGGGGGTCTGAAAATTCAAAGCGCGGATAATTTTCCATAGTTCAAAAGCACCGTGGTGGTTGAATAGTTTCATTTCGAACACCGTCCATAAGACACTCGTCGTTGCCCGCTGGCCGGCTAGTCGTTTGGGGGGTACTTTTCCTAAAACGTATTTTTTGAATAGAAACGTAACATTAATATAACTATATTTTATTCAATCCTTCAAATACTACCGGGATGAGATCGCTAATTTTATGGGTTTTGCCTTGCCCGTCCGTTTGCCCGGTATTTGTGGTAATAAAACGAATTCCGGCGCTCAAAGTTTCCTCACCAGGGGGAGCGATTCATGTACCTCATGGGACCAGACTCCATCGACCCCTTCCTTAAAAAATCTGTTCCTGGTTGGAACACCAATCCGTTCATCCATCAGCGACAAAACCTGTGACCCGTCTGAAAAGTCTCCCCTGTGAGTAAAGAAATACTCCATTCACCGTGCCCGTAAAACCGCTTAAAAAAAGTTTGCTCAATCCTCCCAAAACTTTCGCGATTGACCGAGCTCTTCAGACACACGATTGAAATTTCCAGGCGACATTTTCGTTTTGGCAACGCTTAGAAAAAACGCCTGACCGAGGACGCCGGTATTACACATTTATTCGTTGATCAACACTAGAAAAGAAAAAAAATTACGTGACTACTTCACGATAAATATCGAAATTTGCGTACCCTCTCATTTACCCCCTGTGCCCCCCATGAAAGTGAGTGGATTTACATTTGTACGCAATGCGATACGATACGACTATCCGGTCGTTGAAGCCATACAGTCCATCCTGCCTTTGTGCACGGAGATGGTGGTCGCCGTGGGCAACTCCGACGACGACACGTTGCAGTTGATCCGTTCGATTCCCTCCGACAAGATCCGGATCATCGAAACCGTGTGGGACGACAACGTGCGGGATAATGGCCGCGTGCTCGCCATCGAAACCGACAAAGCCTTCCGGGCCATCGACCCCACCGCCGACTGGGCCTTCTACATCCAGGCCGACGAAGTGATGCACGAAAAGTATATCGACGCCGTGCGCGAAAACATGCAACGCTACAAAGACGATCACGAAGTCGAAGGGTTGCTTTTTGACTATGTACATTTTTATGGTTCCTACGATTATGTGGGCACCTCCTACCGCTGGTATCGCCGTGAAGTCCGTGTGATCCGCAACCGGAAAGACATCTTTTCCTACCGCGATGCCCAGGGCTTCCGCATCCTGCCCAACCGGAAGCTGAAGGTGAAACACATCCCCGCGTCCATCTTCCACTACGGCTATGTTCGCGAGCCCAAGGCCATGCAAAACAAACAGGTGTCGTTTAACCGCTACTGGCACAGCGACGAGTGGATCGACCAGAACATCCCCCGCACCAGCGAGTTCGACTACTCGGAGATCGATCGGCTCGAGCGGTTCCAGGACACCCACCCGCAAGTTATGCACCGCCGCATCGCCAACCTGACCTGGGATTTCGTGTTCGACGAAAGCCGTGTCCGCCTCAGCCTGAAAGACCGTGTCAAGGAATGGGTCGAGAAGACGACCGGCCGCCGCCTGGGGGAATACCGCAACTATGTGATCGTGTGAGATTGGGTCAGTCTTTGAATGCCGGGTATGCCGGGCAGGATTGGGATGGCATGTAAATGCTTGTAATTTCAACAAATTGAACACGAGTTAATATTTTATAGGCCACGCAGCAAAACGTGGCATCAATTCCACCCTCGTGCTTTTCAAACTGAAATGTCGTTGCCGGCCGGTGTCGATTGCACTACTTTTGCAATCACATTAAAAATCGTTATTTTCGAGGTTATGAAGTTTTCCTCTCTGCTCATTGCCGCCCTTTGCCTTTCGTCGGGTGCTCTCGCCCAGATCAAGCCACAACCCAGCGAACCGGCTCCGGACCTGCAGCTACAGGAAGATGCTCCCCAAGCCAAAAAAGAATACCGGCTGCTCCACGCCGTAAAAGTACCTGCCCTCCTGATCGGACTGGGTGTCTATTCCGCAAAAAGCGACGACGTCATCAACCGCTACGAGATCCGGGAGGAGCGCAACAACATCATGCCCAACTTTCACAGCAAGGTAGACAACTACCTCATGCACGCACCGGTGGCGATCGTCTACGGACTGAACATCGCGGGGGTGAAAGGGAAAAACGATTTCCGGAACCGGACGCTGTTGCTGGTAAAATCGGAGATGATCATGGCAGCCCTCACCTTCTCGTTCAAATCGATCACACACGAAGAACGTCCCGACGGTAAAGACGAATTTTCATTTCCTTCGGGCCACACCGCCCAGGCTTTTGCCACGGCCACGTTCATGGCAAAAGAGTATGGCGATCAGAGCGTCTGGTATACCATCGGCGCCTATGGCATGGCCACCACCGTGGGTGCCATGCGCATTATGAACAACCGCCATTGGGTGTCTGATGTGTTTGCCGGGGCCGGCATTGGTATACTCTCCACGAACATCGCCTACCTGACCCATCGCTACCACTGGAAAAATAAGAACAGCAACCTCACCGTTGTGCCCACCTATGCCAAGGGACCTGGACTCTACATCGGGTACAGGTTTAACTAATGCGTTCCGTTTAATGGCCGTCAACCTTGATCCTGAATGTCGCCGGGATGCAGGACAACACGCTCTGTCACTTTTCTAGCGGCAATTTTTTTCTGGTGATTTGACCCCTGAATAGTACCTTCGCACACCGTGAGGAACAAGACAACACATTCTGTGAAATATGGGCTCCTCTCCGCCCTCTGTTTGCTGCTGCTCTTTTCTTGCGAACTAAAGCGGTACAACAGCCCACCCGGCTACGACTTCTCGGCGCCGGAAAAGATCATTATGCGCGAATCGTTGCTCGAGATCTCCGGCATCGCCTTCCATCACGGCAACCCTGACACGGTGCTGGCCATCAACGACGAAGACGGCCGCCTGTTCTTCTTCCCCATCGACAAGAAGAAAGCCTATGCCACCAAGTTCTCCAAGAACGGCGACTTCGAAGACGTGGCCGTCTACAAAAACCTGATCTACACCCTGCGCAGCGATGGCACGCTGTTCTCTTTCTCCGACAGCATCAAACAAAAAAAGGTGAAAGCCCGGAAGTGGGAAAACGTGTTTCCGAAAGGCGAATACGAAAGCCTCTGCGCCCTGGAAACGGATAACAAGTTGTATACGCTCTGCAAAAAATGCGGGAAGGAAAAGCACATCATCAAAGGCTACACGCTCGACCTGGCCGACAGCTCGGGGTCGAAGGTAACATCCTTCCAGATCGACCTTAGCGGGATGTCCTCGTTGGCCGGCAAAGTGAGGCGTGCGTTTCAACCCTCGGCGCTGGCCCTTCATCCGTTGACGGGAGAATGGTATATCCTCTCCTCGGTGCATAAGACCTTGCTGATCGCCGATGCGGGCTGGAAGCCAAAAGCGGCCTATGCGTTAGATCCCAAGTACTTCAATCAGCCGGAAGGCATTGCCTTCGACGATGTCGGGCACTTGTATATTTCGAACGAAGGGAACGAGATCCAGAACGGCAACATCATGCGTTTTGCCTTTGTGCGGTAAGGCTTAACGGTGATGATGTTAGCTTGTCTTTTTATAGTTCAACACCGCCCATCCATTCAACACCACGGCGAACAGTGCTACAATGCCGAGGTGAATCCGCACGTCGTACAGATCGCTTCCCTTTAACACCACCATGCGCATGACGCTGATGAGATAGCTCACCGGGTTAAACCGGGAAATGAGCTTCGCCCACTCCGGCATGCTGTCGATGGGTGTGAAGAGTCCGCCCATGAGGATGAAGATCATCATAAAGAAAAACATGATGAACATCGCCTGCTGTTGCGTCTCGCAGACCGTGGACACCAGCAAACCAAAGCCCAGCACCGCGAGCAGGTATACGCCCACAAAAACATACAGCACGATCAAATTTCCCACCGGCACGATCCCATAGATGGCCCAGGCTACCAGCAGGCCCAGCGTGAACACCACATTGCCCAACACCCAAAACGGAATGAGTTTCCCCAGGATGAAATGATGTTTACGCAAGGGGGTTACGTTGATCTGTTCGATGGTGCCAACCTCTTTTTCTTTCACGATGTTCAGGGCTGTCAGAAATCCACCGATCATGGTCACCAGGATAGCCAATATGCCCGGCACCATGAACACGCGATAGTTCAACAAGGGATTGAACCAATTCGACGACGAGATGTCGATCAGGGGGGCCGCATTGAAACGTCCCGGCACATTCCACTCCAACCGAATCTCACGGTTGTAGTCCCGGATAATGGAACCCAGATAGGCCCCTCCCAGGTTGGCCTTTGTGCCGTTGATGGCATTGACCGCCACGAAAAGCTTCTGCTCATCTTCGCGCACGAGGTTGCGCTCGAAATGCTGTGGCACTTCCAGAATCAGGTCGGCCGCGTCGGACTCCATGAGCGGAAAGGCTTCGTGGAATGAGGAGGCGTTTCCGGTGAGTTTGAAATAGCCGGAGGAGGTAATCTTGTTGATCAGTTTCTGAGACGTTGTGGAGTGGTCGTGATCTACCACGCACAGATTGATGTTCTTCACTTCATAGTTGGCCGCCAGTGGCAGCACCATGAGTTGCACGACGGGCATGACCGAGATCATGACCAGGATGGCCCGGTTCCGGAAGATCTGTTTGAATTCTTTCTGCAGCAGGAAAAAGATCGTTCTCATGCGAGGCGTATTTTAAAGTTCTTGAGGCTGACAACAAACAGGAACAGCGTCATGCCGGCGAGGATCAGCGTCTCCTTCCAGATGGCGCTAAAGCCCAGGCCTTTGATCATCACGGCTTTCACGATCAGGTAATACCATTTCGAGGGCACGATGTTGGAAATGATCTGCAAGGGCCAGGGCATGTTCTCGATCGGAAACATAAACCCGCTGAAGAGCATCGTGGGCAGCAACATGCCCATGAGCGAGATAAGCATGGCCACTTGTTGTGAATTCGTTTTGATGCTGATAAAAATGCCCAGTGTCAGACACGTGATGATGAACAGCGTGCTCTCTGCCAGCAGCAGCAATAGATTTCCCGCCACGGGCAAGTCCAACACAAAAATGCTCATCAACAAAATAGTCCCCACGTTCACCAGGGAGAGGATGAGGTAAGGCACCGCTTTGGAAAGAATAACCAATACCGGCTTGAACGGCGACACCAAGAGCACTTCCATCGTGCCCGTCTCCTTTTCGCGGACGATGGACACGGCCGTCATCATCACGCAGACGAGCATCAACACCAACGCCATCACGCCCGGCACGTAGTTGTAGACGCCCTTGAGTTGAGGATTGTAAATGAAACGCGTTTCCGGAAGGATACGCAACGGAACGGACAGCGTTTGGTTGAGGCTGGCCTGGTAATCCTGGATAATGGACGATACATAATTGGTAAGTGACGTGGCCGTGTTGGGATCGGATGCGTCGGTCACGATTTGCACGTGGGCCTGGTTTTGATGCAGCAGGTCTTCGTTGAAGTTGGCGGGGAACACGATGGCCATCTTGATTTCCCCTTCGCGGAAGGCGGCCTCCATTTGCAGGGGGCTCATGACCGAGCGATCCACTTCGAAATACTGGCTCGCTTCGATCTTGGTCAGCAGTTGTCGGGATGCCACGTCGTTGGCGTTATCCACGATGAGCACGCGCGAGTTCTTCACTTCGCTGGTCAGTGCGAAGCCAAAGATGAGGATCTGTACCACGGGCATGCCGAAAAGGATCAGCAGCGTTTTCCGGTCGCGCAGCACGTGTGCAAATTCTTTCCGGACAAAGGTTAAAAATTGTTTCACGGGTGTCGGGGTTATTCGTTTCGTTTGGCGCCACGGGCCAGTTGGTAGAACACGTCGTCCATCGTGGTGGTGTTGAAGCGTTGCTTCAGGGCACGCGGGGTGTCGAGGGCTTCAATTTTTCCATCGACCATGATGGAAATACGGTTGCAGTATTCGGCTTCGTCCATGTAGTGCGTCGTCACAAAAATGGTGATGCCGTCTTGTGCGGCGGCGTAGATGAGGTTCCAGAATTGCCGGCGGGTCACGGGGTCTACGCCGCCCGTCGGCTCGTCCAGGAAAACGATCTTGGGTCGGTGCAGCACGGCCACGGAGAAAGAGAGCTTTTGCTTCCATCCCAGCGGTAAAGAGCCAACCAATTTCCTGGCTTCGTCTTCCATGCCCAGTTGTGCCAGGAGTGTTTCGCTTTTGGTTTTGATGTCGGCGTTGCTCAACCCGTAAATGCCGCCGAAGAAACGGATGTTCTCCAACACGGTGAGATCCTCATAAAGCGAAAACTTCTGGCTCATGTAGCCGATGTTGCGCTTGATCTGTTCGGTCTGTTTATATACATCAAACCCCGCCACCTGTGCACTCCCCGACGAGGGTTTAGAGAGGCCGCACAACATGCGCATGGCGGTGGTCTTTCCCGCACCGTTGGCCCCGAGGAAACCGAAGATCTCCCCCTTGTGCACCTCGAACGTGATGCTGTTGGTGGCAATAAAATCACCAAAACGCTTCGTGAGCTTATCGGTTTTTATGACGGTTTCGGCCATATCAGTTTTTCAGTTTATTGATAAAACAGTCTTCAATGGTGGGCGTTGTCTTTTTCATTTCCACGTCCGCGATGCCTTGTTGGCGGAGGTAGGTTTTCACGTCTTCCTCCCGCACGTCGCCTGTGAAAGACGCGTGCATATATTCTCCGAAGGCATAGCTGTCGAGCGTGTGCGCATAGCGTTCGACGGCCTGCAACAGCGCATACATCGGTTCCGCGCGCAGGGCGTAGAGCGTGTCGGGATAGGAAGCCACAATGTTGGCCGGCGTGTTGATGCCCAATATCTTTCCATTTTGAATGAGGGCGATACGATCGCACAGCGTCGCTTCATCCATGTAGGGTGTCGACACGACGATGGTGATATCCTGTTCTTTTAGTCGCCTCAGCATCTCCCAAAATTCCTTGCGCGAAACCGGGTCCACGCCCGTGGTGGGCTCGTCCAGGAACAACACGGAAGGCTTGTGGATCAAGGCACAGCACAACGCCAGTTTTTGCTTCATACCACCCGACAATTTCCCAGCCCTCCGCTTTTTAAAAGGCTCGATCTGAACGTAGATGTCTTTGATGAGATCATAATTTTCTTTTACCGTGGTGTTGAACACGGTGGCAAAAAAATCAAGGTTCTCTTCGATGCTGAGGTCGGGATAGAGGGAAAATTTTCCCGGCATATACCCTACCCGGTTACGGATCTCTTTGTAGTCTTTGACAATGTCCAGGCCATCCACCGAAGCCGACCCGCCGTCGGGGAGCAGCACGGTGGTGAGCATGCGAAAGATGCTGGTCTTGCCGGCACCATCGGGACCGATCAGTCCGAACAGCTCGCCCTTGCTCACCGTGAACGACACGTTGTCCACCGCGCGCGGGGCTTCCTGTCCATAGGTTTTCGAGAGCGCATTGACGATGACGGCTTCCATGGACATCACCATTTTATTTCACCGTACATGCCGATCTTCAAAAAGCCGTCATTCTTCACGTTGATCTTCACGGCATACACCAGGTTGGCACGTTCGTCTTTGGTTTGGATGGTCTTGGGGGTGAACTCCGCCTTATCGCTGATCCATTCGATGGTGCCGGCGTATCCTTTGTAATTTCCCTTGCCATCGTCGACCTGCACCTTCACGTTTTGATGGAGTTTCACTTGCGCGAACTGGTCGCCCGTGATGTAGGCGCGCAGGATGATGGTCGACAAATCTGCAATCTTATACAGCGGTTTTGCCGCGACGGCCATTTCATTGGCTTCCGCATATTTTGTCAGCACCGTGCCGTTGACGGGGTTCACGATCTTGCATTTGGCCAGTTGATCTTCCAGTTGGGCAACCTGCACAAAGATAGGCGATGCCTCTTCGGTCAGGCTCGACGTGGTGATGCCCAACGATGATTGTTGCGCTTCGATCTGTTTCTTTACCACGTCCACCTGTGTGGTGGCGTCATCCAATTGTTTTTGCGTGGCCGCGTCGGCCTTCACCAGGCGCGTGAGGCGTTGTTGTTCGCGCTCGGCTTGCTTCAACTGCTCTTGCAGGGCGGCCAGTTGCTTGGCCACGTTGGGCTTCCGGCTCAGCACAGCGCCGATCTGGGCTTGCATTTGTTTTTTCTTCAAATACAGTTGTACGCTGTCGATGACACCCACGATCTCCCCGGCCTTCAGGTCCTGGCCTTCCTCGACGTTGAACATCTTGAGGGTGCCCGTCGCTTCGGCGGAGACGATGGTTTCCACCGCTTCAAAGGTGCCGGAGGCGTCGAAGTCGTTTTTGTGTCCTGTGCAGGCCGTGATCAAAAGGGCGGCGAGGTATGCGATTCGTTTCATATGGAAATGTTATAAAGGTTAATTACCGGTAGTGGTTTTCTGATTGTATTGGGCCAGGAGAAATTGGATCTCATGAAGGATCTTGCCCTGTTGCGCCTGGTCTTGGGCGTTCACTTCACGCAGGTAGTCGTTGGTGTCGATCACGCCGTTCTCCAATTGGGCCGAAGCGGCGTTCTTCACGCTCACGCGCAGCGCGATGATCTCGTCGTCCGACGCCAGCAGTTGTTGATACTTGGCGGCTTCGCGGTTTTGTTGTTGCAAGGTCATGTTCGTATTGAACAGAAAGGTGCGCCGTTGTACGTCGATGTTCCTTTTGTTGAGGTCGATGAGGGCCCGGTCGCCCTTGCTGGTATACAGCCCGGCGAGCGACCAATTCAGGCGAATGCCTCCGAGGTAATAGCCTTTCAAAGTGTTGTCCAGCATGTTCAGGGCGGGACGGCCAAAACCGGTTTGCAAGAAGAGACTTATCTTGGGACGGTTGCGCGCCGACAGCATTTTGTACTGCACTTCCGTGCTCTGATCCTGGTAGGCGTACAACTGCATTTCGGGACGGCGGATCTCTTGTTCCACCACGGGAGCCGCTGGCTTCACCAGCGTTGCGCTGTCGCCCAACGGGCGGTTGATGAACAGTCCCAGCATGTCGGTGTAGGCTACGCGGGTGGCATTCAGCTCCACGGCGCGCTGCCTGGCCTTGAGCAACTCCGCCTTCAAAACGTTGAGGCTGCTTTTGAGTGCTGTACCATTGGCCACTGCCGCATCGGTTTTGGCGATGCCATTCTGCAGGTCTTGGATGAGCAGGTCGTTTTGTTTCAATTGCTCACCGATCATCAAGGCTCCAAAAAACAGTTGGTTCACGCGATCCTTCAATTTATAGAGCTCCACCTCCAATTTTTGTTCATCTATTTTTGCATTCACTTCCAGGTTGGCTTGTTGCTCGCGGATGACGCCGCCATCAAATAACGTCTGGGTGGCCTCGCCGTAGATCTTGTATTGATCTTTGCTGATGAGGGGCGCACGGAACCCTGGCGCATCGATAGGAACCCGCGTCACATCGGATTGATACGTCGCCTGGCCATTGATCGCCAATTGCGGCAGGTAACCTTTCTGGGCATTGTTGAGGGAGTACTCCTTGCTCTTCACAATCAGTTCGCGCTGCTGGATGAGCGGATAGTTTTGCTCGGCCATCGCATAACATTCGTCGAGGGTGAGCGACTGGGCGTGGCCGGCCAGCGAGGCCAGCAGCAGCGCAACCATGACCAGGGATCGCAAGGTGGAGATCGTCGTCATATTATTTTTTTGTTTTAATCATTTGATTAATTCCGGGTCAAAAAAAACTACTTCACTTTCAGCATGGCCGCCACCCATTTGGGGATCAGCGTCTTCCGTTCCTCCATCAGGGCTTGGTATTCTTTCGCGCTCAGCGAGCCGATGGCCTGCAGTACCGGCCGCCCGATAAACGGGAAGAGGGTCATGCCCATGAGGCTCATCACAAACTGGAGGGGGTGCAGGTCGGGACGTCGCTCCCGCAATTGTTTGATAAAATACGAATCGCGCAAAATTTTGCCCGCTTGGATGCGCTGGCCAAACCGCTCGGGATCGGCCCGAATTTCACTCAGCACAAAAAGCGGCAGGTCTGGGTTGGCGCTGAGCATGTCCACATAGGCATGCACCACCTGCTCCACCTTCCTTTCCAGCGTCGTGACCTCCTCGTTCAATACCGGGAAGATATTGCCAAACAGTAATTGCAACTTTTCCATCATCACGATATCGAACAACGCCTGTTTGCTCCTGAAGTAATAGTTCAGCAACGCCAGATTGAGGCCGGCTTCTTCGGCAATGTCGCGCGTGCGCGTGGCCGCAAATCCCTTTTGGGTGAACACCTTACGGGCGGCTTCCTTAATCTTTTCTTCCGTGGAAACGTCGGCTTCTACTGGTTTCTTTTTGGCCATGTCTGATGCAATTGTACGACAAAGGTAAAGCCTGGTTTCGGATTTAGTCAAATATTTTAATCAAATGATTAAATATTTTTTATATCCACGCATAACTATCTGATTTAAAATGACTTACTAATTTTTAAAACGTTGATTTTCTATCCCCGTTTAATCTCAGGGAGGATCGTTTTGGTCCAGAGCCCACCGACAAGCTCGCACGACGAGCGGCTTCGTCTGTCGGAAATTTTTATCATGGAAGTTGAAAATAGAGTGTGGTGCTATTGCTAACTTGTCGCGTCTTATGGCCCTGTACATTTCATCTTTAAATTCGGGAAGCAACGGCAATTGCTACTACATCGGGAACGATAGCGATGCGGTGTTGGTGGATGCCGGCATTTCGTGCCGCGAAACAGAGAAGCGCATGAAACGCCTCGGCCTGAACATGCGGAAAGTACGCGCCATCTTCGTCACCCACGAACACGCCGACCACGTTCATGGGCTCACACAACTGGTCAAGAAATTCAACATCCCGGCCTACATTACCACGCCTACGCTACACGAAGGCAAACTGAAGATGGCCGAGCACCTGATCCAGCCCTTTGCCGCCTACAGCCCCATGGCCATCGGCACCTTGTCGGTCACCGCCTTTCCCAAACTGCACGACGCCTGCGACCCCCACAGCTTTACGGTAACGGACGGACAAGTGAAGGTGGGCGTATTCACGGACATCGGCACGCCGTGCAAGCATGTGATCTACCATTTCCAGCAATGCCACGCCGCCTTCCTGGAAACCAACTATGACGACGAGATGCTGGACAACGGCCGCTACCCTATCCACTTGAAGAATCGCATTCGCGGCGAACGCGGACACCTCTCCAACGCCCAGGCGCTGCGCCTGTTCACGCACCATCGTCCGGAATACATGAGCCACCTGTTGTTGTCGCATTTATCGAAGCACAACAATCACCCGCAGATCGTGGAAGATTTGTTCCGGCGCAATGCCCGCAACACCAAGATCGTTATTGCCACGCGCTATGAGGAAACGCCGGTGTTCCGGATCACAAAGCCCATACAATTGACAGAGAAGAAGGCACAACCGGATACGGCAAGCCAACTCGCGCTTTTCTGAGATCGCCTTTGTTCGGCGACACTACGTCCACTGCTATTTTATGATTTGGGGCTTCACTCCCGCAACGGTTAACCGCACGGGCTTGATCAGTCCATTCGGATCAAACTGCAGGACTTCGATGCAGGTCTCGCGATGATTAGCGTCTTTCTCGCTGAGCGGCCGCCGGTGATAAATGATATACCAGTCCTTCGCGCCAGGCACATGCATGATGGAATGATGACCCGCGCCGCGTGCCACCGACGCATCCTGCTGCAGGATCTTGCCGATCCGTTTAAAAGGTCCGAAGGGCGAGTCGGCCATGGCGTAGGCCACGGAGTAGTCGGGGCCGCCCCAGTCTCCCTCCGACCACATGAAATAATACCGGTTATCTTTCATGAACATCACCGGGCCTTCGACATACCCCTGCGGAGTAATTTCCTTGAAACTTGTTCCGTCTTCAAAGGGAACAATGGCAGTGAAGGTGTCATTCAGTTTGGCCATGTTGCAATGGCGCCAGCCACCATAGATAATATAGTAGGTGCCATCTTTGTCTCTGAAAACAAACTGGTCGATGGGTTGCGCACCGTTTTGAAATTTCCCGATGAGGGGTTTGCCCAGCAGATCCTGAAAAGGGCCTTGCGGCTGATCGGCAACGGCCACCCCAATCCCACCGTTTTCAGCGTCGCTCTGAATATCGTTGGCACCGAAGAACAAATAATATTTCCCGTCTTTCTCCACGGCGGCCGGTGCCCACAGGGCACGACGCGCCCACTTCACCCGGGCGGTGTCGAGAATATGCTCGTGTTTGGTCCAATGAACCAGGTCGGGCGATGAGAACGCATCGAAGAACACCTGGCGGTCGAACACGTCGGAGTAGGTGGGATAGATCCAGTAGGTGTTGCCGAAGATAACGCCTTCCGGGTCGGCATACCAGCCGGGAAACAACGGGTTGCCTGAAGTCTTCTTAGGTCTGGGCTGGGCAAATAGGAATGAGCTGGTCGCTAAAAGCAGGAAAAACAGAGCGGTCTTGCGCATGCGAAAGGGGTTTATCTCCAAACGTTAAAGATAAACCACTCTTCCCCTTTTACAAACCGTGATGGTTAGCGTCTAGAAGTCCAGCGATTTGTAGAATTCGATTTTTACAAGCCGGATAAACGCCACCTGCTGCCGGAAAAGATCTTCGTGGCCATCGTCGCCGCCGAAAAAGTTCAGGGTCTTATAGGCTGTTTCCATGTCTGGAAATTCGTATTGCCAGATCAGCGTGTGCGCCGGCTCGCCACCGGAGATGGGCTGCATGCGTTTTCCTTTCGGGTAGTCGGGGCGTCGCTTCTCCAACGCGTCGAATTGTTTTTCAAGGGCCATGAATTCTCTTTCGTAGGCAGGGTCGAATTGTTGGATGATGCGTAGGATGACTCCCATAGTTCAGTCGTTTAATAGGTTTTGGATAGACGTTGTGAGGGTGAAGCCGGTTTCTTCGGCGAATGTTTTTAGCGAGATCCGGTCGATGCCCTTGTGAATCGTATGCGGCGAAGTTACGCTCATTCCGGCAAGCAATGTCGCCAGGCCCTGGGCTTCCGGCAACGGCAAGTTCAGCGCAAGTCCACAAAGCAATCCCGAAAAAAATGCATCGCCCGCCCCTGCCGTACTTTTCGCTTCAACGGGAAGACAGGGTACGTGGGACAACTGCGCGCCATCCCAGCACCAGCTTCCCGACCGACCGCCGGTAATGGAGATCAGCATACGATCATGATGACGCCGAAGCTTGGCGATGACGTGTTCCACTACTTCCACGTCACGCGTCGTCTCTCCCTTTCCCTCCAGCGTACGGGCCTCATCCATATTGATAGCCAGCAGGTCGATGCCAGCAAATATCGAAGTGTCCATTTGCTTTAGTTCTTCGGAAGTAAACGATGCTGCGCAAAACAAACCGAGTTCCCGGGCGAGCGTTAACAGCGCTTGTCTGGCTGCTAAGGGTACTTCCGGCGCGGCCATCGCCAATCCCTTTTTTCCAAGGGCTTTGATTTCCGGCATTGCTTGGGTGATGTCGGTTATGGAAACTTGTGCACTGGCAGAATTGTCGGTGGTCAGGTTGCCGCCACTGCCATCGGGATAATAGAAGCAAAACGAAAAGAGCGTGGAAGCATCGGCTCTTTTTTGAACGTGGTCCATCGCGAAACCGGTGGTCTTCATTTCGTGATAAAGCCTGTGGCCCGTATCGTCCTCTCCCACTTTGCCAATAGGGATCACGTTGAACCGGTCGCCCAGCAACACTTTTATGTAATGTAAAATAATGTGTTGTTTACAGTAATCCTGGATATCGAGAAAGTGGCCGCTGCGGCTTTCTTCGCGTCCCAATGTATGCGCACCGTTCAGTTGAAAAAATTTCCCAGAACCAATCCCTCCCGTGCCGATCAGGCCGGTGTATTTCAGTTGATGGGTATGGAATGTCAACGGCTTCATAAAGAAGACAAGCCCAGATCCCAGTCGGGGTTTTCACTAATAGGATGCGTCGCGGTTTTTATCGTGGCGGTGATCAGCACATCGGGATGTTCCTGGCAAAGCGTGATGGGATACTCCGGCGTTAAAGGACCAAACAAGGCCACCCGGAGCGCCGTCTGTTTCCACTTGCCCGTGTCGCTATACAACCGGACTTTTTTCGCCGAAAGACATTCCTTCACCCCCAACGTCACCGACATCGGCGGAACAAATTGGTAGGCTGCGCCAAACGTGCGCTGGGCCAACGCAATGATCGTGTCCATATTATTTTCCTGGACGCGGATGGTCGAGTGCCGCAGGTCGTCGATGGAGATCTTGTGGAACGGATGGCGGCGCGCCTGGTTGTAGGCTATGTGCCCGTCTTGTCCCCACCCGCCATAGGTGATGTCGATGGGGGCTTGTTCGATCTTTTCCTTCACCTCCGGAATGTTGTAGGCGTTGAGCCAATGCCGGTTCTCCAAGGGAACGGCCAGGGACGGGTGGACGGGATCGTAAAAATGTTTCTCCATGAACCCCCTGAAATTATAGGGATGTTTCTTTGGCAATTCGCGGCCCTGCCAGTCAAGGCATTCGTCCATGTGGAAGACCACGAAGTTCTTCAATGAAATTTTCGCTTCATTTATCAACGTGGTGAACGGTGCATACCAGCATGCGGGACCACACGGAATGATCGCGCGTGTAGGTTGGTTATTTACGTTGTTCTTTTGGATCTCGTCGGCAAGTTCGCGCGCCATGACGATGCCCATGTGTTGAGAGTCGTTCACGAGCCGGAAAGGAACTTTGCGCAAGGGGTGCGTTTCCAATTGGTCGCACGGAATGCGGCACCATGTATAAAGTTCCGCTGCTGTTATCTCTGAGGTCATGCTGTCTGTTTTGATCTGGTCTTCTTTGAAGAGGCGCAACGCGGAAATTTCTCATTCAAAGAAAAAATATTTTTCGGGTTGCCTGCTGTCGTGAAGATCCTTCGGGTTGTATTCCGGATTTTTATTTCTTCAACGCAAAGGCCACATAGGCATCGCCGGAAGGCGAACCCACTTTGCCCCCACCGCCTGCCGCAATGACGATGTATTGTTTGCCGTTGATGCTGTACGTAGCCGGGGTCGCATAGCCTCCCGCAGGCAATTTATATTCCCACACCATCTTCCCCGTTTTTTTGTTGAACGCCCTGAATTTTTCATCCCGCGTAGCGCCGACAAATACAAGTCCGCTGGCGGTGACCATCGTGCCGCCCAGGTTTTGCGTTCCGGTTGGCGGGATCCCTTTTTTTATCAGCTCGGGGTATTCGCCTAAGGGAACCTGCCAGAGACGATCGCCCGTGTTCAGGTCGATGGCGTTGAGCGTGCCCCACGGCGGTTTCACGCCGGGGTAGCCTTCTTGATCGGTGAGCGCGTTCCAGCCGTCGTGCACATAGCGGTACGTGGTGGATTGGGATGGTGTGTTTGCAGGTTTGGGCGCGGCATCTTTTTTATCAAACAAAAACGCGATGAGCGCATCTTTATCCGTCGCCGAGATATTCGGGAAAGTGGGCATTTGCCCCCGTCCGGTTTTCAAAAGGCTGCGTATTTCGTCTTCTGTTTTTCGTTTAGCCAGATTTTGCAGCGATGGAAAAACACCGGTGCCCGCGCGGTCCGCTCCATGACACATCGTGCAGTTGTTCAACGTATACACTTTTTCACCCGCCGAGGCCAGCAACTGTCCGCCCGACATCTCCATCGCTTTCATTTTGATGAGCAGCGGGATTTCATTGGCGTTCACATATAAGACACCGGTCTCCGGATCGAACGAAGCGCCGCCCCATTCTGCTCCACCCCGCGTGCCGGGAAACTGCACCACGCCGTCGGTACTGGGTGGCGTATAAATGCTTCCCATACGCGCACCGGTGATCTTTGCTTTCACAAAGTCGTGGGAAGCCGGCGAAATATCGGTGATGTCGTTTTCGGTATACGTGTGCCGCACAAAGGGCAATGGTTTTACAGGGAAGGGCTGGGTGGGCCAGGTCTCTTCCGCCATCAGGTCCGACTTGGGTACGGGTCTTTCTTCGATGGGATATACAGGCTCGCCGCTTTCCCGTTCAAACAAAAAGACCATGCCCATCTTGGTGACCTGGGCCACGGCATCGATGTCCTTTCCATCCTTGTGTAGCGTCACCAGGGTTGGCGGCGCGGGAAGGTCGTAGTCCCACAGATCGTGGTGCACCAGTTGGTGGTGCCATTTGCGTGTCCCGGTTTTGGCGTCCAGGGCGATGAGGCAATTGCCGAAGAGGTTCTCTCCTTTCCGGTTGCCCCCATAAAAATCGAATGCGGGCGATCCGGTGGGAACAAATACAAGACCGCGCTTTTCATCCAAGCTCATCCCAGCCCAACTGTTGGTGCCCCCCACTTGCGTGTAGGCATCCTTATCCCACGTCTCGTAGCCGTATTCTCCAGGTTGGGGAATGGTGTGAAAGGTCCAGGCAATCTTGCCGGTGGCCGCATCATAAGCGCGTACAAAGCCCGGGGCCGCATCATAGCCTTCGCCAAGCGCCGTGCCTTGGATGAGCAAGTCGCCAAAGATGATGCCGGGGGATGTTGCCCACACCGCCAGTGTGCCGGGGTCTCTACCTAAACCATCGCGCAGATCGATACGGCCGGCGACGCCAAAGGTCGGGATCAGTCCGCCATTGTCGGCGTTGAGCGCATAGAGATGGGGGCCCGCTGAAAAAAATATCCGTTTGTCCGTTCCCTTCTCCCAATAGGTCACGCCACGGTTGACGCCCGTTGCCTCGCTGTTCATGAAGGGATCGAATTTCCACAGTTCCTTTCCCGTGCCGGGGTCAAGCGCAATGAGTTTCAGCTGCGGCGAGGTGACATACATCTTGCCATTCACAATAATGGGATTGCATTGAATAGCCGACCGGTTCTCTTCCCGTGCATCCCCGGTATGATAGGTCCAGGCCACTTCCAATTGATCCACATTTTCCGGTGTGATCTCATCCAGCGTCGAATAGCCCGTGCTGCCCACATCGCCACGATAGACCGACCATGTTGTGTGCGCCTCGCGGTTGTTCCTGCACGCCGTGGCGATCACCAGGATAAAAAAAACGAAGGCAGGCATCGAAAACGAACGATCTCTTGGCATAGCGATAGGTTTTACGGCTCGAAGACTGGGGTCAGTAAAACCCCGCAAAAGATTTAAAATACGTTTGTTGCGTACTGAATTTTCATATCACCCCGCGAACCCTGCATGTCCAACGCGCGCACGGTGACGTGCAGATACGCACCGTCGTGCACGAAACTTTTCATCTCCAGACCTCTTCCCAGCACGGCGACGGTCTCGGGTCTAGGGCATCTGATTTTCACGGTTTGTTCACCATACATTTTCAAGTCGATGCGCAGCCCGCTCCCTTTCGGGCGTATGGCGTACAGGTTGTATGTGCCGTCGTGAAAAATATGTACCGGCATGGATTGTGCGCCGAGCGCATAGGTCAGTTCGTACTTTTGTGGTGCCAGCTGCGGGAGATATAAAAAGGCAAACCCCTCCTCTTCATAGTATGCCGGGATGATCTCACCGTTGAGTGTCGCCGATGACACATGTTCTCCTTTTTTCAACTGGATTTTCAGCACCATGTTTCCCAGTATGTCCCGGGCATAGGCTTCTTTTGGCATCTCACTGTTGTCGATTGCCACGGAGCCTTCATGCGTTTCCGTTACTTGCGTATACCGGCGATAGAGCCATTGCGAGTGCAACTGCTCGGTGTTCTTGGCGATGTAGCGGTCTTCCTGCCTCTGGAATCTTTTGTAATAGTTGATCCACTGCGTTGTCACATCGGCTTGAATAAAATCGTCTTGTGCCAACCAGTTCACCCAGTGGCTTTCTACCATGTCGGTGCTTTGCATTTCGACGAGTACTTTGGGAAGCGATTGCAGCTCGTACCAAAGGTTGCCGTAGTTCATGCGATTGATCACATGTGTGCCGTGGTCGAAACCGCCGCCGTTGGTTTCGGATGGAGGCGAGAGTTCGGGGATCTGTGCAAAGTCGGTGTTGGCATACTTGACGCCGGCTTCGGTCAGCAATTTTCCCAGGCTATATTCGCCTTTGGGATTCCAGTAATAGCTGTAGGCGCAGGGCACGAAGCTCTCGGGGAAGGACTGGCCGTATTGGGGCGTGATGTTGTACTGGGCCATGATCTCGGTGAAGCCCTGGATGTGTGTCCGGAGGTCGTGCTCCGGCCAGGGCTTGCGGTCGATCAGGTTATACCACTCCGCCCGGCGTTGAATGCCATCCCCAGCCCAATATTCATGACCGGTGCCGTGGAGGCCAAACTCCATGAAGGCGGCCTGTTCTTTCACATAGGCCATGATCGCAAATTCCTTGTCGCTCACCCGGCTTTTGTTATTCCATTTCTCGCGCTGGTAGGTGGTGGTGGGATATTTAGCCAAAACGTTTTCGCGATCCATTTCACTCAGGATGAAAAGGCTTTGAATGCGGGCGCCAACTGCTTTGCCCACTTCCACGACGTAGGTATAATCGTTCAAATCGAATAAGCGTTTCACGCCGGCACGATGAGGACCGGAAGGGATGCAGCGCGAAAGGTTGCTGCCTTCATTCCATCCCAAATCATCAATGGCCACGGCAAAGCCACGGGGGAAGATGATCCTTTTCAAGTTGTTCCGCTCCATCGTTCTTTCCTTCTTTAAACCATCGACACCATTATCGCTTTAAAATTTTCATCGCATTTGTTTTGTACACTTTCTTCAAAATCGCGTCGCTCAACCCAAACCCGCTCAGGGCCCAATGGTAGCCGGTCTGGCCATTCGCATAAAAATGCTCGTCGTTGGACTCCAGGATGCGAAACGTAAACGCATACATGTCCGGGCTCGCCCCCATGTCTGTGCCATAGACGATGCGGTCCTGGTATTTTTCAAAGAAGGCTTTCATATACCGCGGTATCGTGGCCGTTTCTGCATAGCGGGCTGCGAGGTCGGCATACAAGTTCGGATATTTGTCGAAAAGATTACCGAGAATACTGAGATCATACTCGCAGTTCGCATAGTGGCACGCGATGAATGTCGTGCCGGGGTTGTCGCGCACGGCGTTCTCCAGGGTTTTGATCAGTTGCGCATGGCTTAGGATGCCCGGCTTTGTCTGGTCCACTTTCCATTCATACGCATTCATCAGACCATCGTTGGTGGAGTCCATCGGTTCGTACATCCACATGGGTTCCGCCACGTGAACGTTCACGGGCAACTTCAGCTCGGCACATTTTTTCCAAAGGGGTTTCATGCGCGGGTCATCGATGTGCATACCCCATCCCTTGGTCGGAGACGAGTAGAATTCACCCAGCCCTTTGTCCCCCAACTCCCCTACGCCCTTGGCCCCCAAGCGCGCACACCGCTCGAGTTCTTTAACAGCGCGCTCCGACCAACCCGGTTCCAGGTAGCCTGTGTGATCGAACCCGCACCACACTTCGAAGCGATTGCCAAAGGCAGAATACACCTGGTAGAGGGAGTCAAAACGGGCGCCGGTGGCATACGAGAGAATGAGCGTTTTTTCAATCCCAAATTTGTCCATCGTCTTGACCCATTCCTGAATATCGGCTTTGGTTTTGCCGTAAGGATGCGAGTGCATGTCGATGACCGGAAACTTTGCCTTCTCGATCTTGGTGACCGGAATTTTATAAATGGACTTCGGTCGATAATTTTTTAGCAGCAGTTCATCAGGGTTTTGCGCCTGGGCCGCCATCGCTATAAAAAGCAGCCAGACGCCAAATCGTTTTACAATTGTCATGGTATAATTTTAGTTAGGGGAAACCACTTCCAATTTCTCGCTGATCAGCTTCACCACCGACTGCGTGGCTTGCGGAAAGATCTTGCGCAAATCTATTTCATCATTGCCTTCCAGTACCTGCTGCAGCGTTTTCATAAAAATATTCTTTGTCTCCGTAGCCAGGTTCACCTTGGTGATGCCCCGCTTTACGGCTTCGCGGATCTGCCCTTCCGGAATGCCCGACGACCCGTGCAACACCAATGCTGCCGGTGTGGCGGCGTGAATGGCGGACAACAATTCCAGTTGCAATTGCGGCGTCTCTTTGTAAAAGCCGTGTGCCGAACCAATCGCGATCGCCAGGGCATGCGCGCCCGTTTCATCGATAAATCGCTTCGCCTCTTCCGGTTGTGTATATTGGCTTACCTTCTGCACCTGTCCCAGCTTCGCCACGTATCCCAACTCCGCTTCCACGTTGGCGTTATATTTTTCCGCCAGTTTTACGACGGATGACGTGATCTTTACATTTTCTTCAAAAGGCTTTTCGCTGGCATCGATCATGACCGAATCGAACCCGGCATCCAGACAGCGGTGGGCCATTTCTGGCGAGCTCCCATGATCCAGGTGAAGCCACCCTTCCACTCCATATTCTTCCAAAGCCGTACGCGCCAACCCGGCGGCTACGCGCAACCCAAGATATTGAATGGAGCTTTCCGACAATTGAAGGATGATGGACTTGTTCGTTGCCTTTGCCGCCTGCAGCACGCCGGAAAGCGTCTCAAAATTATAGAAATTTGTAGCCAGCAACGCCTTGCCGTTTTGTCCCAGTGCTTTCAGTTTGTCTTGTAGCCGCATTTTAAAAAGTATAGTTAAAAGTAGATTGTGCGATGGTCTTGACCAGGTTCAGATTTTCAAACGCACCTGTCCCTCCATGACGTGTGGTGTTGATGGCTCCCGTGAGCGCACCGAACTCCAGGCATTCCTGCCACGATCGTTGTTGCAGAAATTTATGGATGAAGCCCGCATCAAAGCTGTCGCCCGCGCCAATGCTGTCTACCACGGACGTGTTGCGGAAGGCGCGTTGATGATACAGTGATTGACCCTCCCAGAGGTAGGCGCCCTCGCTGCCGTTTTTTACCACGAACGCATTGCCGAATTCGCGAATGTAAGCCAACGCTTCTTGCAGATCGGCTATGCCTGTGAGGGCTTTCAATTCGGCGGTGTTGGGCATGAAAATGTCAACGTGTGGAAGCAAGGCTTTCAGATCGAGGTCCCACGTTTCGGAAGGGTCCCATTGCGGGTCGATCGAGGTGGTGAGGCCCAGGGCCTTGGCTTGGCGGAAGAGGGCGACGATATCTTTGCGGATGCCTTGCTGAAGAAAGATGGAGCTTAAATGCAGGTGTCGCGCCTGGAGAAGCTTTTCCGTGGAGATATCCTCCAGCGTGAGGTGGCTCATCGCCCCCGGGTAGGTCACCATTGCGCGGTCTTCGGAAAAATTCAACACGATGGTGGCACCGGTGTTGTGTTGTGGGGTGAGAATGATATTGCCGGTGTCTACGCCCTTTGCCTGCAGGCTGGAAATAATGTGATCGCCAAAGTTATCGCGGCCGATCTTGCCCGCATAGGTCACGGTCGTTCCCAGTGTGCTGAGGTTGCTGGCAAAGATCGCCGAGCTGCTGCCCAGCGTGAGTGTCATCTGATGCGCCAGCACTTCTTTGCCGATCTCGGGGAATTTGTCGATGGTGTTCAGGATCAGGTCCACATTCAGTTCGCCCACCACCAGTACATCGAAATGTTTCTCCATAGTTCTTTTCGGGAATTAAAAGCCAGTATAGAAAGACCGTTGCATTTTCCAAAGGGCTTTTATGTGAGTGAATAGATGTTCACCCCTTCCACCACGCGCGTAATGGCGCCGGTGGCCGACGGTGCATCGGGCATCAGACCCGAGGCCAACGACTTGAAGAAGCCCAGCAATTGCGCCGGTATGATGTAGCACACCGCCAGGAACTCCTCCTCTACCGACTTGCCGTTTTCCGAAAGCTGAAACGCATGCTGCAACTTGATGTCTTTGATCTCCGACTCCGAAATACCGATCTCCAGCAACGGCGGTGTTCCTTTCTTCATCGCCAGGATGAGATCTCTTTCGTAGTGATAGGCATACGCGTTGTTCGTCAGTAAGTATACCACCAACGTGTTTTCGTCCACCACGGCTTTTGGTCCGTGACGGAAGCCCAGGTAAGAATCGTTCTTGCAGATCACTTTGCCGTCGGTGAATTCCTGTAGCTTCAGGTGCGATTCGGTTGCTGTTCCGAAGAAGGGGCCCGAACCGAGAAACACGGCGCGGTGAAAATCCTTTTTGGCGATCTCCCGGAAGTCACCGGCATAAAGCTCGATCAGTTTGCGGCCGTATTTGATAACGGTGTCCACACTGCGCTCTGCCGTTTTCAGATCTTTCAGCTTCGCGATGAGCAACCCCACCAGCAACATGGTGGAATAGCTGCTGGTCATGGCCAGGCTTTGATCGTTGGATTCGGGTGGAAGGTTAAAGATGTAGTGGCGGGATTTGGATGAGTAGTGCGCCAGTTTGCCTTCGGCGTTGCAAGTGATGATGAGGTGGTAGCAAGTGTTACAGATCTCGTCGGCCAACGCGATGGCCGCCACGCTTTCGGGGCTGTTTCCCGAACGTGCAAACGAAATGAGCAACGTCGGGATCTCGGGCGTGAGATAATCTTTTGGATGCGAAACGATGTCGGTCGTGGCGATACAATCCGTGGCGATGCCGGAGTTGCGTTGAAAGACACCGCGCAATGAAAGGCCGATAAACGCGCTGGTGCCGGCGCCGGCTAAAATGATACGCTTGGTATTGGCCAACGCCTCGTCCATGAACTTCGCGATGGCAGCTTCCTGACGCTTAATCTCTTCAAATGTTTTTTTCCACAGCTCCGGCTGCTGGCAGATCTCTTTAGCCGTGTGTATCCCCCCTGATTTGATGAGGTCAGATGCCTCTATCCCCAAATATTTCATATGTCCTTGTCTTTTTTAGTCGTGACAGAACAAAAGTAGCAATAAAAATAAATTATACTTTCGTTTTATTGCTTTTTTATACTTCAAAACTTTCCTTTATTTACTATTCGATAACATTAAACCTTTTGAAGTGTGATTTATTTCATTTAAGGCTTGTTAAAGGTTATTTTCAACTTATGAAAGAAAAACGCCCATTTCTGCCCCTCCAGCCCTATGAATTTACGGCTTTCACCGGCACAGGAGAAGGTTTGCGTCTTTATTTCCTTGGCGGAAAATGCTTTTACCGGCATCCCATTATTTAACATTCAACCTAGCCCTGCACTTTTAACTTATGAGCATTCGCATTTTCCTTTTCCTTCTTTTCGCTTTCCCGATGCTGGTGACGGCACAAAAAGCTGTGGTCACCGAATCCGAAAGAGAGTTCCTCACCTACCCTTTCGGCGAACCCAGCCCCGTGCCGATCCTGGCGGAGCGAAGCAATCGCATCTATCCTTATCACTCCTTCGATGGCTATAGCGTCACCGGTCAGAAACAGAAATGGAAAGTGGTGAAACTGGAAAACGACTATATCGAAGTGTACATCCTCCCTCAAGTGGGTGGCAAAGTGTGGGGTGCCATCGAGAAGTCGACCGGCAAGGAATTCATTTATCGCAATGAGGTGATGAAGTTCCGCAACATCTCCATGCGCGGCCCCTGGACCAGCGGCGGCATCGAATTCAACTTCGGCTACATCGGCCATACACCCGCCACGACGAATCCCGTGGATTACAAAACACAAGAAAATGCCGACGGCAGCGTGAGCTGTTTTGTCGGGACCATGGACCTCCCCTCGCGCACGCAATGGCGCGTAGAGATCAGGCTCCCCAAAGACAAAGCCTATTTTGAAACGCACGCCCTCTGGAACAACCCCACGCCGATCACGCAATCGTACTACAACTGGATGACCGGAGCAGCCGTGGTTTCGGATGACCTCGAGTTCTTTTATCCCGGCGACGAAGAGCTGGGCCACGACGGCGCAAACGGCCCCTGGCCTGTCGATGCGGCGGGCCGCGACATCTCGAAATATGCCAACAGCAACTTCGGCTCCCACCGCTCCTCACACATCGTGGGCGAATACACCGACTTCATGGGCGGCTACTATCACAAATCGAATTTCGGCTTTGGCCACTGGGCGCTCTACAACGACATGCCTGGACACAAACTGTGGCTCTGGGCACTGTCGCGCAATGGTGGCATTTGGGAAGACTTGCTTACGGACACGGATGGTCAGTATATGGAGTTCCAGGCCGGCCGTATGTTCAACCAGTTCCAGGCCTCATCCCTGCGTACACCGATCACCCAAGTTCCCTTTTCCCCCGGCATGACCGACCGTTGGCAGGAATTGTGGTTCCCCGTGAAAGACATCGGCGGCCTCAGCGACGTTTCACCCCAAGGTGTGTTGCACGTGACGCGCGACCAGGGAAAGCTCTCCATCGGCGTGAATGCCCTGGCGACTTCGCAGGCAAAGATCATCGTTACCTCCAACGGGAAAGTCATCCACACGGAAAGTAAATCGCTCAACCCCATGGAAGTGATCCAGACTTCGGTGTCGCTGGACAGTAAAGCTCCCTTTGAGGTAGTCGTGGAAGGCATGGACCTGCGCTATAGTTCGGAAAATAAAAATCTTATCAAACGGCCCTTTGCTTCTATGTTCAAGGCCGATCCTTCCAGTGCCTCCTATTTATATTATGCCGGCATGGAGCAAAAAGAATCGCGGAACTACAAAGGCGCGAAAACACTCTTGTTGAATTGCGTGGCCAAAGACGCACAGCACATCGGTGCCGTGACCGCCCTTTCCGAATTGTACTACCGCAGTCATCAATTTGATTCCGCGCTATACTACAGCAATTTGGGTTTGCAACTGGATGCCTATGATCCGGGCGTGAATTACTACGCCGGCGTCAACTACCGGGCGCAAGGGGATCTGCTGAATGCGTTGGAAACGTTCGGATGGGCCGCGCGCTCTGCCGAATACCGCTCGCCGGCCTATGCGCAGATGGCAGCGATCGAGATACAACGCGGCGACCTCACCCTCGGAGAACAATATGCACAACAATCGTTAGACTTTAACCGGTATAATTTCAACGCCCTGCACAGCCTGACCATCCTCTACCGAAAAACAAACCGGGCGACCGAAGCCGACAAGATCCTGGAGACCCTGCTCACAGCCGACGCGCTTGATCACTTTGCCGATTTTGAAAAGTACCTGCTGCACAACACACCCGACAACCTCGCTAAGTTCAAAGCCACTATTCAAAATGAATTCCCTTATCAAACCTACCTGGAGGTCGCGCTGCAATATCAATCACTGGGCCTCGCAGACGATGCCCTACAAGTTCTTGACAAAGCGCCAGCCCACCCGTTGGTACATTTGTGGGCAGCCTATCTGAAGAAAGATGCTTCAGCCTTGCCCTCCATCGCCGCCGAGTCGCCTGCGTTTGTTTTTCCCTTCCGCCTTGAGACCGTGGAGCCGCTGCAGTGGGCCACGCAGAAGAGCGATCACTGGAAATTCAAATATTATCTCGCCCTCAACGATTGGGGCATTCAACGCGAGAAAGATGCGCTAAGCCTGTTTCAATCCTGCGGCTCCGCGCCCGACTATGCGCCCTTCTACACCTCGCGCGCCTTCCTGCAAAAAGGAAAAGACTCCAAACAGGAACTGGCCGACCTGGAGACCGCCCAACGCCTGGCCCCCCAGGACTGGAGGACCACGAGCACGCTCATCGAATACTATGAAGGCCAACAGGATCATCAAAAAACACTGACACTCTCGACCGCCGCGGTCAAGAAGTTCAAAGGCAACTACACGTTGGGCCTGCAATACGCCAAAGCCCTTTTGAACAACGGCCAATATGCCGCCAGCGTGAAAACCCTGGAAGGAATGACCATCCTACCCTTTGAAGGTTCCAGCGACGGCAAGAACGTCTACGAACAAGCCTACATGCTCTGGGCCCTCGACCTGATCGGCAAAAAGAAATATGCCGACGCCATGACCAAGCTGGAGAAATCAAAGGCATGGCCCGAGAACCTCGGCGTTGGCAAACCCTATGATGCCGACACCCGCATGCAGGAATATGCGGAGGCCTTCTGTTTGCAAAAAATGAATAAAGGCAAAGAAGCAGAAGCACTTCAAACAGCGATCGTGGAATATTCCAATCAACAACCGCTGGAGCCGACACTCAACAACATTTTACCGCTGTGGGTATGGCAACAGAAAGGCGACAAGGCCGCAACCCAGGCATGGCTTGAAAAGCTCAATACCCTTGGCTCACAACGCCCCGCACACCGCTGGGTGGTGGCCATTGCCAAAGGTGACACGAGCAGCAAGCAATCTGCGGAGACAGCGCTGAAAGGGAATCCTTATTTTTTGATCATTGAAAAATTGAAGGCCTTAAGCATCTAAATTCTCGGTCGCCCTTGTTGGTGTTCTTCACCAACAAGTTTAGGGCGTGAGTCAAACAAAATGGGTCAACGCATCTTGATGTCGCCTATTGTCGCGCTTGAATGATTTCCGCATGATAATGTTATCGCACACCAATGTTGTTGGTGAAGAACACCAACAACGGCGAGTGGTACGTTTATAACACCCATAAATGAATGGGACTCATTATGCGACTCGTTTATTATCCCTCCCCATAAATGAAAATCCCCGCGGTGAACAAGGCTGATGTTCATCCGCGGGTCTTTCCTTTTTAACCCAAAACTATGTCGTTATTGAAATTTGTGTTCCGGCAGTTTGGTGAGTTCGCCCTGGAGGTTGTCCATGGCTTTGGAGACGAGGTTGTAGATCGATTCGGTGCTGATCGCCATCAGATTGGCGATCTCGGTGTAGCTGAGGTTAGAGTAAAATTTCAGGTATACGGCTTCCTTTTGTCTTTTGGTCAGGACTTCTAATGCCCGGCTGATCTTGCGGCGTTGTTCTTCCTTGCGTTGCTCTGAAATGATCTGGTCTTCTTTCGAGTGAACAAAGTCGAGTGTGGGCCACTGGAGGACACCGTTTTCGCGGGTGCGGATCTTTTTCAGTTGGCGTATAACCTTGCGTTGCAGCGAGCTGATGAGATAAGCTTTCACCGAGTCGGGGGTGGACAAATTGAGTTTGTTCTTCCAGATCTCCATGAACAGGTCGTGGATGCAATCCTTGACCAGGTCCTTATCGCCCGAGACACGAAGGCCGTGTTGAATGAGCGTTTTGAAATAGCGGTGATAGAGCGTGGCGAAAGCCGACTTGTCTCCATTGCGAAAATCACCCCAGATCACCTCGTCACAGTCCTTCTCACATTCGGTTGTGTATACAGGTTTTGCTTTCATAGGCACAGGGGGTTTAGCTTTCTATTTCCTTCGTAACCCGAAATATTCGATTTGGTTACGGCGAAAGGCCACCATCTTATATTTCGTTTACTTACTAAACAAAAATAAAATTTTATTTTTCATTTCGAATACAAATCGAAAACATTTTTTTAGGAAAAAATAAGGAAATGAAACATTTATTCGCTGTTTCCGATAACGATTGAAATAAACGTGGTTTTTGATCATAAACCTATCGAAGGATCATAAGGATAAGGGGCAAATTGAGCTTATAAAATAAGTTACCGTATTTACTATCTTTACTTTTGTATAAACCTAACCTCATGGCCAAGAAAAGAGACAGTACCGTTGGCAGGCGAAAAGAGATCCTTCATTTGCTCTCGGAAAAAGGCGAAGTGTTTGTGGAAGAGCTGAGCAAGTTGTTCAGCGTTAGCGAAGTGACCATCCGCAATGACCTGGACCAACTCGAGCAAAAGAATACACTGATCCGCGCCCGCGGCGGCGCCCTGAAGTTCGAGACCGGCGTGGCCAACGACCAGCGCCTGGCCGACAAGAGCCGCATCAACTTCCAGGAAAAAGCCCGCATTGGCAAAGTGGCCGCCCAACTCATCACCGAGTCGGACACGATCATCATCGACTCGGGGTCTACCACCTCAGAATTAGTGCGGAATCTCCCTGATCTACAGGATCTTACGGTGATCACGAACGCCCTCAACATCGCCAACCAGCTCATCACCAAGCCCAACATCAACATGATCATGCCGGGTGGCTACCTGCGGAAAAACTCGCTTTCGCTGGTGGGGCCGCTGGCGGAGAAAAGCCTGCGCAACTTTAATGTCGATAAAGCTTTTCTAGGCGTCGACGGCTTCGACACGCGACAAGGCGTGTTCACGCCCAATGTGGAAGAAGCCCGCCTCAATGAGATCATGATCGAGATCTCGAAAGAGGTGATCCTGCTGGTGGATTCCAGCAAATTCAAAAAGCGCAGCCTCGCTTTCATTTGTTCCATTGAGCAAATCGACAAAGTGATCACGGACACCAACATCACCCCCGACGACAAAAAACGCCTTCAAGACGCCGGCGTGGAAGTCATTACCGTATAGAACCCGCAAAAAAAGACGCTTAAATCCATATTCCGCTAAAACATAAGCTTAAATAAATAATGTACTTTCGTATCATTGTTTTATATTTAATCTTATGGCAAAGAAGACCTGGTTGCTCTATGCGATCATCACCACCGTTTTTTGGGGCGCATGGGGCGCACTAATTGAAATTCCAGAGAAAGCAGGATTTCCTGCCACGCTAGGCTATTCCGTATGGGCGCTTACCATGATCCCGTGTTCGCTGGTAGCACTCTATCTTATCCAATGGAAACTGGAGTATGATCTCCGTTCCATCTTTCTGGGGTCCACCATCGGACTGCTGGGTGCGGGTGGTCAGTTGATCTTGTTTCAGGCGTTGCGTGAAGGTCCGGCCTATATTGTGTTCCCGCTCATTTCGCTGTTCCCGATCCTGACCATTTTTTTATCGCTCGTGTTTTTAAAAGAAACGGCAACGCGCAGACATTGGATCGGGATCGTCATTTCACTGGCCGCGATCTTACTCCTCTCCTATCAGCCGGCGTCCGGCAACGGTTCGTCAGGCTATGGGTGGTTGCTGTTGTCGATCAGCGTTTTTATTCTCTGGGGCTTGCAGGCCTATGTGATGAAATTCTCAAACAACGTGATGAAGGCGGAGAGCATCTTCTTTTACATGATGGCGACGGCGGTCCTTCTGATTCCTGTGGCAGTGATGATGACGGATTTTTCGAAGCCTGTCAATTGGGGCTTCAAGGGGCCATATCTCGCCAGCATCATCCATGTGCTCAACGCCATCGGGGCGCTCACGCTCGTGTATGCGCTTCGTTATGGCAAAGCGATCATCGTTACGCCGATGACGGGGCTTTCTCCGCTGATCACCGTCGTGCTCTCGCTCATCTTATATGGCGTGATCCCCGGAGCAGTCCTTTCGGTGGGCATGGTTTTCGCGATGATCGGAATTTATCTCTTGTCGGATTAATCGTTGTGAGGGACTAACACGAAACACAAAGAATTCGAAACAATAAAATAATATGTTATACAGTAGAAGAAACTTCCTAAAACAAACTGCCGCAGCAGGGTCACTCCTCACCCTGCCCGGTGTGGGCATGTTCCAAGCGCTTGCTGAAGAAAAGCGCACCACCGTCAGGATTGGGATGATCGCTGTGGGGTTGCGCGGCCAGGATCACATGCAGGAATTGCTCAAGCGTACCGATGTAGAGATCGTGGCCATGGCGGACCCCGATCCAAAGATGATGGCAATGGCCCAGGCGCTTATCCAAAAATATAATAAGAAGGCCGCCGTCGAATATGGCAAGGGTCCTTACGACTATCGCAACCTGCTGAAGCGCACCGACGTGGATGCGGTCTATGTCTGCTCGCCCTGGGAGTGGCACCTGCAACACGGCGTCGATGCCATGGAAGCCGGGAAGATCACGGCTATGGAAGTGTGTGGCGCGATCAAGCTGCAGGATTGCTGGGACTTTGTAAATGCGTATGAAAAGACAAAGACCCCGTTCATGATGCTGGAAAATGTTTGCTATCGCCGCGACATCATGGCCGTGCTGAACATGGTGCGACAGGGAAGATTTGGCGAGGTCCTTCACCTGCAAGGCGGCTACGAGCACGACCTTCGCGGCGTGCTTTTCACCACCGGTCAAACCGACGAACCCGGTGTCGACTTCGGTGAGAAAGGTTTTAGCGAAGCACGTTGGCGTACGCAGCATTATGTGAACCGGAACGGCGAGCTCTATCCCACGCACGGTCTCGGGCCCGTGGCCAACATGATCGACATCAATCGCGGCAACCGTCTCGCGCGGCTTTCCTCCATCGCGACCAAAGCCCGGGGACTTCACGACTACATTGTGAAAAATCCCAAAGGCGGGCCCAACCATCCCAATGCAAAGGTCGTGTTCAAGCAAGGTGATATTGTGAACACGCAAATCCAATGCGAGAACGGCGAGACCATCCTGTTGACCCACGACACGTCGCTGCCGCGTCCTTATAACCTGGGCTTCCGCGTGCAAGGCACCAATGGCTTGTGGCAGGATTTTCATGCCGGTGAACCGGAGGCAGGGTTTATTCATTTTGAAGATAAGAGCCCGCATCATAAATGGGAAGATCCCAAACCGTATCTGGAAGAATATGATCACCCGTTGTGGAAGAAGTATTCGGCGCTGTCGACCGAGTCGGGGCATGGGGGGATGGATTTTTTTGTGGATAACGCTTTTATCGAGTGTATCAAACGGGACGTGGAATTTCCGTTGGATGTGTATGATCTGGCCACGTGGTATGCCATCACACCGCTAAGCGAAAAGTCGATCCAGGAGAAAGGGCAGTTGCAGGAGATCCCGGATTTTACGAAGGGGAAGTGGAAGACGCGGAAGCCTATCTTTGGGGTTCACGGAGAGTACTAAAATGCAGTTTTAACGCCTCACCTTCGCTGAAGCTCCCCGTCATCGCTAAAGCTACGACCGGCAAGTCGGCGGGCGGGCCAGCAAAGTCAGCGCAAAGAAAACAATTACAATTCTTTGCGCTGACTTTGCGCCTTTGCGTCTTTGCGGTTTAACCTTATCTTACGCTACGGAATAACACCACCCTTATGACTACCGGAAGAAGAGAATTTTTAACTACCGTATCCCAGGCCATCGGCGCCACGGTGCTGCTCGGCGCATCCACAAGCGAAGCCTTCGCACAACAATCCGCCCCTACCGTTGGCGAAGTGATCGACCTCATTCTGAAAACCATTCCCGGTGCACCGTTTGCCAAGACGGTAGACACGTTGAAGTCGGGCAACGCCTCTCAGAAAGTGACGGGCATCATTACCACCATGTTTGCCACGGTGGAAGTCATCCGCAAGGCCATCGCCACCAATGTAAATTTTATCATTGTCCACGAACCCACCTTCTACAACCACCTCGACGAGACGGCATGGCTGGAACAGGATGAGGTGTATAAATACAAACGAGACCTCCTGGAAAAACACAACATCGCCGTCTGGCGCTTCCACGACTACATCCACAGCCATGTTCCCGACGGGGTTCGGATGGGCGTGATGAAAGCGCTGGGCTATGAAAAATATTACGACGAAAAAAATCCCCGTGTCTTCACGATCCCGTTCCTGAAATTGAAAGACATCGTGGCCAACGCCAAACAAAAACTCGGCATCCCCACGGTGCGTGTCATCGGCGATATGGATCAAAGTTGTCAACGCATCCTCCTGCTTCCCGGTGCTTCCGGCGGCAGAAGCCACATCCAAGGCATCGAAACCGAAAAACCTGACTTGCTTATCATCGGCGAACTCAGCGAATGGGAAACTGCGGAGTACGTCCGCGATGCCCGATTGAAAGGCGACAAGCTTTCGCTTATCGTACTCGGCCATGCGGTGAGTGAAGAGCCGGGATTAGAATGGATGGTTCCCTTTTTGCAGCCTATGGTTCCGGGTATCAAGGTTACGCATATTCCGACGGGGAATCCGTTTTTGTTTGCGTAAGAGGTGCTGTTCGAATGAACTGACACCGTTTATTGAATCTTGGATAAGATTTTTTTACTTCGTTTTCTTTTCTCTTAGTTGGGTTATTCATTTTCCTGATCCGATTCTTGCATTTTCCCAGGAGGTTTTTCATTTTTCTCAGAAGGTTTTTCATTTTCCTCAGGAGATTTTTCGTTTTCCTCAGGAGGTTTTCGTTTTTCTCAGGAGGTTTTTCATTTTCCTCAGGAGGTTTTTCATTTTCCTCGGGAGGTTTTTCATTTTCCTCAGGAGGTTTTTCATTTTCCTCGGGAGGTTTTTCATTTTCCTCAGGAGATTTTTCGTTTTCCTCAGGAGGTTTTTCGTTTTTCCCAGGAGGTTTTTCATTTTCCTCAGGAGGTTTTTCATTTTCCAGGTCAGGTTTTTTATTTTTTCTCCACCAGGTATAAATACGACCACTTCGCGGGCCTAGATTAAACAACTCCCGGCTCCTGGATTCTGGCTCCTGAATTTCCCTCCATAAAAAAAGCCCTGCCCCCGAAGGAAGCAGAGCTTTTCATAAAGCCAATCACTCAAATTATTCCCCCGTGTAACCCGGGTTCTGACTGCCAAGAATTTTTGCGTCGTACGTTGGGATTGGGTAGAGGTAATCGTCGTCGGTAATGTTTGGGAGATAGTCGGGGTGGTTCACCTCGTTTACCTTGATCAACAACCGCTTGCGAATGAGGTCGAACCAGCGGTCGTATTCGAAGCTCAGTTCGTGATTGCGCTCGTCAATTACAGCATCATCAAAGGCCTCCTTGGATAAACCAGCAGCCAGGTCCGACGTTGCGTTTGGTGCATCGAGCGGCAAGTTGAAGGCTCTCCGCCGAACTTGGTTGATCGCTTCATACGCCTCGGGTGTCGGGCCACCGGCGGCCATGTTGGCGGCTTCTGCATACATGAGCAGCACGTCGGCATAGCGGATGATGGGCAGGTTTGCCGTGGTCTGGCCGCTTTCGTATTCGTCTTGTGTGATGTAGGGCACGGTGAATTTCTTCACGAAGGGGCGCTGTTCATCAAAGTCGGTGTACGGGATGCCGTCGAATTCCAGGATCAGGTAGGCGTCCTGGCGGGGTTCAGTGGTTTTCAGCCACTCGTCGGTCCAGGTGGGATCGAGGCTGGCGTCGCCCCATCCGTCCATCACGGATGGTGTCCAGATGTGCGCATCCGTGGCGGGGTCGTCGGAAGTGGAGTTGAAACCCCACATCACTTCGGGGCCGTATTTGTTTTCAGGTTTGAAAACGTCCTCCACATTCGGGATCAGCGAATACGTACCGTCGTCCATCAGGTCTGCAGCCAAGTCTCTTGCCTTGGCGTAATTCTCCGTTTTATTCAAGGGAGCGGTGGCCATGGTCAGGTAAACTTTCGTGAGCAATCCTTTCGCAGCGCCGGCGGTGGGTTTGCCCGGCTGTCCATCCCAACTTGTGGGCAGGTTGGCGATGGCATATTCAAAGTCGCTGACGATAAGATCATAGACCGTAGCAATGGGCGTCCGCTGTTTGATGGGACTGGTTACGGGGTCCGGAGTATCTTCCGTGATGAGGGGCAGGTCGCCGAACAAACGTACGAGGGCAAAATAGTTGTAGCCGCGCAAAAATTTAGCTTGCGCTTCCAGCCCGTCGATCTCGCCTTGATCAATTCCCTTAAAGTTGCCCTTCTTAATGGCACGCAGGACACCGTTCACATTGTTGAGTGCTTTGTAGTGCTGATCCCATAGCGAGCTTCCAAAGTCGTTGGGGATGACCATGTCGCCGTCCAGCAATTGGTCGTCGTAGATAAAGTTGCCATAGCCGTAGGAATAGCCCTCTCCCCAGGCGTTCCACAAGGCATTCATAGAGGCTGTGAGCGCGGCTTCACCTTGTTGGATGGTGGCATAATAATTATCGGGCGAGGTAAAGCCTTTCGGATCTTCGTCGAGGCTCTGACAGGCCAACACTCCCGTGAGCAACAACGGCGCGATATATTTTTTTAGTGATTTCATGTTGTTCATGTTCGTACGGTTAGAAAGTTAGATCGATACCCATGGTATATACTTTCGAAGTCGGATAATTGGCGAAGTCAACACCAATGTTGGCATCGTTCGTGTTAAATGAACTCACCTCCGGATCGTAGCCTGTGTATTTGGTGATGGTGAACAGGTTCTGGCCCGACACATAGAGTCTCAAACGGTTCATCCCCACTTTTCGCGTCAATGCTTGCGGGAAGTTGTAGGCGAACGTGATGTTCTTCAGGCGGATGTAAGAAGCATCTTCCACCCAGCGGCTCAGACGTTGGTCACCCACGGTCACCTTGTTAGTCAATCCGGCGGCTTTGCGCTCGCTTTGTTTGGTGAATGCGGGAACATCGGTATCCTGGTTGCTGGGTGTCCAGCGGTTCAGCAGCGCGGTGCTGGTGCCTTCGCCTGGTCTTTCCAAGCGCACCCGGTTGAGGTTGAACAAGTCGTTGCCTTGCACGCCCTGGATGAGGAAAGAGAGATCGAAATTCTTAAAAGAGAAACGGTTGTTCCATCCGAAGATAAATTTCGGGAACGCGTTGCCGATCACGGTCAGGTCTTTGTTGTTGATAAAGCCATCGCCGTTCACATCTTTGTATTTGATGTCGCCGGGCAACTGTCCATAGGCCGCGGCTTTGTCGCGGTCCGATTCGCTCCAGGTTCCCTCGGTGACCCAGCCGGTCATTTGACCAAAGGGTTGTCCCTCCTGCAAATAGAGTAGCGCGGTGTTGGCGTTGGTACTGATGCCATAGCCCGCGCCAGGGGTAGTACGGAACGGCAACTTGTTGGCATCCGTCAACTTCAACACTTTGCTCCGGTTGCCGGAAATATTGAAACTGGTATTCCACCGCAGCGGGCCCACCAGCGGATCGCCGCCGATCGAAAGCTCGATGCCTTTGTTACGTGTAGAGCCAACGTTGTCGATGATGTTAGGGAAGCCCGTGTAGGTGGGCAACTGGCGGCTCAGCAACAAGTCCTCCGTGGTTTTCACATAATAGTCGGCCGTCAAATTCAACCGGCCGTTAAACAAGCCGAGGTCAAGTCCGATGTCGGTTTGGGTTGTGCTCTCCCACTTCAGGTTTGGGTTGGCCGCACGCACAATATCCATTCCGATGTCGGTCACGCTGCCACCGTTGTACGGGTAGCGGGTGTCGGCGGTAGCTTGGAGCTGCGAAAGCGAAGCATAGGGTGAGATGGCCTGGTTACCCGTAATACCCCAGCTGGCGCGCAGCTTCAGGTCGGTCACGGCATCCACGTCTTGCAAAAATCCTTCTTCCGAAATTCTCCAGGCAACGGATGCCGAGGGGAAGTAACCCCATTTATTGTTTGCTCCGAATACCGACGAACCGTCTGCGCGATAGCTGGCGGTCAGCAAATATTTATCGGCAAAGGAATAATTCACACGCCCCAGGAATGAATTGATGACGCGTTTGGTATTGAAGGACGAGGCCACCACGGAACTCGCTCCTCCCAGGTCATAGATCCCGGCTTGGTCTACCAGGAAATCGTTGGCAAAGACAGACATGCCTTTGTTTTGCTCTACCTGCTGTTCGGCCACACCTGTGATCACAAAGTGATGACGTCCCACGCTTTTATCGTACGTAAGGATGTTGGAGTTTTGATAGCGGGTATACATGTTGTCGTCCACGTTGCCCTGTCCGTTTCTCTGAAAACCGGCAAACGTGTTGTTATTGAGGTAACGGAAGTTGTTCTGGTTTCGGGTGATGGCGCCACCGGTGATGCGCAACGTGAGGCCCTTGGCGATCTTGAAATCGAGGAAGGCGTTGATGTTGTTGCGAATGGAGTTGTTTTCCGTGTAAGCTTCCTTGGCGCTGGCCACGGGATTCCACATGTTGGGCTCGCCATAACCGGAAGGGTGCTTGCTGTAGTTGCCGTTTTCATCGTACACGGGAATGGTGGCGTTCCACCGCGGAGCCACACTCACCACCTGTCCCAGGGGATCGATGATGGCCGCGCCTTCACCGAACGGCGGGGTGTTGCCGGTTTCCTTTATACCAGCCCAGCTCAAACCAAAGCTTGCCCATTTCGTAATGTCTACGTTTACATTCGCACGAAGGCTGAAGCGCTTGAAAGCGGAGTTGAGGAGAATACCTTGCTGATTCAAGTAGCCACCCGAAACTAAGTATTGCACGTTCTCACCGCCTCCGCTCACCGAAAGCTGGTGATTTTGCATGGCCGCCGACCGGTATACTTCATTCTGCCAATCGGTACCAAAACCGGCCTTATCATAGCCGGCAATTTGATCAGCCGTGAATACGGGGGTCGGTGTGATCACCACGTTGCCGGGTTGATCCTGCGAAGCTTTGAAGTCATTAATGGTGCGTGCGAAATCGCCGCCACTCATCACGTCGAGCTTATTTCTCAATTTTTGCACGCCGAGGTTGTAGCTATAGTTCACCACAGGGTGTCCTTTTTTTCCTTTTTTCGTGGTCACCAGGATCACGCCATTGGCACCTTGTGAACCGTAGATGGCTGTCGCGGAAGCATCTTTCAACACTTCCATCGATTCCACGTCGTTCGGGTTGAGCGAGTTGAGATCGCCGCCTTGCAGACCGTCGATCACGATGAGGGGTTGGTTGCTCCCCAGGATCGAGCTTGAACCCCGGATCCGGATGGTCGTGGCACCGCCAGGTGCGCCGCTTTGGTTCAACACCATAACGCCTGCCGCGCGGCCTTGTAACGCCTGGTCTACACGCTGTGTGGGTAACTGCGCCAGTTCGTCACCTTTCACACTGGCGATGGCGCCGGTGAGATCGCTTTTCTTCTGCACGCCATACCCTACCACGACGATGTCGCCCAGGGTAGCCACATCCGCGATCAATGCGATGTTGAAGACCGTTTGAGACCCAATAGCAATTTCCTGCGATACGTAGCCGATATACGATACCACGATGGTGGTGGCGTCATCCGGAACCGAAAGCCTGAAGCTTCCTTCTGCATCGGTGGTCGCACCGATGGCGGTTCCTTTTACCACGACGCTCGCGCCGGGAAGCGCTTCGCCGTCGCCGGTCACTTTGCCGCTGATTGCTTTTTCCAGGGCCACCGTAGCCGCGGTGGTCTTGGGCGGCTCATTGGCCCGGGCCGCGATGCAAAGCATGCAAAGCCACACGAGGAGAAAGGCTTTGCCTGTGTTGTGTAGTCGTTCCATCATAGTTTTCTTGTTTGGTTTTGTTGTTGGTAGAGTTGGTAGTTAAGATTTGTGTACGGGTTGCGTCAGACAGGGCAAAGTTTTTTCTTCGTCCTCATCCAGGCCTTGTTTCAGCCTGTTCCAGACTTCATGCTCATCGGCATCGATCTCCTGTTCCACCCGGTCGCGGAGCTGCAACAGGATGGTTCGCGCCTCTTCCAGCAGTTCGAAATGCCCGGGATGCAGGTGTTGCCACGATTCCCACATCGACCGACCGTCCCCATCCGGGTTGAGCACCCACCGCTGAAACGATTCGTTCAGCAACAGGTCTTTTACTGTGTATTTGGATACCTCCATCGTGCGTAGGGTTGGCGTGATACTGGGAAGAGTCCGGGCGACCGTAGTTCTCATCGTTCCCCGGGGATATTTTTGGGGTAAAAAAGAAGGGGACTCCCCTACAGAGCCCCCTCAACCTAAAACACTAATCGTTTATTTATTTCCGTACCAGCCCGGGCACAATGTCTTCAACCGCACGCTCATCACCCTTTGCCGGGCCATGCCATACGCCGCCGCCAAACGTGATGATGTAGACCTGGGTGGAATCCACCGGATCGATGTCAACACGTTTGCCCCATTTGAAGTTGTAGCCTTTTATGCGTGTCCACGTCGATCCCTCATCCTCCGAGCGATAGGCAGAGCCGTTGAATCCGCAAGCATAGTAGGTATCTGTTCGTTTGTCATAGGTAATATCATGCATGTGCTGGTCGCCGGGCAACACGGCCTGCCAGGTCTTCCCATCGTCGCCGGAAGCAAAAATGCCGCCGCCGATATCGGAAGCGAACGCAGCCTTCCTATTTCTACCCCATGCGGCGAGCAACAGGCGGTTGCTTTTTGCTGTCGTCATTAAACACATCGGTCCGTTGGTGGTTGGCGGCAAAGAAACTTTTGTCCAGGTTTCTGCGCCGTTGTCAGAGCGATAGAGCGCACCATCCAAGGGGGTCCCGATGCTTTCGTCTTCGCCCCTGCGGCACACTACCAGGAACAACACGCCATCCGAATCCCGTCGCGTAATGCGCCAGGCAAACGGTTCGGCGCCTTCGATGCCTTTGTTTTTTTGCTGCCAGGTCTTGCCACCATCGGTTGATTTGTAGACGCCCTTTCCAAAGGCACAGGCATAGAGCGTGCGCTTTTCTTTTGGACTCGTGGGATCGAACAGGATGTGCGTCATCGCTCCTTCGCCGATATCATTGCTGATGATCTGCCAGGTCTTGCCGGCGTCTTCCGTCATCAGCACGCCCCCTTGATAGTTTTTCACACCCGTGCGCCGCCACATCTTGGGGCGGGGCAGATCGTGTGTGCCGCTCATGACGCTCCAGGCTCTTCCCTTTACTTCCGGGTCAAACGTCAGCCAATACACGCTGTTTTGCCAGGCACGGGGCACGCCGTTGTTCCGGGTTGCACTCTGCCAGCTTGCTCCTCCATTGTGGCTTTCCATCAAACCCACATCGGTGTTGGCGATGAAGGCATGGTTTAGGTCGGACGGGTCAAACATGATCCCGTAGCCTGTGGTCACTTCCAAACCCCGCGATGTCCAGCCGCCGTCTTTCTTGTTGGTATATACTTGTTCCCAGGTCTTGCCACCATCGGTCGTCCTTACGGTGCGACCGAAGTCGGTACCATAGCATACTTCAGGATGTGTGGGCGAAACGCCGATGGAAAAAGGATTTTCTCCCCAGGTAGGTCCGAATCGCTCGTTGATCCATTCTTCCGAAAAATTGGTGGAAGGGTAGTTGTGTTCTTTTGTCAATTTATCTTTCCATGCCAATGTCCACGTCACGCCAAAGTCCGTGCTGCGGGCTACGCCGAGACAGGTGGTGTCGGCATGTACTTCCAGATCCCGGTAGGAAACGTATACCACTTCCGGGTGCAGGGCGCTGGTGGCAAGGGTCCGGTACTCGGGTAGCGCTGCGCCTTTCATGCGGTAAGACAAGATCCCAGCTTCACGATTTGTCCACGTGGCGCCGCCATCGGGGGAATAAAAAATTCCGGATGCTTTTCCTTCGGGGTCAAAATAAGATTTCCCGGCCATAGCGTAGAGCACAAACACATTTTTCGCTTCATCATATCCACCGGTGAACGTCGTTAGTTGTGTCACACCTTTTGGGGCTGGGTTGGTCTTCCAGGTGCCGTTTTCACGTACCGTCACCCCCTGGGCTCCGGCAATGTAAATCGTCCGGCTGTCCGGTGAAGATTTGGGAACGACAAATACATTCTTTACATGATCGTCAATGTCTTTCTCCTTTTTCCACTGCAGGCCACCGTCTACAGATGTATAAAATCCCGTTTGTTTGTCGATGGAAATGGCGGCATATAATTTTTTAGAATCCTCGGGATCGATCGCCAGCGCCAACACATTTCTCCGCGTGCTGTCTTTGGTCACGAGCACCTCGGAGGCATGATCTCCTTTCGACACAACGCCGTCGACTTCGGAAGGTGCCGGATACCACAGGCTCCAGGTCTTGCCCTTATCCATACTTTTGAACAACCCGATGGAGTTGGCATACATCACATTGGAATCCAACGGATCGTACACAAAATAATGCACCGGTCCGCGCAGGTTAAACATACGCCAGGACACGCCGCCATTCTCGGTAATGAACGACCCGGTCATGTCACACGCCACCAAAGCATGGTTGGTATTAAAGGGACTTACTGCCGGAAAGAACATAGCCCCTCCGCCCCCGTAGCCCGTAAACCCCCAGGCATCGTTTCGCCCGTTTGGATTTTTATTATAAGTCTCCTTTTCTGTTGCGGGAGTATCGGGCGTCGAGCGGCAGCCTATTAGTGCCCCAAAAATTAGTACACTTACGATCTTAAAAAATCCCAACGGAACGCGTGTCATCTTCATGTTCATGTTCATCTTTATTCTGTTTCAGGAGTTCCGTGCCATAGGCTGGAACCGTATGTGGTGAGGTAGATCTGTTCGGGATGGTGAGGATCCACGATGGCACGCTGCCCCCAATGAAAGTCGTAGCCCTTGATTTTCTTCCAGGTCTTGCCATAGTCGTCGCTGCGATAGGCCGCTTGGTTGAATGTATTGCAATACAATCTTCCCGGGTGATAGGTATCCACCGTGACATCGTATACATATTCCTTCTCATCGAAAATCGAGGTCCACGTATCGCCGGCATCTTCCGACATGAATATCCCGCCGGGTATTTTTATCCGTTCATTGCCTCCGGTCGAGCGCGCCACAGCACCTCCGATAAGGTCGGCCAGGTCGAGGTCTGACCAACCCGCGAGATAGATGCGGTTGGGATGCTCGCGATCATAATCCATGCCGTTGGGGAATAGCGGTCCGTCGTTGATCTTCAACCGCGTCCAGGTTTCCGCGCCATCGGTGGAGCGATAGACTTCGCCGGAGTAAAATTCTCTTCCGTTCTTTCCATCTTTATGCATGGGCGTGGGGCTGACGGTGAGGTATAAATTCCCATTACCGGCCAACGTCAATTCAAACGCGCAAGTGTTGTCGCCGATGCCGTTGTTCTTTAGCTTCCACGTTTTGCCATCGTCGGTGGATTTATAAACTCCTTTGCCGTAGACACTCACATACAAGGTACGCTGATCCGGTGGCGTGTTGGGATCCATAACGATACAGGTGGACGGTGAGTCAAAACCCATGCCTTCGTTGGAAGGCTTCCAGGTCTTGCCGCCGTCGAGCGAAACGCAAACACCGCCTTTGCCGTACGACTTCCATCCTGAAAAGCGTGTCATTTTTCCGCGGGGAAAATCGTGCAGACCCGACCACACGGACCACACTTTATTTTTCACCTTTGGATCAAAGACCATCCAATAGCAGGTGTTGATCCATTCGGTCGGTACACCCTCCGTCGACCGCAGCCAGCTCTTGCCGCCGTTGTAGGAATGATGGTAACCAATGTCGGTATAGCTGATGGCAATGTGGCTGCTGTCAAAGGGATCGAAGTGTACACCATAAGCATTGGTTACGTCCAAGCCCCGGCTGATGAACGTGCCGTCGGATTGGGGTGCACTATAGATCTCGTTCCAGGTTTTTCCGCCATCGGTGGTCTTCATCACGCGATACCAGTCTGTGACCACGGCTACGTTACCGTCCTTTGGATAGACGCCCACGTCCATGAGCCGGATGTATTCGCCGCCAAAGGCTTTCTCGGCCCAGGCATCTTTCAGGTTCGTCACTCCCACCCCATCCTTTACACCGTATTGGCCGGAGCCTCCGCCGCCTTTCCACACCCAATCCCAATGCTTTCCGGCATCGGCCGTTTTCATGGCGCCATACCAGTAGATCATTTTGTTACCCGCTTTCTTTTCTTCGTAGCGATTGGTGACGAGATAGGTTTTCTCCGCATCATTTTCCGCGCAAGCGATCATCGAATAGCTGGGCTTGATGCCTACGTTGTCGTTTATCAGTTCCGGGTTCATCAATCGCGTCCAATGGCCACCCAAATCCTCGGACGTCCAAACCTCGCTGTGTCCAAACTCTTCTTGTATTTCTTCTTTCGGATCGTGATGCAAAGCATAGAGAAGGGTCTTGTCGCCCTTGGCCACCACACCACCGGTAAACGAAAATGCAGGCGCCATTTCTTTCGGAAGGTTCTGGTGCTCGAATGTGTGGGTCGTTGTATTGAACGTGTGGACAGCACCGGACGTGAAGACTAAAACACTGTTCGATCCCTTATCCGTCGGGGCATATATGAAATCGATCCGCTGGGGCAGTTGTTCTTTTTTCAGCGTCTTGCCGCGATCATCCGAATAAAAGAACGCAGCGCCCATGCTGAAATACAATGCATCAGGCTGGCGGGCATCCAGGCGGATGGAGCCGATGTGTCCGTTTTTTCGATTGTATAAGGTAGTGTCGGTTGTCTCAATGGAATACTCCCCGTGATCGCCTTCAAACATTTCTTTCTTCACATCTTTTTTTAAGGGGAAGATCTGTTCCCAGGTCTTTCCGCCGTCGCTGGAGCGACTCAGCGTTTTGCCGCCGATGTAGACCGTGTTCGGATCGTTGGGATCGTAGGCATAGGATGAGGCGCCGTTGGCGAAATTGATCTGGTCATAGGAAAAACCTCCGTTCCGGGTAAGATATGATCCCGTCATATCACAACGCACCAGGAAATGATCGGGCGTGTCATAGGCGAACGTGGGGATATACGTGGCACCTCCTCCTCCGGGTCCAAGCTTTTCCCATTTCGTTTCGGCTTGCGCCTTATTTTCATTTGCCGGTTGGCGGCAACTGGTCAATGCAATGACGACAGCATAGACAAGTATGCTTCCGATGGTTTGTTTCATTGGGGATTTATGGGTTTAATCGTTGGTCAACACCTGGCGCGACATCCATTCTTCCACCTTCTTATTCATGGCCAACTCGTACACGTACATCCAGTCGGTGTTGTTCGTGCCGTTGGCCAGGTGATGATGGAAATTGGAATCGAGTTGATAGCCTTCGGGATTTCCGAGGATGCGGGTCTCGCCATACACGTTCTCAAATTGCGTGCGGAGCTTTTCAAAATTCTCCGTGAAGGTCTTCACCTGGGCAAGTGACGTTTTCCGCGTGCCCTTGGCGGCATTGTCGTATTGCTCCAGCAAAAGCAGCTGCATGGCCGAGTAGATCTGCAATTCGTTGATCTGCTCCATCACGGCCAGCGCATACTGATTTCGGCTGGACACTTCCTGCGCCTTTTTGATCTTCTCTTTGATGGCGGTGTACTTTTGAACGGCTTTCCTTGCGCCTTCGATCTTGTTCTTATTTGCCGCACTCCACGCTCCGGGCTTCGAAGCGTCGGGCAGGTCGACCAATTTGAAGTCCTTGTGATAATTATCACGATCGCCTTCTTTCAACAAGGCCGTCTCCCAAAACGGAAGAGCGTCTTCCAATGCATTCTGAAAATCCATCGAGGCGTCGGCCATGGCCGGGGAATAGAAGCGCTGCCGGAAGAGGGTGTGCGCTTGTGGTTCCGAAATGTCTTCGTAGTTCCAACTGAACAATCCAAAGTCGTAGATGCCGCGCCAGATGGTTTCAAAGTGAACGGAACAATCATCCCAGGCCGTACACAGGATGCCGTCCATTTTCTTTTCCGAGGTCAGGCTGCAATAGTCCTTTATGGGATTGAAGTTCGAGCGGTTGCGGGGCAGCATGGGATAGATGGGTTGGGCAGAAGTGGCTGCCATTACTTTCAGGTTGTGCGCCTTATACCAGTCAATAGCCCGGCGGTTGCCCGGTATCGCAGGGGTGTCATAGTTCCAGCGCATGTACACACAATTCTTTGGGAAAAGTGGAACGTTCTTGTCCAGCGTTGCCTGGTTGTTCTTCCAAAGCTCGTCCACTTTTGCCGTGGGCATTTTATCGTCGTAGGTGGTTTGATACAGGTCGGCAAGTTTGAAAACCATGTCGTCCCAGAAGATGGGAATGCGGTTGTGTGCAAGGGCGAACTCGGTTACTTTCTTCAGCCAGTACATTTGAAGCTCCAGCGGTTTCATGCCGGACTTTTTGCTGAGATCGGATTTCCCTAACGAGCCCACTTCATCGCCACCAACGTGCAGATATTTGCCGTAAGGGGTTGCCTTTATCGCGTCCTCATATAGCGCAAATTGTAAGTCATAGGTCTCGGGATTGAGCGGGTCAAACACCCAGTCCGACGCGGGATCGTCCCGCAGCTTCTTATATTCCTCATGCTTCAGGATGAATGAAGCGTGCCCCAGCCCTTGTATCAGCGGGCTGATCTCGATGTGTCGCTCCTGCGCATACCGGCTGATGGCGGCAAACTCTTCGATGGAGACCGCGTTGGCGGAACCCACCACGGGGGCCTTGCGATAGCGCAGCTTGTCTTCAAACTCAATAATGATCGCGTTGACTTTGATGTTGGCCAGCCTATCGATGATGCTATAGTAATAGTGCCCGGTCTCCAGGTGGTGCTTCATGTCGAGATGGATCGCACGGTAAGCGATCTCCGGGTAGTCGGTGATGCGGCAGGCGGGGATTTCGATTTGCTGGTCGGTGGCGTCTTCGATCAGTTGGATCAGGGTCTGGATCCCGTAAAATAATCCGGCGGCTTGCCGGCCTTGGATGGTCACTTGTCCACCGGAAACCTCCAGCACATAACCCTCATTCGAGGGCACGGCCAGGTCTTCTTGAAGTTGGAGTGTGACGATGCCTTCGCCCCCATTTTTTCGCAACGGCAAACTCGCTAAGGCTCCCGACATCACCGGTCTCTCCACCACGTTAAGCAGGTACACACCGCGCAACGCCGAGGGCAACAGACCTTTTCCAGAGCGCATCTCTGTCTTCTGCGGCTGGGGAAGGATCCTGAAGTGCTGTTGGAAGTCGGCCAGGTCGGCTGCCATTGCCGTGGTGGTGAGAACCAGGACAAGTACACAAAATGGAATGATCGATTTTAGATACATATAAGGGGCAGGTATAACGCCGGGTTCCGGTCTCACCTTCCATTGGAGGAGACTGGAATCTTTTATTTCTCATCAAAAAGCCGGAGCCACTTTCGCACATTCCGAAAATTTATTTCATCAGCATATTTCGAGGTTGAGTGGTAGTGCGCGCCCCGCACGAGATGAACCCATCGACGAATTGTGCGCCCGAACTTAAACGTGAACCGGTTATTTTTATAACTTCACACGCTTACCATTATTCTTATGCAAACCTCACGAAGAAACTTCATCGCCCAATCACTCCTGGCCACTGCGGGAATATCCACCGCCTGGAACGTCGCGGAGGCTTCGCGTATTGACCAGCCCACCACGCTTCCACCCAAAGCCGACGAAGCATTTAAGATAAGCATCTTTTCAAAAAATCTGCAGTGGCTCGACTACACCGAGATGGCCAAAGTGGCCGCCGACCTCGGCTTCGACGGTGTGGACCTCACCGTGCGCCCGCAGGGACACGTGCTCCCCGAAAATGTAGAAACCGATCTGCCCAAAGCTGTAGAGGCGATAAAAAAAGCGGGGCTCAAAATGTATATGATGACCACCGCCATCACCGCCGTTGACGAGCCGCACACGGAAAAAATTCTAAAAACAGCCAGCGGCCTTGGCATCCGCCACTACCGCACGGGGTGGCTGACCTATGACGAGAAAAAAAGCGTAGAAGACAATCTCAAAGCCAAGCGTGAGCAATTTCAAAAATTGGCCGACCTCAATGCCAAGTACAGCATCTCCGGCGAGTACCAGAATCATTCCGGTCTGTACTTCGGCGCACCGATCTGGGACCTGCATCGCATTCTGCAGGAAATAAATTCTCCCTGGCTCGGCTCACAATACGATATTCTTCACGCCCACGTAGAAGGATTCAACGCCTGGCCTATCAGTTTTAAATTGATTGCTCCCTACATCCGGTCCATCTGCCTGAAAGATTTTGTATGGGGCATAAAAGACGGCAAGTGGGCATTGCAAACCATGCCCGCCGGAGAAGGCCTCATCGACTTCAAAAAGTACTTTGCCCTGTTAAAGCAAAACAATGTGAGCGTCCCCGTATCACTGCACTATGAATATGATCTTGGTGGAGCAGAGAACGGAGCTTTCACCATTACGATGAGCCGGGATAAGGTATTGGCCGCCATGCGCAAAGACATTCTCGCATTCCGGAAGATGATTCAGGAAATGTGAGTCGTTTGATCAAGAGCCCATAGTGTTAAGCACGGAGCTCTGATGACACTCACTGAAAAAGACAACCTCCCCTCCCATCATTTCAAGATCGCGCAACATAAATAACCCCGGGCTTCGTGTGAAAACCCGGGGTTATTATTTTGCTAAATTTTAGAAACGTTTACTCCACTTGTCCCATGATGCGGAACAAAGCGATCCGCGCTGAGAGGTAATCGTAGACAGCCTCCAAGTAGTTGGACTGGGATTGTGTCAAGGCCAGTTCAGCGTCCGTCAGCTCCAGGCGCGATGAAACGCCGCGGGAATAGCGGAACTGGATCATGTCATAACTGAGCTTGGCCGTTTCGTTCACGACCACCGCCGTTTGGATCCGCTCGATAGAGGCCTGGCAATCCGCCACCGCCTTGTGTACGTTGGCGCGAAGATGTTCATGCGCGTCGTTCAACCGGAGCGTCGCCTGCGACTGAGCCAAGGATGCTTGCTTCACGCGGGCCGTGTTTCCAAAGCCGTTGAAGAGCGGCACAGAAACCTGCAGACCCACAAAGGAGCTGGTCGGATAGTGCGCCGTGCCATAGTCAAGGGAATTGGTCTGCGTTTGCATCTGGTATTGCCCTATCGCGGCTACGGAAGGCTTACGCGCTGCCGATGCTATTTTCATTTGTTGTTCCTGCACTTGCGTTTGCAGGGCCAGGACCCGGTACGATGCGTTGCCGCCAAGGGCAGCTTCGTATACCTCTGTTTCCGACGGCAGTGAGCCCGGAGACGGTACCACTAATGAATCCGTCAGGAGAATCTGCTTCGTAGAGTCCATGCCCATCAACGCCTTGAGCTGAAGCTTGCCGGTCTCGATGGCGTAGGAAATTTTTAGCAGCTCGGGCTCCAGGTTCTTCACCGAAGTATAGGCCCGCAACGTGTCCACCCGAAGGGCTTTGCCTTGCAACAACAGGGACCGCGAATCCTTCAAGGCCCGTTGGTTTCGGCTGATGCTCTCTTGCTGCAGGCGTAACCGTTCGTTCAACACCAACAGCTGCAAATAGGTCTCCTTCACTTGCGATACGACGTCCGTCTGTTTTCCCGAAAGCGCAATGCTGCTTTCACGTTCCTGCAGACGCGAGCGCTGCACAGAGGGAAATGCCAACGGATTGTACAGGGGCTGGATCGCCGTTACGGCTGCCGTTCCCTGGTCGTCGCCACCAAACCTTCCATAGGAGATTTTTCCGTCCGGTTCGGTTCCGTTAAAACCGAAGAACGCCGGAAGCTGGAAATAATGGTTGACTGCCAGCGTGGCATTCACCGTAGGCAAAAACAAGCTTCGCGACACGATGAATTGTTGCTGTGCCTTGTCGATGTCGAGCTTGCTCGCTTTCAATTCGGGGTTCTCGGCCATGGCCTGCGAAACCGCGTCGTGCAAGGACAACGGTTGCTCCTGCGCTACGGCCGGGCTGGCCGCGAGCGCAAGAACGAAGAGCGGAAGATATTTCAAATATTTTGATTTCATAAACATGCAAATAATGTGGGGTGTGTGAACTCAGGCGACAACTACCTCTTCCGTGCCGGGCTGGGATGGTCTGGGGTGCGGTTCGGCTTTCTTCGCATAGGGTCGTGAGAAATATGAGTATACCGAAGGGATCACGTAGAGTGTGAGCAGACCGGCAAAAACCAACCCGCCAACTACAGCAATACCCAACGACTGTCGGCTACCCGACGACGTGCCCAGCGAGAGCGCGATCGGCAGCGTACCGAAGATCATGGCCAGCGTGGTCATCAAGATGGGACGGAAGCGCGAACCGGCAGCTTGTAAAACAGCCTCCGAAACTGACGCTCCTTCCTCTTTCCGCTGGTTGGCAAATTCCACGATGAGGATACCGTTCTTGGTGATCAACCCGATGAGCATGATGATCCCGATCTCACTAAAGATGTTGATGGATTGTCCGGTGAGCCACAAGCTCAGCAACGCGCCCGTCAACGCCATCGGCACCGTCAACAAGATGATGAAGGGGTCGATGAGGCTTTCGAACTGAGCAGCCAAAACCAGGTAGATGAGCACGATCGCAAAGATGAAGGCGAAGATGAGGCTCGAGCTGCTTTCCGCATAGTCGCGGCTTTGTCCGGCCAAGGCTGTGCTGAAACCGGCGGGCAACACTTTTTTGGTGATGCCGTCCATTTCAGCGATCGCTTCACCCAAGCTTACGCCGGGGGCGGGAGTGGCCGATATGGTGGCGCTATACGATTGGTTGTAGCGGTAAATGGCAGGAGGACTCACGGTCTCGTTCATTTTCACGAGGTTGTCCAGCGACACCATCTCGCCATTGCTGGCTTTCAGGAACAATGAACGCAGGTCTGCCGGTGCCGCGCGTTCGCGGCGATCCAACTGGCCGATCACTTCATATTGACGGTCGTTGAAGATAAAATAGCCATAGCGTCTGCCGCTCAACGCCAATTGCAATGTGCGACCCACTTCCTGTGTAGAGATGCCGGCCTGGGCTGCGCGGTCACGGTCGATGGTGATGCCGATCTCCGGACGGTTGATCTTGAAGTCAGGGTCCTGGAAACTCAGCTTCTGGCTTTGATATACCTGGCCCATCAACTTCGGCATGACATCCATGAGACTCTTCAGGTCAGGTGCCTGCACCACGTATTGCAAGGGTTGCGAGCTCGAGAAACCACCGATGGTGGGGATCTGGATGGGGATGATGATCACGTTCCGGAATTTTCCGGAAGCAGCCACCAGCTTTTGGTAGATCTGTTGCTGGGATAATCCGCTCGCGCGGTCCTTGGGATCTTTTAAAAACACCCATTGGAAACCACCGTTCACGGGTTGCACCAGCGTACCGATGGAGGCGGCGATGCCGGCATAGGTCCGGTTGCCGTTCAAGTCCGGCACGGAGTCAGACACATACATGTTGATCTCCTTCATGGTCTCTTCCATGCTTTCGTAGGAAGTGCCTTCGGGCGCAATCACGGCCAAACCGATCATAGAGCGATCTTCCAACGGTGCGAGTTCCGAGGGCAAGGTGGGCAACAAGAAATACGCGATGGCAAACGAACCGATCAACGCAATGAAGCCCAGCCAACGGAATTTGAAGAAGGCATGCAACGATCTTTCATAGCCGCGGTTCAAGGCTTCAAACCAAGGTTCAGTCTTGCGGTAGAACCATCCTTGTGATGCGTCACGCTTTAATAAGTAAGCACTCATCATCGGCGACAAGGTAAGGGCCACGAAAGCCGACACCAGTACGGAGCCCGCTACCACCACGGCAAATTCCTTAAACAACCGACCGGTGATACCGCCAAGGAATAGGATGGGCAGGAACACGGCGGCCAGCGTAATGGTCGTGGAGATCACGGCGAAGTAGATCTCATCCGAGCCTTTGCGCGCCGCTTCAATAGGGCTCATGCCCTGTTCGATCTTACTATAAATATTTTCCAATACCACGATGGCGTCATCCACCACCAACCCGATGGCCAGTACCAATCCGAGCAACGTCAACACGTTGATGGAGAAATCGCCGATGTACATGATAAAGAACGCTGCGATGATGGAAACTGGAATGGCCACAAGGGGAATCAGCGTGCTGCGCCAGTCGCGAAGGAAGATGAAAATGATCAAGGCCACCAATCCGAAGGCCAGCAACAAGGTTTCTTCCACTTCGTTCAGCGAGTTGCGCACGGGTACCGTAAAATCTTTACCCAGGGAAATGATGTATTCTTTGGGAGCGCTTTTTACAATTTCGTCAAAACGTTTTGTAAACTCGTCCACGATGGCCAGGGAGTTGGCACCACGTTGTGGCTGTACGCCGGTACCGACGCCGTAGCGAGCGGTGTTCCCCTCTCCTACGATCATTGCCGTGCGCTCGTTCTGCGACGACATGATGGCGGAACCGATGTCTTTAAAACGAACGATGGCGCCTTCATTCTCTACGATAATCATGTTGTTGAAGTCGTCTTCAGTGACCAACCGGCCCGAGGTGCGAAGGGTAACTTCGGTATTCTGTCCTTCAATACGGCCACTGGGTAAATCGACGTTCTCGCGCTGCAATGCGTTTTGAACATCGGACGGTGTCAACTTATACGACGCCAGCTTCACGGGATCCATGCGGAGACGCATGGAGCGCTTGCGGCCGGCGTAGCTATCCACCAGGCGCACGCCGGGAATGGATTGCAATCTTTCTTTGATGTTGATGTTAACAAAGTCCGTCACATCTTCCAGGCTCTTGGTGTCGCTCTGTACCGTAAGGAACACGAGGAAATCCGGGGGACCTGTTTTCTCCACGATGGTGGGTTCGATGTCGGCGGGCAATTGCTGACGCGACTTCGAAACTTTGTCGCGCACATCGTTGGCGGCCGCCTCGAGGTCGGCGTCCAGGTTGAATTCAACCGTGATGATACTAACTTGTTCTCTGGATGTGGAAGACAGCGCGCGGATGCCATTGGCTTCTGCGATCGCCTCTTCCAGCGGTTTGGTTACTTGCGACGCGATGATGTCGGCGCTGGCCCCGGGATAAACGGTGGTCACCGTCACAATGGGCGAATCCGTCACGGGATACTCCCGTGTTCCCAGGAAGGTGTAGCCCACGATCCCAAAGAGGACGAGCAACACCGACATTACGCCAGCCAAAACCGGCCGCGATATACTGATTTGTGAAATAGCACTCATTTGTAAGTCTTGGAATTACTGTAAAAAAAGAAAGGGGTAAATTATTTCAACGACACGAAATTCACCGGCACGCCGGGCACGAGGCGCAGCAAGTTGCTGGTGATGACGGTATCGCCTTGATGCAGACCTGAAAGAATTTCCACCGATGCAGCACTGCGCTGACCGATTTGTACAGGCACCAGGGTGACCGTATTCTTCCGTGCTACATATAAGTTATAACCTTGCGAAGAAGGCATCAGCGCTTGGGACGAAACCGTCAGCGCAGCACCCGATGTATTCAGGGAAAGGTTTAATCTTGCACTCTGGCCGGGCAACAATACGTGACCAGGGTTAGCAGCGACGGCGCGAACACGCAACGTGCGTGTGGCTTCATCCAGGCTGGACTCGCGTGCTACGACACGAGCCGTATGTTCCTTTTCATCGGACGTGATGGTGAACGTTTGCTCGCTGCCTTCCACAATGATGCGGCTGTATTTTTCAGGCACGGAGAACTCCACTTTCACAACGCTGTTGTCTTCGATACTCGTAAGCAATGTATTCACCGACACAATGGCGCCCGTGTGGATGTTGATCATCCCAACCTGGCCGTCGAACGGTGCCACGATGCGGGTTTTGCTGATGGTGACTTCCAGTTCCTGGATTTGGGCGTCGAGCACTTTCAGGTTGGTCAACGCTTCGTCGTAGTCTTGTTGAATCACGGCATCGTGATCGATGAGGTCTTTCAAACGCTTTTCATTCAATTGGGCCAGTTTTTGTTGCTGATGGAAACGTTCCAGCTGCGCTTGCAGGTCGGCATCGTCCAATTGGAACAGCAACGTACCTTGTTTTACCAAGCTACCTTCCTTCACGTTGACACGAATGACTTTGCGCGTAAGCTCACTCACCAGGTCCACATGCTGATTGGCAATCAGCGTACCGGTTACTTCCAGCGATTCTTTTACCACGCCAGGTTGAATGACCACGGCGTCGACCGGCGTACCGACGGGGATGGATTTGGATGGAGCAGCGGCCTTATTTTCGGCAGCCTGCGAAGTGCATCCGGCCAAAATTGCCGAAACAAAAACGAATCCCAGCAACGACCAGACACCGGCAATGCGATGACGATTGTATGTACTTTTCATGATGACTTAAATAAATTATTTGGAATGGTTGATATCTGAATAAAAAAAATGAACAGCCTATGGCTTCTTCCCGTCAACACGACGTGACGGGCATTCGGTGACTACAATGGAGGTGGGGAGCGTTTTTGTGTTTCATGGCAAACTTGTTTTAGGTTGAATAAAAATCTTTGCATTGATATATTTAAATATTTCTATAAATCGTAGTACGTAAGTTTTAGTTCCAGGGTTATAAAAATTCGAAAATTTTTCCCCGGGCATGGAGAACAAGCGCCGCCCTACAACGATTGCGTCCGTTTGTCCTTGCCTATAAGGTTCACGCTAAACCACAGAAACTCAACTCTTTTAACGAATTGACGTATTTAAATAAATAAATATTTAATTTTGACCGAAACAGAGGCTTATGAATCCCAAGAAAGCTGAAAAAATCGCGAAAGCGCTCGCTGATCCCAACCGTTTACTGATCCTGCAAGAGATCAAAAAGCAAGACGACTGTCTGTATTGCACCGATATCATGGACATCATCGACTTGAAACAGCCTTCGATATGTCACCATATTAAGCAGCTCACGGATAATGATCTCATTTTAGCAGAGAAGGAAGGAAGGAATTTGAAGTATCGGTTGAACGAGGAGGTTCTGGATGAGTTTATTGATTTTTTGGGGGGATTGAAGAAAGAGGAGACTAATTCGAGGAGCCAGAAGCCAGGAGCCAGGAGCCAGGAGTTGGAATTCAGAATTTAGTAGCCAGGCGCTAATATTTCTGCCATCAGCCGTCTGAATGGTTTGTTAGGAGTGTCATCAGCAATCTGATCGGCACGACGTTGTCTAATCTAAGACGTTGTCTACTCTAAATCGATATACATAACCAACAGCAAAGCCCTCGAATGCGAAGTGCTTGCAACCCACTACCGACATCTTCTGACTATTAGCTACTGACTACTGGCTACTGGCTACTGACTACTGAATGCTCAAAGTTTCAATATCTGCGAAGCATGCCCCTTGGTATCCACCTTATCAATAACACTCGTAATCACCCCGTTCTCGTCAATGAGAAACGTCGTCCGGGCTGTGCCCATGAATTTTTTTCCGTCCCGTTCTTTTTCCACCCAGACTCCGTATTTCTGATTGATGGACTTGTCCTTGTCGGCCACTAGCGAGAACGGGAGGTTGTATTTCTTTTGGAATTCTTTGTGTGAAAGCTCATCGTCGGTGCTCACGCCCAGCACGACATAGCCGGCGTCGCCCAGTTCGGCGATGTTGTCGCGGAGGTTGCAGGCTTCTTCGGTGCAGCCGGGGGTTTGGTCTTTCGGGTAGAAGTAGAGAACCACTTTCTTGCCTTTGTAGGTGGAGAGCGTGATGGTTTTGTTATCCTGGTCGGTGGCGGTGAAGTCGGGGGCTTTGTCGCCGGCTTTCAATTTGGTTTGGGCAAAATTGGTGAGCGTCATAAGGCTGAATAAAATGAGGGTTGCAATTTTTGTTTTCATAGCGGTGTTCCGTTTGGGTGAGTGAAGATACGACGTTTTCCCAGCAAGACACAGCGCCACAAATCCACTTTGCGCCTCTCTTTGCGTCTTTGCGCCTTTGCGGTAAAAAAATTGCAGCCCTACTTCAAGCTGAAGGTCTCCCCCGCCAGGTAAATGTTCATCACAATCCCCTTGGCACTCAACTTACCTCCCTTTTCTATCTTGGACCGTTTCGGATTTTCAAACACAATCACCTGCGAGTCTCCCACCACTTCGGCGGTGTTGCCCGACACGAGAATAGCTGTCGCTTCATCAATGCCAATCCCTTTGGCTTCAGGAAATTCAATGATCGCGCTGATCAGCCGGTTATAGCGGCTTCTCTTTACAAAGTGCTGATCGATGATGGCGTTTTCGATAAAGCCCAAACCGGGTTTGGTTTCAATGTTGGCAGGTTCGATGTTGCGGAACGTGGAAGCATAGTCGGGGTGCTTCAGTTCGTTGCCGGTGATCATGATCTTGCTCATGACCGCCGCGCCGGCGCTGGTGCCGCCGACCAGGCTTCCTTTGTTGTAGGCGTCATGGATGGCTTTCTCAATGTCCGTACCCTGCACCACACCCATGAACCGGACCTGGTCGCCACCGGAAATATAAATGAGTTTTGCATTCCTCACCGAATCCAGTTTTTGGGCGCTGTAGGTTTCTCCCTTGCGGAAGATGACACCATACACCGTCCGTATGCCCTGCTTGATGAATTGCTGATTGGCATAGTACACCGCAGAGTCGGGATCCTCGCTTGACATGGGGAGGATGATGCCGTAACCGCCTTGTTGGAGACCGGCCTCTTTGATGATGCGGTCGACCATGGCATCGGAACGCGATCCGCCGCCGATGATAAAGAGTTTTCCTTTCGGGGGTTTGGCTTGTGGGAAGGCTGCGGTAACCACACCAAGACCGATGCATAAACAAACAAAAATTTTTCTCATACCCATGTGCTTAAAGAAGAAATGTTCACGCCCAAAAGCTTTCGCCGGGGCATGAACATTTCAAACAGGTTTCTTCATTTATTTTTTCTTTCCAATCGCGAGGCCCTGAGGGCTTCCCGTGGTGGCGAGCCAAAGTTCAGGCGATGAGCCATCGAGGTTGGCGCGCATGATCTTGTGGTTGCCGCGGTCAACCCAATAAATTTTCTCGCCATCGCCATCGTATGCCAAGCCGTACACCACTTTCGATATCGTCGTGGCCAGCGTGGCGACGCCGGTGCCGTCCAGGTTTGCGCTGCGCAATTGAATATCGCCTGACGCGACGTAATCATCGAAATAGATCTTGTTGTCCACCACGATGACGGCACCGCCTCCACCGGTGGTCACGATGGATTTCTCGCCCGTGCCGTTCAGGTTCTTGGTCCACACATTGCCATCGTAGTTATTCCAGAACAGGGCTTTGGTCACCGGGTCGATCGCGATACCTTCCGGGTCATTGGCTTGTCCCGTCACGAAATCCTCGAACTCACTGACATCGTCTACGCCCAGCTTGGCGCGACGAATGCCGCTGGAGGTATCCCAGTAGAGCATTTTAGCATCGTAGTCAATCACCACCGCATCGGGCTCGCCGATGTTGGAGCGAAAGACCTTCATGTTTTTGCCATCAAGGTCCGACACGAGAATGTTCTTGCCGTTGAAGTCGGCAACGTACAGTTTATTGTTCGCCGTATCCACTACCATGCCATACGAATCCAGCGTGGTGACGCCGATCGACGTGGGTACGGGTGCGCCACTGTTGATCAGGGCGGTGTATACGGTGGTGCCATCGTCTGCATAGAACAGCGGAACGCCGGTGGCGTTGGGATCTTTCACCACGATGGTCTGGCTCACGTCGTTGATTTCCAGCGACCCGGAGGTTACCACCACGAGGTTTACCTGGTAAGCACCGGGTGCTTTAAACTCGTGCACCGGGCTGGCTTCGGTCGAGGACGTGCCATCGCCAAAATTCCACGTATAGGCTACCGTTCCGGCGCGCTCGGGAACGATGGAAGTATTCGTAAACGCGACGGTGGCCGGGGCAAACGCATCGTTGTCGATCGTGAAGGTGAACTTTGGCACCGTGCTGGCCGGCGGCACGGGAAAGCTGTCGTCGGAGCAACTGTTTGTCGCTGCGAGACCCATCGCGATTAGAAATGTATAGAGTATCTTCTTCATGCGTCGTAGCTTATTTTCTTAAGAATATTCCCCGCGGACTTGCCAATCCCGACTTCAATGTCACCTGGTTGGCACCATCCAGGTCGGCTTCCTCGATCGTACCCGAGTCTCTTCCCGACCAATACAATTTATCTTTTTCCGAGTCGATGGCCATACCGTAAATGCGGGTGCCATTATCATCCACCATCTCTACGTTGCTACCATCCAGGTTGGCCCGCTTCAGTTGCGCGTCGTTCTGTTCATCGAAGTAGATCTTGTCGTGTTCAGTGTCCACCAGGATCGCATAGCCGTACACGCCGGAAAGGATCGGCGTGGCGTTGCCGCCATCCAGGTCGGACATGTAGAGATCTTCGTTGTTCACTTCATAGAAATACATTTTGCTGTTTTTCAGATCGAGGGCTACGGCGCGAAATTGCGCACTGGCCATCGTCACGATATCTTCCTTGTCACTGCCGTCCAGGTTGGCTCTCGAAACGTGTCCGTCGCCGTTGGCGTCTTCTTCGTCTACCCAATAGATTTTTCCACCGGCCACATCCAGGGCGATGCCATAGGGTTCAACCAGCCCTGTGGCAATGGGGGTCAATTCTGTGCCGTCCAGGTTTACGCTCCAGATCTTTCCTTCGTCGGTGGCATTGAAGTCGCTGAAGTAGATCTTGCCATGAACGTCGTCATAGGCGAGACCTACACCGGCCATTCCGGCCACATCGAGGAAATTGGTCACCGTTCCCGATCCATCCAAGGCCAGCTTCTTGATCAGTTCATTGCTTATTTCCGAAAAGTAAATTTCCGAAACAGCTGCTTTTACCGTGATCTGTTTTTCATAGGTCGTGGACCCCTCCGTGCTGGTTGCTTTCAAGGTCACTTTATACGTTCCGGCTTTCAGATAGGTGAAGGTCGGATTCTCCGCTGTGGAAGTAGAACCGGCCGCGTTGCCAAATGACCACAAGTAGGAAGTGGCGCCTTTGGAAGCGTTTGTGAATTGAACTGGGGTGAGCGCCACCAGATCGTCCTCCGTTTCCACTGTGAAGAGCGACGTCGGCACCACGGTGATGGTGAGGTTGGAAATCGTCGATCCCCCCTCCCCGGTGCTCACCAGGCTCACCAGGTAGGTACCCGAGGTTTGGTAGGACTTCTTTGGCGAGACTTCCTTCGATGTCGTGCCATCGCCAAAGCTCCATTTGAAAGCGGTAGCATTTTCCGAGTTGTTTGTGAATTGGATGCTCTCGTCCACTTGCGCGGTGGACTTATCGGCCGTGAACGTGGCCGCAGCCTGGGGCACGGCATCGTCGTCGTCTTTACAGGAAAGCACGCTGGCAAACATCAGGAAGAGCGCGAGGTATGCGTATATTTTTGATTTCATATGCTATGTTATTTTTTCAGGTTCAGTTTATCAATAGCCGGGATTTTGCGTCATGCCGGGGTTTGTGTTGGTCAAGATCTCCGATAAAGGAATGGGCCAAAGGGTTTGGTTCACGTTGTTCACGCTCAACAAAACCTCTACGGCTCTTCCGGTGCGCACCAGGTCAAACCACCGGTGGCCTTCGAAAGCGAACTCCACTCTTCTCTCCTTTTCGATGGCCCGCAGCAGATCGGCAAATGACGAAGCCGATGTGTCGGGCAGCTTGGCCCGGGTCCTGATCACGTTGATGTCACCCTGTATGTTGCTGACATTTCCTTGCAGCTCAGCTTCCGCTTCCGCGCGGATGAGATACATTTCTGCCAACCGCAGGATGATGACGTTGTCGGCCCCAAGACTCAGATCGTCATACTTGATGGGATAGGCCAACGTTCCCGCGAAAGCAATCGAGCCCGCGAAGCGCTCATCGCCCGTTTCATAGGCTGCCAAAATAGAGGCTGTCGGCGCCACTTCCCTTCTTCCATTCAGTGTTTTGGGAAAATTGTATTCCGCGATACGGTTCCGGTTGAGTTCCGTGAAGTCGATCTCGAAAATCGATTCGGCCGATTCATCCGTAAATACGTCCGCATAGTCCAAGAGGTCGTATCCGCCATTTGTGATCACGTCGGTGGCTTTTGTCTTCGCATTGGCATAGTCGCCTTTGTAGAGATACACGCGTGCCAGCAAGGCGGTGGCGGCATATTTTGATGCACGCACTTTCGTGCCGCCCGCCGCCAGGTTCTGTTCTGCAAACGTCAGGTCGGCGATGATCTGGTCGTAGACCTTTGCTACAGGATCGCGCGCCACATCCAACCCCGTCGCGCCTGTTGTGGGCTCGGTCTTGACCGGAATGGCGCCAAACCAATTCACCAGGCTGAAGTGATTGAAAGCCCGGATAAAATACAACTCGCCCAACGCCTGGTTCTTTTCGGCGTCGGTCATGTCGGTCATCTCGGGAACTTTAGCGATGATGTTGTTGGCGATGTTTATGCCTTCGTAACCCCCGGACCAGATATCGGCGATACCTGCATTCTCCGGTAACACGACGTTGTTATCGATTTGCGTATAGCTGGCTGCCGTTCCATCCACGGGTTGTTCGAGGTTATCGGCGGCGAGATCGGAAAAGATAATGTAGGACCGGCCATAGTAGCCCAGTTCCTGAAACGATGTGTAGGCACCCAGGATCCCTTTCTCAATTCCTTTTTTATCCTTGATCGCTTTTTCTTCGGGCACCGCGCTTTGCGAGTCTACGTTGAGCACATCGCATGAAGCCAGCGGCAATAGTATCGTGATGAGTATAAGTAGCTTTTTCATGCGTCAAAATTTAAGATTAAGACCAAACGTGATGGCACGGGCTTGTGGGAAAGTAAAGAAGTCTGTTCCCACCACCGTGATGTCATTGCCGCTGTAGTTCACCTCGGGATCCAGTCCGTTGTATTTGGTGAACGTGAAGAGGTTCTGTGCGCTGGCATAAATGCGCAAACTGGAGAGCATGACCTTATCCGAGAATTTGCTCCGCAACGTATAGCCTATCGTAACATTCTTCACTCGCAAATACGATCCATCCTCGATAAAGCGCGACGATACGCGCACGTTGTTTGCGGCCGCAACCGGATCGGATGTGGCGCGGGGAATGTCGGTGATGTCACCCGGTTTTTTCCACCGGCGCAAGACGGCGGTGGTTTGGTTATCGCCGCGTTGTAACGATTCCAGGTACAGGCGTGAACCATTGAAAACGTCGTTGCCATACGACCATTGCAGGAAAATGCTGAGGTCAAAATTCTTGTAGTTGAACGTGTTGGTAAAGCCACCGATGAATTTCGGATTGGGATTACCGACCACGGTACGGTCATCGGTTGTGATCTCTCCGTCGTGATTGGTGTCGGCAAAAACGATATCGCCGGTAGAGGGATCTACTCCCAGGGATTTGAGATCATAAAAAACACCGATGGGTTGTCCTTCCATAATGCGGTTTCCACCACGGCCGGCATCATCCAGCGGTTGACCTCCATAAAGCTTGGTCACTTTATTCCGGTTTGCAGAGACATTCAACCGCGAAGTCCATTGCAGATCGCCGAAGCGATTGTTGTAGCCGAGGCTGATCTCGATTCCCTTGTTCTCCAAAGCACCCACGTTTTGATACGCGCCGGGAAATCCCGACGTGGGTGGCACGGGTCTGGATTGCAAGAGGTCTTTGGTCTGTTTGTTATAATAATCGAAGGACAGCGTCACCCTGTCTTCGAACAAACCAGCGTCTACGCCCACATCAAACTGGGCAGTGCTTTCCCATTTCAGGTCTGGGTTGGGGATTTGGTTGGGGTATATGGCAGGCGCACCGTGATACGACGCGGTGCCATACATGGCCTGGTACGAAAAGGGCGTCAGGTCTTCATTACCCAACAGTCCGTAACTCGCGCGCAATTTCAACTCCGAAACCACCGACAGGTTGTCTTTTATAAAATCTTCTTCCGCCATGCGCCACGCTACAGAAGCTGCGGGGAAGAAACCATTCTTGTGGTTTGGGCCAAAGTTGGACGAGCCATCAATTCTTCCCGACAACGACACCATGTAACGGCCGTTGTAGTTATAGTTTATGCGGCTAAAATACGAACGCAACCCGTGGTCCAGCGCGCTGGCGGTAACATCCACTTTTGTGGCGGCCGAGTTGATGTATTGCAGGTTCTCGTCCGCATAGTCCTGACCGCGCATGTAGGAGTTGCGCGTCTCTCTTTTTTCAAAACTATAACCCACCACCGCATCGAGGTTGTGCTGGCCGAACGATGTCTCATACCGCAGCATGTTGTTGCTGACGATGTTGAGCACGTTGGTATAGGTCTCGAAACCAAGACCGTTATATTTCTGTCCCTGCACGGTGTTGAACTCGAACGCGTGTTCGCGAAGGTTATAGAAATCGACACCCCACTTCGAGGACACCGTCAACCCGGGAAGGATGCGGTAGTCGGCAAATACGTTGCCCAGGGTGCGATAGGTGAAGTTCTCGTTGGTTGCTTCGTTCGCGATGGAGACGGCGTTGGAATAGGGGCCGCTTTGGTTATACGTGCCGTCCGCGTTATAGACCGAAATCACCGCAGGTGTAGAGATACCGTTGGGGAGAGGGCCATGCAACGAGGCGTCACCTTCCACACGGTTGGATTTGGAATACGTGAGGCCTATGCTCGTGCCCACGTTCAGGCGGTCGGTCACTTTATGATCGACATTGATCCGGGCGTTGACCCGTTTGAAGGCCGTACCGATGAGGATACCATCCTGATCAAAATAATTTCCAGAGATAAAGAATTTAGTCCGGTCGTTGCCACCGGTGGTTGACAGCTCATAGTTTGACATGGGCGCCGTGCGGAAGATCTCCTTCTGCCAGTCCACGTCGACTCCTGTGTCGGGGAGCTCCACGCCGGTAAGATCCTTGCGATAGTCTCTCCATTGCGCGGCATTGAGCATGTCGAGCCGGTTCCAAACTTGTTGAAAGCCTTTGTACATATTGAAGTTCACGGTCGACTTGCCCGTCTTCCCACGCTTGGTCGTAATGAGCACAACCCCATTGGAAGCGCGCGCACCATACACGGCAGACGCTGCGGCGTCTTTCAACACACTCAAGGATTCAATATCGTTTGGGTTCAAATCCGACAACGCGTTGATCCCCTGACCTTCGTAGCCGATCTGAGCATAGTCGCCCGTGATGATCGGAATACCGTCGATAACATAAAGGGGTTGCCCCGATCCGCTCAGCGACGTATTTCCGCGAATGCGAACCGACATGGCGCCACCGGGTGTACCCGAGTTCTGGCTCACTTGTACGCCCGTGGTTTGTCCTTGCAACACACCATCGACGGTGGGCACCGGAAGATCTTTGATCGCGTCTGATTTCACCACACCAACGGCTTCGGTCATCAATCGCTTCTGCTCGGTTCCGTACCCCACGACCACCACTTCCGAGAGTTGCCGGATATCCGATTGCATGGCCACGTCGATCACCTCGCGCGAGCCCACGGTAGTTTCCTGCGGCAACATGCCGATGAATGTAAACACCAGGATATCGTTCGGATCGGCGGCAATCGTATACTGACCATCCGAATCCGTCACGGTGCCCCTAGGGGTACCTTTTACCACCACGTTTACCCCGGGTTGGCCCGTGCCGTCGTCCGCACTGGTCACCTTGCCGTGAACCGTGCGTTGCTGGGCCAGGGAGCACCAGGATAAAAATGAAAAAATTAAAAACAGTAGCGTTTTCCTCATAAGCATCGGGGGTTTAATGAACCGTTATTGTTGTAGTTGTTTATTGTTATCTATTCCTTAAAAGTCTAAAAGACAATGAAGCCGTTCTTATCGTTGCTTGATCACTTTCATAGAAGAAATTTCTTTCCCGTTGTCGATCCGGAGCAGATATACACCATCCGGAAAACCGGATAGGTCGACGGCCTGCTCCAGGCTGCCGCCATGCTGTTCGAGTAATGTCCTGCCCACAATGTCCACAATGGAAAGCTCCAGATTCCGGGAAGCGGAAATGTCCCGCGACAAATTAAATATACCACTTGATGACGGATTAGGAAACACCTGAAGCGCGGAAAGCCCGAATTCATTGTCCACCCCAACCACAGGATATTCGAATGCGTAGGGCGCATCCGTCGACGGAACGGGAACACCGGCATCCAACACGGCGTTGCCATTCAGTAGCACATATTGCATGGAAGCAAATCCGGCATAGTCGCGCGCCGGGCCACCAGCGTTCACGGGTTGTGATGCCAACGCTGCTCCTGTACTGCGATTCATCAGTATTAATACGGATCGATCGCCCATGGCCTTGAAATGGTTGCGCCCATTTTGTTGATAGAATTTGACATAATTTTTTTTGTTGAGATAAATGCCATAGCGTGCACTATCGGCCACTACTGCATAAGAGACCGCCGCCGTCGTATTCTCATAGTAATCCGTCGTGGCGGGGTCGAAAGTATTGGCCATGATGACCGACGTTGGCAAAAGCCGCAGGCCCTTCTGATAGGAAAGCCTGCCGTAATACGCGGCATATCCATCGGTGCGGTGATTGGTGGTGAACGAGTGTCCGGCATACCGGCTGTCTTCCCCGGCAAAGGCGACGACCATCCCATTCCTGCGCAGGTGACGGTTTAGCAGTGTTCCGGTAGGGCCCGCCGAGAGGAAATTGAACAACAGGCCGTTGTCGTTCTCTACGAACAATATCTTTTTTGACCGGCGGATGATATTCCGCAAGGCCATCTGGCTGATGTCGTTGGACGCCGCCGCGGTCTCCACCAGCGTTGCGCCTCCACCCAAGTCCTTTATTTTTTGAATAAACGTTTTGCCTTTTCCCGGGGCGGTTACGACCACCACGGTGTCGTGAAGTTGTCCGTTCTCTTTCACCAGGAAATTCAAAAGGTCGTTGTTCTCGCTCACCTCGCCGCCGCCGCTGAGGGCCACGGCATAATTTCCCGTTTCATCGCTAGGCTGGGGTGAGACAACGTCGGTCGGGCCCTCCAGAATTTCGAATGTGGTCAGGTCGATCCGGTGGCCGTGCAGAAGCTGGATGGCGTGAATAGAGTCGGCCACGGGCATTTCATCTTTAAACGCCGTGTAGGCTGATCCGTTGTAGATCGATACCGTCCCAGTTCCGAACACCTCGGCTTTTCTATCCGGGTCGATGCAAAGGGCCGTGCGGTCGTCCACACCAAGGCCCGTGATCAACTCGTGTTTGTTGAGATACCACTGTGCCAGGAAGGGTAACAGGCGGCCTATACGCCCGCGCTCGGTAAAATGAGAGTCGAAAAGAAAACCGGGAAGGAACGCCAGGAAGTCGTTTGCCAGCGTGACGTTCTTATTATAGAGATTGGCCAGCGTTTCGTCCGGGTAGGCGGATCCATTTTCGGCGGTATACATCACCCCGGATAAAATGGCCATCCCAGCCGATGTACCCGACATCACCCCGCCCGCATGGAACTTGTCGATGGCGGCCTGCATGGTCTTTGTGTTTTTGAACTGGGTATAATAGATGGATTGATCTCCGCCTTTGAAAAAGAAGGCGTCGTAGGTCATCAAGAGATCATAGGTGCTTTGGAGATCGGCAACGGTACGGCTATCGATCTTTATATTGGTGGCTTCCGCGGCGCCGAGCGATACAAAATAGTCGGGAATGAAATTATCTTCGTCAGCATAGCTGATCACGGCCACCTTTTTGTTGGCGGCATGATCAACGACCCAGCGATAGGGCGCGTCGCTCCATCCGCCCTCACTCTCCGACCCGCCGCCGATGAGGACCAGCTTGCCTTGCGCGGCGAGTGAAATGGGCAGACATAATAATACAATGACAGTGATCCGGTAAAATCCCCGCATAGGCTCCAATTACACATGCATAATAGGTATTACCCCTGTGTGAGCAAAGTATTAATTATACAATAGGTTTTAAATCAGGTGGCGTGGTCACCGTTTTTTTGAAGTGTCCTATATCGAACATTCTGATGGGAAGACGTTCCGTTCATGAACTTTTAAACAGCACACCCAGTTTATCGCAGATACAACCCACAGCATGCACGGCGTTAACGTTGCGTCGCCGCAGTCAAAAATATTTTATCCATGAAAGAAATAAAGATCCTCGCGATTGTCGGAAGCCTTCGGGCAACTTCTTCCAACCACATCGTCGTGAAGCACCTGGCACGGCTTGTGCCCAGCGACATCGACTTTCAAGTATATGATGGCCTGGGAAAGTTGCCACTCTTCGACGACAGCGAAATAACACCGCCCGCCGTACAAGATCTGCGCGATCAACTCAAAGCTGCGGATGGCGTTCTCATCTGCACGCCGGAGTATGCGTTCGGTGTGCCGGGTGCGTTGAAAAATGCATTGGATTGGACCGTATCGTCCGCCGAACTGATGAACAAGCCCGTGGCGCTGATCACGGCCTCGACAGGCGGCGAGAAAGCACACGCCGCGTTACTCTACACCCTCGAAGCCCTGTCGGCGCGCGTGGCCGACGATGCCCGTTTGCTGATCTCTTTTATTCGCGCAAGGCTGAAGAACGGTGAGGTCGCGGATGCGGATACCTTGCGGGCACTCACTTCGGTATTAACCGCCATCATCCGCGAGGCGAAACTTTACAAAGCCGAAGCGCTCTCGTTACACGACTGAGAGAATTCAGGAGCCAGAATTCAGGAGCCAGAATCCAGGAGCCAGCCTTTCGTGCGTTTATGGCTTTGCTGCGCGAAGCACCACCGACCACTCCGGGCCGGAGAATACCTTATACTTCTCTGAAAAATTTCCCAGGTTAATGCCCAGCGAGAAGTTCAGCAGGCTGTTGAGATACCCCAAGGGCTCCCCTTCTTTGACACCGGAAAATGTATTTACAAAGGGCACTTTACCTTCGTACACCAGGCGCTTGTCGTTATAGATCTCCACCCCTACGGATCCCCCTTTTTTTACACCCAACTTTTCAAACGTCGCGCCGTCGATGTTGGTCCAGACGTTGCCGTATTGAATGTCCAGCACGGGAATGTTGCCGCGGATCTCTCCGTTTGCAAAAACCGGTTTCTGATAGGCCATCCGCACCACGTCGCTGTTCAACTTGGGACCAACTTCCTCGAAGGTGATCACCCCGGCCGCTAATCGTGCGCCCGTGTAGGCGTATACGTCACGTCCGTGGAAGGTGTAGGATTGGTTGCTGTTCTTCAGCCGGTTCCTGGCCTCGTCGATCTCCCGCAGTTCTTCGATGCCGAGCGACTCGGCCACCAACGTTAGCGTGCCGTTGTCGGGGGTGACCACGAAGTGGCCGGTCTTGGTTTTTAACACCACCGACTTACGGTCCGACCCAACCCCGGGATCGACGATGGAAACAAACACGGTGCCCTTCGGCCAATACGGCGCGGCCTGGTTGAGCCGGTAGGCGGCCTCCCAAATGTTATAGGCCGGGATCTCGTGGGTAAGATCGAAGATCCGCAGGTCGTCGGAAACGGAAATGGCCACGCCTTTCATAGCGCCCACGGCCCCGTCTTTCAGACCAAAATCGGATTGAAAAACCAGTGGCCGGTGCTGCCCTAACGCGAGTGAGCCTGCGAAAAGAAAGCCGGTGAGAAACAGAAAATTCAGTGCACGCATGTTCCTGGAAAATTTATGTTAGGTCTATGGCAAAAATAGCAGAATTAATAAAGTATCGAAGGCGCCTGCAAGGGACGGCACGAGGCTTTTGCGTATCTTTGTAGCTTGATCATTTTAAGATATCATGATTGCTGCTAATAACGTATCCCTCCAGTTTGGAAAACGGGTTCTCTTCGACGAAGTCAACATCAAATTCACGCCCGGCAACTGCTACGGCGTGATCGGCGCAAACGGTGCCGGCAAATCCACCTTCCTGAAAATCCTCGCCGGCGACGTAGACCCGACGCGCGGAAACATCAGCATCGAGCCCGGCAAACGGATGGCCGTGTTGCGTCAGAACCACTACGAGTTCGACGAAGTGCCCGTGCTCGACACGGTGATGATGGGCCACAGCAAACTGTGGAGCGTCATGAAGGAAAAAGACGCCATCTACGAAAAACCCGATTTCTCGGAAGCCGATGGCATGCGGGCATCGGACCTTGAAGCCGAGTTTGCCGAAATGAACGGATGGAATGCGCAGTCCGACGCTGCCGCGTTGTTGAGCGGCCTGGGCATCGGCGAGGAAGATCATTACAAGCTCGTGAAAGAGCTCGCCGGTAACCAGAAAGTTCGCGTCCTCCTGGCGCAAGCCATCTTTGGCAACCCCGACATCCTCATCCTCGATGAGCCTACCAACGACTTGGATATTCACACCATCACCTGGTTGGAGGATTTCCTGCTTGAATTCAAGAACACCGTGATCGTCGTATCGCACGACCGTCACTTTTTGGATACCGTCTGTACCCACATCGTCGACATCGACTTCAGTGCCATCAAGTTGTACACCGGTAACTATACGTTCTGGTACCAGTCCAGCCAGTTGGCATTGTCGCAGCGTTCGTCGGCCAATAAGAAGGCGGAAGAAAAGAAGAAGGAGTTGCAGGAGTTCATTGCCCGCTTCAGCGCCAATGCCTCCAAATCGCGCCAGGCGACCAGCCGCCGCAAGCTGTTGGAGAAGATCAACGTGGACGACATCCAGCCGTCTACGCGCCGCTACCCGGCCATCATCTACCAGCAAAAACGAACCGCGGGCGACCAGATCCTCCACATCGAAAACCTGACCTACTCCACGGCCGATACCGTGCTGTTCAAGAACCTCGACCTCTACGTCAACAAAGGCGACAAGATCGCGTTCCTCAGCAAAGACAGCCTGGCCATAACCTCGCTATTCCAGATCCTGAACAACGAGCTGAAGCCCACCACCGGCGAGTTCAAGTTCGGACAGACCATCACCACCGCCTACCTGCCCGGCAACAACGAGAAGTTCTTCCAATCGGACGATAACCTGATCGATTGGCTGCGCCAGTTTGCTGAAGAAGAGAATAAGGATGAGGTGTATGTGCGGGGTTTCCTGGGCAAGATGCTTTTCTCGGGAGAAGAGGTTTTCAAAAAATGCAATGTGCTCTCGGGAGGCGAGAAAGTGCGCTGCATGATCTCCCGGATGATGCTCGCCGGCGGCAACCTGTTGATGCTGGACGAGCCCACCAACCACCTCGACCTGGAGTCCATCACCGCGTTCAACAACGCGCTGAAAGATTTCCCCGGCACGGTCCTGTTCACGTCGCATGACCACGAGTTCACACAAACCGTAGCCAACCGCATCGTGGAGATCACCCCGAACGGCTTCATCGACAAGCTGATGTCGTACGACGAGTACATCACCAGCGAAAAAGTATCGGAACAAAAAGAGCTACTGTACGCATAACGCACAGTAGCTCACGTCCTAACCTTTTCACCTTCTTTAATTTACAGAGGAAGTCTCTTCGCCTATTCGCACGTAATAGTATTTCATATTGTCGGCGTGCTTACCCTGGGTAGACTTTTCATTTTTGCGCTGGAGGATCATGTTGTCGTCTTGCAGCGTGATCTTGTATTCGGTGATCAATTTGGGCGAATCCTTACCTTTACCCGGGTTCACATGGCTTTCCAGGTACAGCGAGGACTGGTTTTCGTTGAGACGATACGAACCGCTGTCGAGCGCCGTGCCATGGTTCACATAGGTGCCGTCGGACCGGAAAGCAATCCATTGACCCGACGTGGGGTTCTTCGCCACCTCCTGGGTACCGGACATGATCTTGGCGATCTTCCAGGATCCGCGGATGGCTTCAATGGTTTTGGGTGGAACCTTTTTAGCATCCTGCGCCAGCAGCGCTGTGCTAAAAAGTATTCCCAAAACCAGGGCATACATACATTTCTTGACGAGCATAAAGTTTATCGTTTAGTTGGGCTGAAGTGCCGACCATCCAAAGCCAGGTCAGCGCTTCCTTCGCTCTGCGGCGTGAGGCTGGCAGCATCATTTTTCCGCAGGAAGTCAATGAAGAAGCGTGAAAAATCATGCCGCCCGTCTGCAGCTTAAAATGAAGCTTTTAACCCGGTTTGGTGGGGAGAAATAATCACACTTTTGCGCGTAACTTTTCCCCAACGGTTCGTGTTCAGGTCTGGAAAGATTTTTTTCTTTTCCGATCGATAAAATAAAAACAGGATGCTGCACGACATCCTTAATGTCATTTCACAACGCCACCTATGTCCGAACCTAAAGCAAAATCCAAAATCACCATAGCCCATGTTTTCAAGACGATCATCTGGCCCCGGAAGAACCTGCTCTTCGTCGGCCTGCTCCTGATCGTGATCAGCCGACTGTCCAGCCTGGTCCTGCCCTACGCCAGTAAGTCGCTGGTAGACGATGTGATCACGAAAGGTGATCTTCGAATGCTCAAGCTGCTCGTCGTCGGCGTGGTAGCCTCCATTGCCATACAAGCCGTTACATCCTATCTGCTCACCCAATTGTTGAGCGTCGAAGCCCAGCGTCTCATCTCCGTGCTGCGTGCCCAAGTGCAAAAACAATTGCTCCGGCTGCCCATTCGTTTCTTCGACAACAACAAGTCCGGCGCCCTCGTATCGCGTGTGATGAACGACGTGGAAGGCGTGCGCAACCTGGTGGGCACCGGGTTGGTTCAACTCGTTGGCGGCCTTTTCACGGCCGTGATCGCCCTTTATTTTCTTATCAAGATCAGCCCCCTCATGACGCTCTATGTGCTGGTGCCCGTGATCGTGTTTGGTCTCATTGCCCTGAAAGCCTTTGCCTACATCCGGCCCATCTTCCGGGAGCGCAGCAAGCTGAACGCCGAGGTAACCGGCCGGCTCACGGAGACGCTCAGCGGTGTGCGGGTGATCAAGGGGTTCAATGCGGAGGCACAAGAGATCAAGACCTTTGAAGACGGCGTGACCCGTCTTTTTCAGAACGTACGGAAGAGCCTCACCTCCACCAGCCTGGTCACCAGCTCAGCCACCTTGCTGCTGGGATTGGCCAGCACGGGGATCATGGGGATCGGCGGCTGGATGATCATCAAAGGTGAAATGACCTTGGGTGATTTTCTCTCGTTCACGTTGTTCCTGGGCTTTATGATCGCCCCCATCGTGCAGATGAGCAACATCGGCAGCCAACTCACCGAAGCTTTTGCCGGACTGGACCGCACCGAAGAACTGATGAACATGGCCCCCGAAGATGACGGGACGGTGCGCACGATCGAAGCCAAACGCATCGACGGCGACATCATTTTTAACAACATTTCTTTCGCCTATGAAGCCGGTAAACCCGTGCTGAACGACATCAGCTTTCATGCCCCCGCGGGGAGCGTGACGGCGCTGGTGGGCACCTCCGGCTCGGGGAAGACGACCATTGCCGGGTTGGCCGCCAGCTTCATTTCCCCCGACAGCGGCACCATCACCGTCGACGGCCTGGACCTCTCGCGCGTGTCGCTGAACAGCTACCGCAGTCAGCTTGGGGTGGTCCTTCAGGACGACTTTTTGTTCGAGGGCACCATTCGTCAGAACATTCTTTTCCCCCGGCCACAGGCCTCCGAAGAGGCACTGCAGAGCGCGGTGCGGGCAGCCTATGTACAGGAGTTCACCGATCGATTCGAGAAAGGGCTGGACACGGTGATCGGCGAACGCGGCGTGAAGCTCTCCGGCGGCCAGCGTCAACGCATTGCCATCGCCCGCGCCATCCTGGCCGACCCACGGGTGCTGATCCTGGATGAGGCCACCTCCAACCTCGACACCGAGAGCGAAACGTTCATCCAGCAGAGCCTGCGAAGCCTCATGCAGGGACGCACCACCTTCGTGATCGCCCACCGGCTGAGCACCATCCGGCAGGCCGACCAGATCCTGGTAGTCGAGCACGGTGCCATTGCCGAGCGGGGCCGGCACGAGGAATTGATCGCGAAGAAGGGCCGCTATTTCGAATTGTATACCTACCAGGCACGCATCTGACCGAGTGAAATTTCTCGCGCGAGACACCTCGTTTCGAGTGCTCCGATGCCCCTCATCAGAGGGAAAAATGTGAAGGATACAACTCCCCCTGTACACCCCGTTCGTCGGGTTGTGTTGTAAATATTTTATGCTTCATAGTGAAAAGTGAGATATAATATTTATCTTTTGGGTACTAAAACATTAATAGCTATGGCAAAAAAAGCTAAGAAAACATCAAAAAAGGTTGCAAAGAAAGCGGCGAAGAAGGCCGCTAAAAAAGTAGCCAAGAAGGCCGCCAAAAAATCGGCACCTAAAAAAGCTGCTAAGAAGAAATCCGCCCCCAAGAAGGCTGCTAAGAAATCTGCCGCAAAGAAGGCCGCTCCCAAAAAAGCAGCAAAGAAATCGGCTCCTAAAAAATCAGTGGTCAGCGCTGTAGCCACCAAGGCAAAATCCATCAAGAAGAAAGTGGTGAAGAAGGCAAAAGCCATCTCGCAAGCCGCCGCTGACAAAGCTGTTGAAGTGAAAGAAGCCGTAGTAGACACCGCAGCATCGGTAGCCGAAAACGTAGGCGAAAAAGTGGCCGAAGCAAAAGAAGCCATCGAAAACAAAGCATCCGATATTCAAAAAAATCTCTTCGGAGCTTAGGCATTTTCATAACCTAAACCTTACTGAAGGAAGCGGTGATTTGGTCATCGCTTTTTTTATTCGGGGGAATTAGTCAGGAGCCAGAATCCAGGAGCCAGGAGCCAGAATTTTTTTGGGAGTCGGTAGTCAGTAGCCAGTAGCCAACATTTCGGAAGGTCAGTAGCCAGGAGTTAGTGTTCAAAGTCCGGGAGATAGAAGCCGGTGAATGGATTTCAGGCGGCGGAATTCGGGGGATGTTAGGCGCAATGGATTGGGTTCCTGGGGAAGCATTCGTGGGCAATTATCTCGTTGAGGTTCCTGAGTCGCGGGCGCTCCATTCAACAGCGGAGAGGAATTGTACAGCTCCAATTGGCTCAGCCGATTTTTCTTATTTTTTATTATAAGTCAAATCAACGACTATGAAGTCCCCATCCCAGAGAAGGAATCATGATCTCTTTTATTTTTAACCGGGACAGTGAATGCCTCCAGTTGGTGGGGCTAAATCGTTCTATGACGCGATGCTCTGACCACTTAATGCTGAGGTACCCGGATCCTTGACACTTGATACTGGAGTAATAAATGGATCCCAATTCTCTTTAACTCCGAATCGCTGGCCCCTTAAACCTAACTGCCCGCAAGAGGCGCACACTTACGCCAGCACAACTCCTACCTTCTGGATTCTGACCCCTGACACTATCCACCAAGCATGACGCCATGCTCACGGCTAGCGCCCTTGAGTAACTGACTACTGACTACTGGATTCTGGATTCTGGATTCTGAATTCCGAATTCCGAATACGAACTCCTGGCTCCTGGCTCCTGGATTCTGGCTCCTGGCTAATTGACATCCAACACTTCAAACCGCGAATAATTGCTCTTAAACTCCGGTACGATCTCCTTCATCAACGCCACCATTTTAAGCTCATTCTTGTCGCCCATAAGGTCCTCGAGCAAACCGAGGTGCTGACATACCTCTTCGTGGAGATATTCGCTTACCTGGGCCTTCAGGATCTTTTCGTGGTGTGTGGGAATGGTATTCTCGTGGTCGTTGAGAAGTTCTTCGTAGAGCTTTTCGCCGTCGCGGAGACCCGTGAAGACGATCTCGATGTCTTTGCCGAGTTCCTTGCCGGAGAGCTGGATGGTTTTCTTGGCCAGGTCGAAGATCTTGACCGGTTTGCCCATGTCGAAGATGAAGATCTCGCCCCCCTGCCCCATCGAGCCGGCTTCGATCACCAGTTCGCAGGCTTCGGGAATGGTCATGAAGAAGCGCGTGATCTCCGGGTGGGTCACGGTGACGGGACCTCCCTTGAGGATCTGGTCTTTGAAGATGGGAATCACCGAGCCGTTAGAGCCCAGCACGTTGCCAAAGCGCGTGGTCACAAACGAGGTGCGCGACAGGCCGAGACGGCTGTTATGACGGTCCAGGGACTGTACATAGATCTCGGCAATGCGCTTGGAACAGCCCATGATGTTGGTGGGGTTCACGGCCTTGTCGGTCGAGATCATGACAAATTTTTTCACCTTGTGCAGCACGGCCAGGTCGGCCAGCAGGCGGGTGCCAAAAATATTGGTGGTGACGGCCTCCGAAGGGTTGCTCTCCATGAGGGGCACGTGCTTATAGGCCGCCGCGTGAAAGACGATCTCCGGCTTGAAGTCACGGAAGATGCTGTGGATGCGTTGCTTGTTGCAGACGCTGGCCACAAAAACAAAAAGACGGGTCTGTTGGTTGCGGGCGCGCAGCTCGCGCTCAATTTCATAGAGGGGCGACTCGGCCTGGTCGATGAGCACCAGGGTTTGTGGCTTGTAGTTGAGCACCTGGCGGGCCAGCTCTGACCCGATGGAGCCTGCAGCCCCGGTGATGCAGATCACGCGGTTGGCGATTTCTTTTTCGATGGCGGGATTGTCCAGCCGGATCACTTCGCGGCCCAGCAGGTCCTCGATGTTGATGTCGCGGATCTGCTTCATGTCCCACTCGTTGCGCAGCCACTTCTCGAACGACGGCACATAGCTGACCTTCAGGTGAAATTGCAACGCCATGTCCACGATCTCATTCTTGCGTTCGATATTCAGGTTCTTGGAAGCGATGACCAGCTTCTTTGCCTTGTGGCGCTTCACAATCTCTGCAAGGCGATCGGAATGATAAATGCGGGTGCCGTTGATCTCTTTGTTATTTTTCTTCACATCATCGTCCAAAAAGGCCACCAGCTTGTAGAGGCTGGATACGTCGGCCTCGATGGCTTGCTTGGTGAGGAAGCCCGCGGCGCCGGCACCGAAAATGATGACCGGAATGCGTTGGGAAAAATCGGATTTGTAATACGTGAAGACATTCTTTACCAACAGCCGGTATTGATACAACAACAACGACGAGATAAAGAAGGAAATGAAGACGACCGAATACGGAATGACGTTCTTGCCAAAGTTATAGAAATACCACAGGTTGAACACCACCACGATGGTGAGGCTCAGCAATTCGGTCCCCACGATGCGAAGGCCGTCCTGGATGCCCGTATACCGAACGATGCCCGCATAACTTTTCGTGATCAGGGTAGACAACAAGGCCGCAGCAATACAAAGCACGGCGCCCAACGCCGGATTAAAGTTCCGGATCTCCTCGACGTTGAAATTGAAGCGCAACAGGAACGCCAGGCTCACGGAGAAAAGGATCAACACCTGGTCGATGAGGATCACTACCCCGCGAGGCAACACCGTGAGCTGATTAAATACTCTCTGTATCAATCTTTGTCTTCGCTTTTATTCTTTTTTTTCATGAGCCGCGAAACACCATAGGCACCGCCACCAATCAACAGGTATTCAAGGCCAGTGATGGGAACTGGGTTACCGGGAGGGCCTCCCCCGCCCGGTGGCGTTACCTGACCGTAAACCCATAACGTAGTTAGCAACAGTAATGAAATACTAGCGAGAAGGACTTTCATTATTTTATTTTAACGATTTTTTCAGTGTACTTTTTCGAACCATCTACAATCAGGACATAGTATACGCCGATGGCGCTTGTGCCCAAATCAAATTCCGCCTCCTTCACGCCGCCTTCACCTTTCAGCTCTTTCGCCTCCAGGTCAACCCCGGAAGCATTGATCAGCGTGGCCATCACATTCTTGTTTGTCGTTTTAACCTGCACCAACGCCTTGCGCTGGGTTGGGTTGGGATAGATTGTCACAGCACCGAACCCATTCAGACCTGCTTCACTGGCCGTGATCGTCACTTCGCGTGAAGCCGAAGTCTTGCAATCGCCCGACGTCACCTCCACGGTGTAGACACCGCTTTCCACGGCCTCGATCTTGTTGGTGGTGGCCCCTTCCAAGGCCACGCCGTCGCGATACCATTGGTTGCCGGTCGCATAGCTGGAGATCAGCGTGGTGCCCTCGCCCGATAAGGTTACGGGATCCAGGTTCGTCACGTTTGCTTTCACGGCTACACGGTCGCCTTCACATCCGGCGGCATTTACTACCGACACGAAATACGTTTTGGTCTTGGGAATCACCGGCGTGGTGAACGATGCACCTTGCTGGCCGGCAATCGGTGTGGTGTCGGTTTCTTCTTCATACCAGTTGTACCAACCCGATTCAGGAGCACCCGTAGCCGTCAGCGTCACGCTTCCCGCGTCGCAGGTATTTCCTTCACGTGTACTCGCCACAACGCCTTTGCTCACTACCGTGATGACAGGTTTTGCCAGTAAAGGCAGGGTTAAGCAAGACGAGGACTTCGCCAGGATGGTCAGTTCATTGTCGCCGGCGGTCAACAGGGACGTGCTCACAGGCAAGGCGAGTGTACTGCCATTACCTTTCACATAGTCCGTGGTCTGGCCGTTGTAGGTGATCGCATACAGTACGTCAGCCTGTGATTGCTCCAGCGTTACCGTAGCCAATGTATTGTCGACGCAAATGCTTTCACCCTGGGTCTTCAAATCTGTTTTCACCGCAGCTTTGCCCACCGTGACGTAAAAACGTTTCCAAAGGTTGGGTAAGTCCGTAGCAGAAACTGTAAAACTATAGCTCGCCGCATCGCGGATGTTCACCGAAGTGTTGAGCAGCGAATCCACCAAGTAGAAGTTCAGGTTGGCGTTGAAGGTCTCCAAGCCAGCGAATGACATCTGGTAGCTTCCCTTCACAGCGCCCACCACAGACACGGGGATACTCTTATCGCAATCCAGGCTTGCCAAGGAGTTGATGGAAAGGTACTGGTTGTCGCCGGCCCTCGTCATGAGGCTAAGCGCGCTGTTCATCAATTTGTAGGCATCGTATTTCGGATCGAACCCGTCGGTAGCCGGTTCGTGCAAACGCAACACGGTCTCGTCCTGCAGGCCGTTGCCGGCCATTTTGATGCGCAGAATATTAGGGAGGACCAGTGCCGCGCTGTCTTCACGGAAGAATTGTGCCGCGGTAGTGGTCTTATCGTCTTCCTGGAACGTCACCGTAGCGGGCGCTGTCGCCCGCACCCAGAAGGCCTGGCCTTGTGCAATGATCCCTGCATAGCCTTGTACACTCGGTACGCCATCCACGTAGGATACGTATTTCAATCCGGTGCCCTGGCCGCTATTATTAAAGTTGTCGGTGATATAAATCGCATTGTTCAACCCCGTAGGCACCGTTACCTGGTTCCAGTCGATGGCCGAGGGATACGGGTTACCGATAAGGTTCCAACCATCAAGCCCACCTGCCGAATGTGCCGTCACGTTGACCGGCACGGCGCCTTGTCCAAGTGTACCACGGGAATCGAAGATCTGTGCCGCCGTGCTGTTCACCTTGGCTGAATAGCCGCGTCCCTGGGGTGTGAGGGCACCGGTGAGCGAGTATGACCGGTAGCGTGCTTCGAGCGAAGAAGAGCCCGTATTAAAGGTCTCGTCGTAATAGAAGATGGACGTGATGGGAATTTCGCTACGCCAGTCCGCAACGGTAGTGCCCGTTACAGGGGCAGACAAGTAGCGGAAGCTGTTCGCGCCGGCGGTGTTCGGCATATGACGCTGAACGATTACTGAACCGTTGATGACGGCACCCGCACCCAATGCTGTGACCCGCGCCGTGGCGGCTGCGGTGGACAACAAGCGAAGCAGGTTGGTACCGGCGTTCACCGTGGTGGCCGAAGTTACCGTGAGGAAGTGTTCAACGTCTACGTTCGTCAGGACGGTGACGGCGGCTACTGCGCCGGTTTTGTTCACCTGCAGGTTATACAAGTGGATCGGTCCGGAACCCGTGGTCCGGGTGATCGATTGAGGCCGGCCAATACCATTGAGCAACAGTGTACCCTGGCGTGCCGTATAGGTGCCATCGACAACAAAATCTTCGGCGACTGCGACCTGGTAATTGTTTGTAGAAACATCCAGGCTGGAGGTCGAGCTGACCATGATATCGTTTGTCGCGGTCAGGGCACTGCCCAACGTGGCTACCCCGGAACCGAGGAAATAGGTTGAATAAAAATTCTGTCCGCCCGAAGTGATGGCCTGTGCTCCGGTTCCATTAAAATCAACACGGCTCACACCGGCTGTAAACGTACCGCCGGTCACGGTCCAATCGCCGGAGACTTTAATACGGTAGAGTGCGGAGTCCGGGACAGGTTCAATAAAATCGGTTATTGACAGGGTAAGCGCGCCGGTGATCTGAACGTTGTTGAACCGTCCGAGCAACAGGGCGTCGTTGGTGTTGGTCAGCGTGGTAGTGCCATTGAATATGGCTGTGCTGGTGCCTCCGTAAATGGATCCGTTGTTGGTCACATTGCCAGCAATGTTCACGGTGGTTCCTGTTCCCAAATTCAAGGAATGGGAAGTATTGACTTGGAACGCTCCCAAGGTCAAGGGAATTGAGCCGCTGATCGCCGAGGTGCCGTCAAATACTACAGGACTTGATGTGAAGATACCCGACGCATTGCTCACAATGTTCCCTTTGAATGTCACGGCATTGGACCCGGCGTTGAACGTTCCGTTGGTGAGCGTGAGCGTTCCGTTAATGGTTGTCGGCTGAGAAAGGGTGATGGTACCGGCGCCCTGGTTGGTCAAATCCGTGAGCCTGGTGGTGTTTGGATTGTATGGTAATTCGGGTCCTGTGCTGATGCTGGATGAACCATTGTAGACCACATTGTAACTGGAGACGGCTCCGGGCGCAGTGGTCATCGTGCCGTCTGTACGGGTGATCGTACCGCCCGTTCCCATACGGAAAGTACCGGAGGGAGCGAATGCTCCAACCACCAGGTTCAGAATACTCAGATCGAGGTTTGAACCAATCGTAAAGGTTGAACTGGGACGGTTCATGGCAATCGCCAGCATAGGGAGTCCGCCAGCGCTTTCATTCGTAAAGTTCGCGTTACCGGAGATCGTACCTGTTCCGGTGACCTGCAGTCGTGCAAACTCGTTGACAGCGAACTGGCCGCCACTGAGGGCGATGTTTCCGTTCATGGTGAACAAAAATCCACGGATATCCAGGACGCCGTTTGTTAGCGTGGTAGTGCCGTTTACGATCAAGTCATCAAATACATAAACTCTTCCGCTGCTGCGGTTGAGGGTGAAATTGTTGATGGTCAATGGCGCTGCGCCAGTAAGGGGAATTGTTCCGCCTGGATTGGAGGGAAAGGTTCCATTTCCAGTAATTGAAATACTTGATGTTGGAAGTACCGCGATAGAACTAGTACCTGGAACGAAATCTCCCCCGATGGTAAGCGTATTGCCTTGAACTGATAAATTCCCGGAGACCAAAGTCAAAGACCCGCTAAAAGTCACGTCAGAAGCCAATGAAACACCACTCGAGTTTGCTATTTGGGTAGAGACGCTGGAGGGGTGTCCTGATCCAATGAACTGGGCCGCGGTTCCATTGTAGACGATAGTCGATCCCGACGCATAGGTTCTGGTACCACTCACTTGAAGGTTACCGCTAAAGGGGCCGGGTTGTATGGCTCCCAAGGCTTGCGTTGAACCTACCTGTAACGTTCCTCCTGCAAGCAGGGAGAATGTTCCCGATCCTCCGAGAAAGTTAACTCCGGGCAATGACAAGGTCGCGCCATTCGCGATACTATAGTTTATTGCTCCTCCTGCAGGCGTTAAGACAGATGTGTATACTTGGGCGGTGGACCCTATGAAATTTAGATTTGTATCTGCACCACTGCTATATATTGATCCCCCTGTCTGAGTATAGTTTCCTTTCAGATCAAATGTTGTTACCGCTGAGGTTGCCGAAAAATCTATAATGGCGTTATCCTCGAGCAGAAAATTGCCGTTGCAAATGAGATGTAAGTTTTGATCATCAGCGAGTTGAGCATACCCGTCGTTTCCATGCACATGTATGTCTCCGTTTATGGTCAGATTACCCGTTGTTCCGCTAGCAAAGCCAAAAGCGGCATCCGATACTTCAAAGGAGCCACCAATAGAAAGGTTTCCTCCGGCGCCCAGTGAATGATATAACGCATCTATCCCTGTGCTCAGCACCCTGAAATTGCCAACGACGGTAATAGGCTGACCGTTGAGGTTCACCGTGGCATCTTGATTGGGCGAATTCCAAATGAAATTCCCAAACGCTTGATTAAGTCCAGTGGGGGGAGTCGACCCTCCAGACGCATATCCAACGATATTTAAAGTCGACGTTGCATTCCATGTTGATGTCGGTATCGTTCCAGCATCGGTAAATAGGTGAAAATAATTTGAACCGGCTCCAAACGTTAGTTTTGAAGCGGAAACATTGGTGAAGGCGCCATTATTGTTAACAGTGCCAGAAACCAGCACCGTACGGTTTGGGATTGCCGACGTAAATGCCAGTGTCCCATTGTTATTTAGCACTCCGTTTAACGTTACTTCGGTGCCTGAACCATTCGCAAGGGTCACGATGACACCTGCGTTGATTGTCACTGTACCCCCAGCGTCAACAACCGTCTGATCAATTGTCACGTTTGCCGTAACAGTCACCACGTGCGGGCTCCGGATAGTTATTACACCGTTTGCGCTGGTCGGGCTGGCCCCGGCCACTACCCAACTCGTGCCGTTAAAAGTCTCCCATGTTCCTGCCGTACTCCAAGGACCCGTGCCTGCGCTTCGATAATCGCCGGAGGCCTGCCCCCACAAATCCATCACAACAAATCCTATGGCACCAATAAGTAGTAAAGTCCTTTTCATCATATCCTAATATAGACGTCTTTCAATAGTTCGTTTAAGTCTGGTCACTGGATCCCAGAGGGCTTTCCCCAACCTAACCCAGCGGTAACCCGGCTTTGCAAAAAGGAAGTAAAAAATTACGTCCCCCTCTACCTGGCCGGGAAAACTTTGCTGCAAAAGTAATGAAATTTACATGAAGTCCTCAAACTGCTCCGCTTCACCCGATTCCATACTTTTAAAATCAAAATCGTAACCTTCCTGTGGAAAACTTTCCCTGATTTCGCGTCGGCTTCGCGCAGGGATGCATCTGAAATTCTTTCATAACACACAATTACCTTACAAGTTTGCGCTACCCAGAGATTTTGAGGCGAAAACATCTTCTTTTAAAAAGAATTTCTGACGGCATGGGGGAGATAATTACCTTAAGTAAAGATATGTTGTAATCGAGTCCCTCACAAACTTTAAAATTCGCTTTGAAACGCTTTATAACCCGGCCCATCGCATTGAAAGAAATCCCTGATGGGTGGTAAATAAAGGGTCTGGCGGGTCAAATCCGGCATAATTGACCATCCAAAGCCTGCATTTAAGCCGTATCGCCATCCCAAACCAGCGTTTCAGGGGGTGAAATAGAAGTCGCCCATCAACGAGTTGCTTTCCCAGGGCACTTGGCGGTTCCCCGATTCGTTGCTCACTTCGATCCGCACTTGCTTGAAGATGTCCTCGATCTTCAAACCGGGCACGTTCATGTATTTCATCAACTTGGCCGTGTAAAGCCCATTCCGGTCCGTGCCATCGGACGCGGTCTTGCCCGGGGCCGTGGAATAGGCCACGATGGACCCGGTCGGTGCCTCCACCCTTACCATGCCTTTTTCACCGGAACGCGAGAACGATTTGAAGGGACTGTTCCGGCATGCATCCAAGATCATGATGTTCAGACGGTTGTTCGACGACTCCATAAACCTCAGAATGGACGACACGCTAACACACACATCGGGTACCTCTTCTTTATACTCAAACGAAGCGTCGATGGGCACCAGGAAGTTGTCGCCATCCACCTGGACGCCATGCCCGGAATAATAGAACAGCCCAACCCCACCCTGGGCGATCTTTTCCGTGAACTGCCGCACGGCGTTGCGCATCTCCAGGCGGGTGCCGTCGATGACCTTGGTGACGTCGAAATTCTTTTGTTTCAATAGCTCAGCCAGATCGTTGGCGTCGTTCACGGCGTTTGCCAGGGGCGAGATCTTGTAACCCTTGTTGCCAATGACGAGGGCGATCTTGCGCTCTGCCGCTTTAGCGGTGGCGTTATGCGCTGTATCGGCCTGGATGTTGTAGGCTTGCTCCCCGCTTTTTGCCTTGATAACTTGCTGCGCTGCGGCGGGCCACACCAAGGCGCTCAACAGCAGGAGAACAAAAAGCTTTTTCATTGGAAGGGTCGCGTCGTTTTTGTTAAATTACAATAATATCTTCCTTTCATGAAATCCCTCTCTCTCATTTTAAAGCCGCTCCCTCCTGGTTTATTATCCCTATCTCCCTTTTTACAGGTACTTGTTTTGATAACGGCTTTTGGTATACCCCTGCATGCCCAGATCATCGGCGACATCAAACACGAAGCCTTCCGGCAGAAGGTCTTGCTCACCTACACCGTGAACGGCCTCGCCTCCAACCAGCACCTGGAAGTGAACCTCTATTGCTCCGACGACGACTTCAAGACTGGGCTGGTCAGTCTCTCCGGGAATGGGGCGGGCGATCACGTGCAGGGCAATGGGCAGAAAACGGTTATCTGGGATGTCTTGAAAGACCGCCCTAAACTGACGGGCAAGGTGTCGTTCGAAATACGGGCGCTCGTCTTGAACGACATGAACCCCTCGGCCTCGACCGCCACCGGCCCCGTAGTGACGGCCGCATCGCCGGAAGAAAAAAAATCGGCCGTCTATGCCGAGATGTCGTCGGCGCTGGGCAGTTTTATCATCGAAGCCAAAGACCTGGTGATCGCTTTCCGCAAAAGCAACGACACGATGTTTGAAGACAACCTGATGCTGCGCCAACTCACCGACGCGGTTATCAACTACAACACGGCCTTTAACAAGCTCAACAACGACCGCATGTCCTACGAAAAGGAAGTGCTGCTCTACTGGAATAACGAAGCCCTGTATAACGACGTGCGCTACCTTTTCGACTATGCCCTGGGTGAACTGCACTCGGCCAACGTGCTCGAACTGAACAGCGCTTTGTCTACGATCAATGACATCAACCTCGGCAAAATAGCCGGACGCAAGAACGAACGCGACGCGAAGGAGAAGGTGTTGATGAGCATCTACCAAAATACCGGCCAGCTGGACAAGCGTATCCAGGAATTGGAACGGCGGGCCAACCGGATCTTGTACACCCTCTCCAACCGATAATGAAAACCCGCGTCACCCCTCTCCTTCTGTTCGCCCTCGTGCTGACCACATGGTGCAGCCAAGCCCAGGAAATCGACCAGGACAAGCTCCTGCACATGCGCGATTCGCTCGACAACCTGTTGGTGATCAATCCTACCGCATCGGCCATCCTGGTGAAAAAGGGCGAGCTGGAATTGTACTCCTTCAACACCTTTCTCACCAGCACACAGTTCAATGACAAAAACGGCACCAACGCCAACCTGACGGGCAAACAGTTACTATTCAATTCGCTGTTCCAGGTCAACTACGGCCTTTCGCGCAACCGTCGTGTCAACCTTGGGGTGGATGTTAATTTCAGGGCTTACCGGTACGACATCGATAAAAGCAGCAAAGTGCTCTCGTTGTTCCAGGACAATCCGGGCAACAAGACAGCCGTATCCTATGTGGGCCCGCGCCTCCGCTTCCAACCGTTTCGGAGGATTCGCAATTTTACGTATCAAAGCTATGTGTGGCTGCCAGTGGGCCCGAAAGAAAATCAGGTCGCTTTGGGCAGCAGCAAGGTGAACTGGGGAAACACGTTCTTCTTTTACAAGTACTTCACCGACAAGCTCGGCTTCTTTTCACAACTCAACTTTGCCCTGGCATTTCCTTCCGCCAACAGCGAGACCGGAGCCAAGACCGAATTTTATCTTCCGATAAGCGTTTCACTGAGTTATGTGCTCACACGCAAGGACCTGCTGTTTGGCACCCTCTCCTACAGTTGGACCAACATTGACATTAGCAAGATCAGCGAAGGGGCCGACAGCGACTTCGCGCAATACGGCCTGGGCTATCAGCACCTTTTTAGCAAGCGGTTCTTTGTCAACGCCAGCTATACCGGCACGTTGATGGCGCGCAACTACGGCAAATGGAGCGGGGCCAATGTGTGTCTTCGTTATGTCTTCTGATAGGCTTGCCGTTATTTACAATCCGGTGTACTACACGGGCTGCTTCCCAGCACAAGCTGCCGCCCGGTAGTGCGGCTGGTGAGATAGATGTTGTTGTTGTAGAACTGGCCATCGTAGGTGTCGCCATTGATGGTGAGCGTGAGATAGCCGCTGGCAAAACTTCCCGTTGCGTCGCTGCTGGAAATGGTGCCCGCCACCTGAAAGTCCTGATCGGTGTCCAGCCTTACAGTAGACTCCCAATAGAAGCCATCGGTGTCATTGTTTTCATTGAAGGCCACAGACCAATCGGCATCGATGTTGGTCGTCAGGTTAACCGGGGGCGGCGGCGGAAGGATGATGATGGGTGGCGGAATGGGACCCGGCGGCGGTGCATTCAGGACGGTGAAGTTAAGGTCGACTTTATACGACGTTGAAATGTCGGACGTGTAGAACAACCGTAGTGTCATGGCGCCGGTCGAGCCGATGTCGTTGGGGACCACGAACGTGATCGCGTTGGCTTGCCGAAAATTGGGGGTGATCACTTTTCCGTTTAGCGTGATCCGCGTAACGGTGCCCAGGTTGGGTCCTTCCAGCAAGACGGGCCAATCCACGGGGTTGTTGTTCGGTTTTAGTTTGAGCTGCGCCGTGGCCGGCTCGGCCAAGAGCAGGAAAGGATAATTATTGGAATAGTCGGCAGCGGTCTTCACGCTCACGTTCACGCTCTTGTTCACCGTGCTGTTGACCGGCACGTTCACCTTCACCACATTGTTACTCACCCATGTTCCCGCTACAGACGTACCGTTGACGATGACGGTTATGGGGTTTGTAAAATTCGTACCGTTGACCGTGATCGGCTGCCCCACCGTTCCGCTCGCCGGCGAGATGCTGGTGATAGAAGGTTTCCCCACGATCGTAAAGTCTGTGGCCGACGCCACCGCAGTTTGCACAGCATCGGTCGTCACGCTGATCCTCCCCGTGGACGCCCCCGCCGGAACCTGCACCACCAATTGCGTGGCCGATACGGATTTGACCGTTGCGTTTACCCCGTTGAAGAACTGAACCGTTGGATTGTGCTGGAGATTAGTGCCGGTGATGGTCACACTGGTCCCTGAAACACCACCCGTGGGATTGAACGATGTGATCGATGGCGGGGAGAGTATTTCAAACTTACTGGCCGTATTTGTTGTACCCGGTGTGGTGGTCACGCTGATGGCGCCGGTCACTGCCCCGGCAGGCACTTTCACTATCACCTGATTGTCTGTTCCGGCACCAACTTTCGTGGCGGTTAAGTTATTCGCGAACTTTACGGTAGCGCCCGTAAGATAAGAACCGTTGATGGTGACCTGCGTGTCCACCCCTCCTTTTGCCGGTGTGAACGACGTGATGATCGGCTTCACATTCAAAACAAAATCCGTCAAGCTCAACGCACCATTCACATTGATCTTACCCGTGGACGCTCCCTGCGGCACCTGGCAAATGATCTGTGTCGACAACGATTTTAAAATCGTGGTGGCCTGAATATTATTCGTGAAGCGCACATAAGGCGAACTCGGCAAATTGATACCGGTGATGGTGACCACCGTTCCGACGATGCCCGAGCTGGGATTGACAGCCGTGATCTGCGGCGCACCGAGCACGGTGAAGAGATCCGTGGTTTCAAACGTACCGCCCGGGGTCTGCACAGAGATCTTCCCGGTCACGGTGCCGGCCAATACTTCCACGGTCACCTCGGTGTCGGTCTTGCTCACGATCTTCAGGTCTTTCAATGCCACTTTCGCCGACGTGATCGAGGCCAGGTTCATCCCCGTCAGAACGATCTGCGTTCCCGTCACCCCCGAGGGCGGGTCGAACTTCGAAATGAGCGGTGCACCCTGCACCAGGAAGTCGGTCGTCGATAGCGCTGTGCCGGCCGGCGTGGTCACGGATATTTTCCCGCTGCTTCCGCCTATGGGCACTTTAGTTTTGATCTTCGTGCCATCATTGGATACGATCTGTGCGGGTGTGGTACCGAATTTCAATTCGAATGCTCCCGTAAAATTCAATCCGGTGATAAGCACGTCAGTGCCCACTCCCCCCGTGGTCTTGTCTATGGTCTGAATAGCGGGCCCGGGGATGGCGGAAAACTTTTTCGGCGTCTTCCCTTTTCCTCCGGGTGTGTATACGTAGATCGTATCGGTAGGCGCACCGTCGGGTACCCGCACCGTGATGGATTCGGGCGCGTCGGTGATGATCTCTGCCTCCAGGATCGGCCCGAAGGTCACTTTTTGTGCGTCCGAAAGATTTTCCCCTTCCAGTTTGATCACTTTCCCAGCAGCGCCGTTGTCGGGCGTGAATGAAATAATTTTAGGCGCCATCAACACCAGGAAAGCCGCGGGCTCTGACACGCCGCTGGCTGAGGTGACCTTGATATCGGCTGCATCCGGCAACAGCCCCGCAGGTACGGTCACCAGAATAGTATCGCCGGCAACGGTAAAGACCGCATCTCGCTCCGTTTCCTGGTCGGACGACTTGAACCTAACAGCCGACACGTTGGTAAAATAACTACCAGCAATCTTAACGAGCGTGCCAATACCCGAACGGTTAGGTTTCAACGTGCGAATGATAGGAACAGGCGGCAACACCGTGAAGGCCTTTGGCTGCGAGGCCCCATATTTTGTTTTAACCGTGAGGGAAACTTCTTCTGGTTGCGTTCGGAACGGAACAATGAACTGCGCCTCCGTCCGCGTCGGCGTACCGGCTGTACTGATGACCCCATTGTCAACCAACACCTGCAGCGATCCATCGAAATTATTACCATTGATCGTCACGATCTCCCCGGACGGCGCCGACGTCTTACTGACAGAAGTAATTTCCGGAGGCAACAAAACCTCATCCCGAATACAACCATCAACCCAGACCAATAACAGGGCCAGGACGGCCATTTGGACAGCGCGTAAGATCCGTTTCATTCTATATTCGGTTATAAGCCTTGTAGTCAGGAGCCAGGAGCCGTTTACAATTTATGGCTATTGCCTTGACGTCACGCCCCAGTACGACAAAGACGCGACGACTTCAAATTCCTTTTTCTACTGACTAGATATTGGCTCCTGACTACTGGCTACTGATTCTGGCTCCTGATCTTACTGCTCCTTACTAATAATGACCCGCAGCGTCTCCCCCTTCCCGCTTTCATTCTGGATCGAAAGTAAATACAATCCGTCGCTCAGGTGCTGGGCATCTACAAATCCATCTGCACGGGGTTCTTTGGCCGATAGCACCAATTTTCCTTGGGCGTTATAGAGTTCGAAAGGTAAGGGTCTGGCGAGGTTTTGAATTTTGAACAGGCCGTTGCTGGGGTTGGGTGCTACGCTGACGTGGGAAGAGAACGTGCTTTCGGTTCCGGTGATGACGCAGGTGTTGTTCCAGATCACCGTGTCGGCGCAGGTGCCGGTGTTCTTTACGATCAGGTATTCACCAAGGCCGTCGATGTCCATGAGGCCGAGGGGTGTGGTGCTGCCTTTTTTGAAAAGCGTGTATTCGCCCTCGGTGAAGTTGGTATCGGTGACCAATTCGGACCACACGGGCTGGAAGCTTTTGCAATCTATGTCGGTAGCCAGCACCAGGTTGGGTTTCGGATCGATGTCTACGTCGATGCCATCGCTGATGGCCGTGCCTTTGCATGTGCCGGTCACTTCGCAGGTGTATCGGCCTTCATCCAGGGGTGAGATGTGTTGGATGGTGAGTGTGGCGGTCTTTGAGCCACTGATGGTGCCCGCGTCGGACAAGAGCGAGCCGTTCTTTTTCCAGCTATAGGTCAATCCGTTGCCGCTTGCAGTCACGGAGAGCGTAAGTTTGTCGTCCTGGCATGTTTTCAAGTCGGTGGTTTGCGAGACGATCTGGGTTCCGTTGCTCACGGCAACCGTGATGCCCGTCGAGTTGATCGGGTTGCCACATCCGGATTTCACTTCGCAGGTGTATACGCCCGCGTCGGCAGTCGAGGCGGAGATGATCAGTAGCTCGTCCGTTGTTGTCCCCGTATGGGCCATTCCGTCGGTGAGCACTACGCCGTCTTTCTTCCATTGGAACTGGAAGTTTCCTGTGCCTGTCGTCACCGAAATTCTGCCCACATCGCCTTCGCACAATGCAGTATTGCCGGATTGGGAAACAATCGACGGGGCGGGATCAATGTTGAGCTGTGCCGCGGAGGAAGCAATTTCACTGCCGCAGGGATTGTTGATGGTACAGGTATAAGCGCCTGCTTCCAGTTCTGTGGCACCGGTAATGGTGAGCGTGGCCGTGGTGGCCCCGCTATATTTGCCTCCGTTGTTGACTACTGTATTTCCTTTTCGCCAGGTATACGTCAGCGACGGACCCGAAGCGGTGATGCTGAAGGAAACGTTGGTCCCCGTGCAAACCGACTTGGACACTGGTTGCGAAGTGATCTGTGAAGGTGTACTAATGCTCACGGTCGTGGCCGACGACGTGGCCGGATTGCCACACATGCCGGTGATCACACAGGAATATTGGCCCACATCGCCCGCCGCCAGTTGCTTTAGGGTGAGCGTGTTGGTTTTTGTGCCTACCACCGTACCACTTTCCACAAGATTGTTCGCCCCCTTGCGCCATTGATACGTGAGGTTGGCACCGCTGGCCACCAGCGTGATCGAGAGGTCGTTGCCCGCGCATGCCGCGGCCGTGGCGGGTGGCGGTGTGATGACCGATGCGGGCAGGAAGACGGTCAGTGACGCGCTTTGACTGGTGATGGGGGTTGCAAAACAATCGGACGTTACGTCGCAGGTATATAAGCCGGCATCCGTCGCGGCAATGGTTTTCAGACCTAGGTTGGCCGTTTTAGCGCCGGTGATCAAGGTGTTGTCCACCAGGGCCACGCCTCCTTTTTTCCATTGGTATTTCACATTCTGGCCTGTGGCCGTAATCGTGAAATTGATATTGGATCCGGCGCACGCTTCAACAGCAGTGGGCTGACCGGTGATGATCGGGCCGTCCACAAAGGTCAGCGTGACGGCCGTTGTCGTTTTCGTATGATTGCAGCCATCATAGATCGTGCAGGTGTAGGAACCGCCGTCGTTCACGTTATCTGCACCGGTGATGGTGAGTGTTGCCGTGGTCGCTCCCGAAATATGGCCACCGTTGGCCAACAAGTCGGCGCCTTTTTTCCATTGATACAACAACCCCGTTCCTGTGGCGGCTACCGTAAACTGAACCGTACTACCCGCGCAGACTTTTTGGCTTTGGGGTGGTGTGATGATGGTGATGGCGAGTTTGTCACAAGACGTGAGGCGTTTGACGCATTGCTGCCGGGTTGGTATGATATAGTCTCCATTGCTATCCAGGACTGCGCCTGTAACAAAGGTAGGGAGAACTACCTGGGGGGTAAGTTTATCTCCGGTAGGCGAATACCGGATCAGCGTACTCGTTTCTATAAAGTCCTGAATGGAGAAAACAAGACCCGCTGTGCCGTCGGCTTCTATATTAATGGACACGTACGGATAGTCGATGTCGAAAGCGCTGAACGTGTCGATGTAGTCAGCCGCCGTAGGCGTCGGAAAAGTGCTAGGGTAATTGACCAAGGCATAGTTGCCGCTTCCATTTTGTCCGACAACAACAAAATCGTTACCGCGGAACGCCACGATGATCTTGCCCAGGTCGAAAAGTTCATTTTCGAGGATGGCACCGTCGGATGCTCGTACCTTAATCAAGCGAGAGGAATTAAAGTCGGCAGCGGTGATGTAGGCATTCCCATCCGGACCAACCTTGACCCCGCCTATGTTCAGGTTGTTATTATAGTCGATCTGCCATTGCAGCGCTCCTGCTGATGAATACTTAATAAGTTTATACTGGGTGGTGCCAAAATTATAGGCAAGAATATACACGTCGCCTGTCGAGGATACGGCAATCGACTGACCGTTGTAGTTCGGCAAAGATACCAATGACACTCCCTGCCACAGATCAGCACCGGTGGCGGGATCATATTTTGCTATGTAGAGCTCGTCATTTCCATAATCATAGCCGGTAGCATAGACGTTTCCGTTGTTATCGGGAACTGCGTCAATGAGGGCAACCGAAGTAAATGTATTTTCCCACGCCTTAGCACCATTGGCGGAAGCGTATTTGATGATGCTTAGGTCCTGGTTGTGAATGGCCAACACATTGCCACTGTTGTCGACTTCAAAATCGCGCACGCTCAGCGTGAGGTCCTTCGACCAACTTACCACCCCGGCTTTTGTGAGCTTGTACATCTTCAAATTGCCCACCATCGCCATATCGCCCGTGGCATTCCTCACGATACTGTTTCGGATATTATTGTGATTGGAGCCGTCGTCCGTATACGTGGGTACGTCGATACACGACTGGTAGAACTGCCCGTAACCAGGCAAGCATAGAAATGCCGAAATAACAAAGAGGAGGGTTCTCATGTAAGATCAAGCAATAGACAACATCCGAAGTTAGGGAATAATTGGAGGCAAACAATGTTTGGGAGAAATTATATTGGAAGCGGAATCAATTTGGGGAAGATTTTGAGTTGGAAGTTTTAAGCGTTAGAATTCAGGAGCCAGAATCCAGGAGCCGGGAGCCAGAATTCAGGGGGCGGGAGTTTGGCGCATTTCGTTTCAAAAATTGTCTCTGATATTTTTACATGTTTCTTTTGTTGCGTTCTTTTTCAAACGTTCTTCCAGGCGAATACAGTACAACGTTATGCGTTGCGGTTTGTGTGGCGCTCGCATTTCCAGGATTGGGTTGACGTTGACTCGGCTTATCTATAGGCTTATGTATGGCCCTATCTACGGCTGGGCCGGTGCGTAAAAAAAATTGCTACTGCCCCTTCTTTTCAAATAAACTTTCATCTATCATTGCGACGGATTTCACTTGTTGTGTACCATCCCCCAAATGCCCTTTTACAATTTCGTTCCACCCTTTTCACTGCTAAATATCCATCAGAGCGCTGCAAAGCGTTGCTAGCATTACTTTAGCCGTTCTCCGCGACTATTAAGTTTTGAATTGCATCTACCTCTATTTTAAAAATACATGAAAACGTTATTTTCATTCATCATCGCAATCGGCGTTACGGCCACCTTATGTTTCGCGCAGGTAACTACTGTTCCGGTGGATCCGCTAACCGGCCGCCTGGCGCTAACACTGCCGGTAACGGAATTGCATTCCGGCAGCATTAGCGTGCCCGTCGTGTTGGTATACACGGCCGGCAGCGGCGTACAATCCAGTGCCGAAGAAGGATCGGCTGGCGTTGGATGGGACATTGCTGTGTCGGGCGCCGTGCGGCGGGAACTGCGCGCGCTACCTGACGACTATAAAGGTACAGGCACAGATACCCGAATGGGGTGGCTTAACGGATCTACCACGGCCTCCATCCAAACTTTTGTACCCGCATCGGACGACGACCTGACTGCGTGCGTGGACGAGCGCGATGATTTTAATTTTGTAAATGCGCTCAATTACAACATCGATCCCGAGCCTGACCTGTTTTCTTTTTCTGCTCCCGGACTGAGCGGGCAATTTATGTTCGGCGCCGACGGTGTACCCAGACCCATTCCATATCAGGACATCAGGATCACGCCCACGAAAGATGGCAACGGAAAGATCACAGCTTTCGATATTACTACCAATACAGGAGTAGTTTATACTTTTAACATGCTGGAAACGGCATCGCGCGAAACGACGGCTATCAATGCCACGGTGTCTTATCTGGCCAACGGCTATGGCTACTATCAGCAGTTGCTTAACTACACCAGTGCGTGGAATCTTTACAAAATCACCGCACCCGATGGCAGTAAGGTGGAGTATTCTTATTATCAGCCCTACCAAAAGGGAAAGCAGCAGACAACCGCTGTTGTAACAGAGGCAGGCACGGTATCGAACCAATATACAACGACCAACATCACCAATCCCCGCGAGCTGTGGTCTGTACAAACAAATCTGAATGTCCTTTCCTTTACTTGGGCGAACCATCGCATTCAAAGCATTGCGCTCAACGATAACCTGGGCAATCCCCTGCACATTGATTATAACTTTGAGTATAAGGAATACAAAGACAAATGGAATACGGGAAGTGGCAGTAAGAGAGGCTTCTTGAACAGTGTGACGCAAGAAAGCAATTGCATTTCTTATCCTGCATATGTTTTCAGTTACAATGGCGTCGACGACATCAACAACACCGTAAGCCTGCCTTTTAGTACGGCCGGACGGACCGACTTGTGGGGTTATTGCAATGGCACATCCACTTCTAGCATTCCCGCGGTGTACGTGAATGCTGCTAATGGCGATGGCGAACGCATGCGGATGATTCCAATAGCCAGCGAGACAGCCACGCTATCAGGCGACGCCCGGGCGGCAGACGATTCCTTTGTGGCATCCGGAATGCCCGTTATTATTCAGTATCCAACGGGATCTTCCTCCTACATTCAATACGAATCCAATACGTATTGGGACGCGGCCGCCGCTAAAAAGATCGCCGGCGGCGGCGCACGTGTGAAAAGCGTGCGATTTGAAAGCACTACCACGGAATATTACTACAACACGACCGGCAACGCCAATAGTACCGATGCCACCAGCGGCAAGCTGTCGTACCCACCCGTGTATGCTTTTGTCGATGGCACGTCCACCCTGCGCACGACTTTCCATCTGGGACCGGAAAGCTATGTGTTGTACAGCCGCGCCGTAGTGCGGCAAAGCGGCAGGGGCCGGACGGTTTATGACTATGCGCTGCCCGCCATGTACCCGCTCAACACCGACCTGGATTGGAGCGCGACCAAAAGCCGGGTAGCCCGCTTTGTGCCCGTGATCAGCAATCCGCCCTGTACATCGATCGGCAACCAGGTGAACGGTTACTATACTTACCCCTTTGCCCCCACGACGAACTTCGAATTCGAGCGCGGCTTGCCACAGGTCGTTACCGACTATTCCGAAACCAATGCCAAGGTGCAGGAACGGTCCTACACCTACCAGCGTCTCACTCCTGCAACGGTCACCATCAAAGGCGTGCGGTTGGAGCGACTGTCGACCACCAACATCGTCTACGGTTTTTATAGCATCCTGGCCAACACCGGCAAAGTGGTGCAGACAGAAACCGTGAAGCGTGCCGACGAACTCAATCCAGGGGCCGACCCGGCCAACCCGACCAATGTGCTGGCCAGCACCACCACCTATGCCTACAGTACCGCGCACCAAATGTTACAGTCTGTGACGGTGACCAACAGCGACGCCGTGAATTATGTCACCAGCTTTCGTTATGCCAAGGACTTTGCTTCGCTCACCAATCCCGATCCGGCAAAACCCGAGGCCGTGGGCCTGAAGGCGCTGAACGACAACTATCGCCATGGTACGCTCATCGAAACACAGACCAGCCGGGCAGGCGCTTTAACGGGTGCTTCGATCGTGCTCTACAAAGACTATGGCAATGGCAAAGTGTTGCCATCCCTGAAAGGAAATTATCCGCGGGGTTCGGGCTTCGCCGCGCTGGCCGTACAAACCAACGGCACAGGTAAGCAGGAGATCACCTTTGTCAATCAATATCTTTCCACCGTCCAAAGCTATTCTACCGTGGGCAACGCCATGAGCGTGAAAGACTACCGGCAAAAGCGCGCGGGCTTGCTCTATGACTACAAAGGTGAATTGCCTTACGCTGTAGTGGCCAACGCGTTAGCGGAAGAGGTAGCCTATGACGGATTTGAGGACGCCACCACCTTCTTCACAGCAACCAATGCAACCCGAACGAAGACCAATGCCTGGGCGGGCAGTTATGGAGAGAGCGTTTCAGCAACGACGAAACTGGTACGCGACAATTTGTCGAAGGGTGGCAGGCGCTACCGTGCTTCCTGCTGGGTATATGCCGCGGCAGCCACGAACATCACGTTCAGGATTTATTCCGGTGCCACCACGCAAGCCTCCACGGTGCTCACCTATGGCACGGCATCGGCCAACAATTGGAAATATCTGGAAGCCGTGGTAGACATGAGTGCGGCCAGTGCAACATTCTCGCTTGAAGTGAGCGGCAATGCCACTGCCACGATAGACGAAGTAAGATTTTACCCCGCCGATGCCACCATGAGCACTTTCACTTACAACATTCTGAAAGGAAAAACGTCGGAAGTAGGCGAGCGTGGCGAGGCTGCGTTCACCAACTACGACGACCTGAATCGCGTGGTCACTGTGCTGGATCAGAACAAAGACATTCGCCTGCTCAAGGAGTACAGTTTTGCAAGCCCCACCGCCAGTGCACCACAAGAAATCAATGCGGGCCTTTCGCCCGCCGATGGTCGCGTGTTTTATGTTGGCAACTCGATAAACTTTACCGCGCCCGACAATTGCCTGGGCGTTTCATACACCTGGGTGGTCAATGGAACCACACAATCTGCCACCGGGCAGACGATGAGCTATACACCCATGGCAAGTGGATCGCTTACCGTTTCGGTCACCGTGTCGTATCCGACATTGAATCCTGTCACGACTACCAATACATATTGCATCGTAGGTCAGGCCATTGATTTCGATGTTGCCGTAAGGGACTTGGTACACACCGTCCCCACGGGTGAACAAAACAACACGTATGGAGGTGAAGACTGCTCGGAGAACTGGAAGAAGTTCACTGTAACGAACCTTACCGGAGGTTGTGGAACCTACACTTACAAATGGACGATAACGTATGGTGCCGGCGTTACGCAAGTTTTGACGTCATCCGGCGGCCCTGAATATATATTCGACTCGATGATGGATCTCAAGTCAAATTACCAAATGCAATGTACCGTCACGTCAGCCTGTGGTTGTGCCACTATTTCACAATCCACGAGTCAATACATCACGTACCTGACGCCCGCCGAGAAATGCCAATAAAAATCACCACCGATATTTTAATTACTTTTGCTATGGCAAGAAAAATTGTTTTTGCTTTTATCGTTTCTCTTTTCCTGTTGGACCATACAGCCCTGGCAGGCAATGGACTCATTGCCGGACTTTCCTCGGTTGAATTTGGAACAACCACCGACTACGAAGTAAACGACGACGCCACATACAACAACTGGCGCTTTGATGTTGATGGCGGCGCTTCAATTGTTTCCCAAACAAAAATCGGGTTCAGATACAAGGTCACGGTAACGTTCAACACGGGAAGCAATCAAACGATCAAATTTATCGCCAATGGTGGCACCGTGTACGACACGTTTGTGGTGACGGTAACCGGCACTTCTTGTCCGGGTGTGCCTACGGTGAGTGGCGGCGGCAACGCTGTCTGTATACCGGGTACAGTGACGCTGTCGGCATCTACCACAGCGGGCTCCATCATCCGGTGGATCGATAATGGTTCAGTTGTAGCTTCCGGTACGAGTTATCAGGTTTTGCTCACCACAGCGGGACAAAAGACTATCCAGGTTCAGGCCTACAATACAACATACAATTGTGGAAGCTCACTCGTTAACGTCTCCGTAACGGGAAACGCGGCACCCTCAGCCCCCTCTAATGTATACGCTACACCCGCTGCCGTTTGCGGCTCCGGGCAGGTAACCCTGTCGCCTTCGGAGCCAGCAGGCTACTATGTATGGCGCGACTCAAATTGGCAACCGATTAGCCCAACGCAAACCCTTACATCCACAACAACTTTTTCCGTCGAGGGATACAATCCCAGTACAGGTTGCACAGGGCCGTCAACACAACTGACTGTGCCCGTCGACGTGCCACCATCCGTTTATACGGTCAGTGGTGGCGGAATATATTGTGACAGTGGCACACCACCGTTGGTAACATTGAACGGCTCGCAGGCCAATGTGAAATACGAACTTGATAAAGATAATGTACCCTATGGTGCCTTGGTGCAAGGTACCGGCAGCGCGCTTACCTGGAGCAATTTGCCACCGGGAAGCTACACCGTGAAAGCTATTAGTGAGCACAATGCCTGCTCCCCGCTCATGAACGGATCGGCAACGCTCACGGCCAATCCGGCCTCTGTGGGCGGTACTGTAAGCCCGGCAGTCTTTTACTATTACTCCGTGGCTACCGGCAGCTTGTCCCTTTCCGGCCATACCGGGTCGGTAGTGCAGTGGGAGAAAATGGTCGGCAGCGGCAACTGGCAGGTGATCGCCAACACAGCCGGCCTCACAACCTATAACTACAGCAACCTGACAGCCCCGGTGCCTACGACCATAACCTTCCGGGCAAAAATTCAAAGCGGCGTTTGCGCCGCCGTATATTCCGCCACGGCTGCGGTGAGGGTTTATCCTTTGCCGACCATCACATACTCCGGCACCATCATTCCCTATGGAGGCACCGTCACGCTGGCGGGCGGCAGCGGCTACGCTGCCAGGAGCTGGCAAAGGAACGGCGTGAACATACCCGGCGCTACCGGCACGAGCTATACCGTGACGCAACCGGGAAAATACTCCCTCACCGTACAAGGCGTAGGCCTGGAATGGCAAACAACCGGTCAGTTGGTGATTACCGGTGTGCTGGCCACGCAGACCAATGCAGAGTCCACCATCATCATTCGCAAATCCGGCGTGAAGCCGACAACGTCGATATATTCGCTGAAGAAGAATGAACTCTCACAGACCGTCACGTATAGCGACGGCATGGGCCGCCCCGAACAGATCATCGGCGTGGGCACTTCGCCCGCGGTGCGCGACGTGATCCAATACATCGAATACTCGGCCTATGGTCTTTCGGAAAAACGCTACCTGCCTTATGCAACATCGGGAATAAGCGATGGTCAGAAACGCGCTACGCCAACGACCGAACAATATGCTTTCTATCACCTCGGCGCCACGCTCGCCGTGAGCGACGCACCCTATGCCGTGTCCAAACTCGCCGCCAGCCCGCTGGCCAACCTGCGCGAGCAAGGGGCCCCGGGCACGGACTGGCAGCCCGGCGCCCACAGCGTGAAGACCGACCTGGTGATGAACACCACCAACCAGGTGCGCTACTGGCAAGCCGACGGCACTACAAATTCGTACTACGCGGCCAATACCCTGGCCGTGAACCAGGTAACCGACGAGAATGGCAACCAGGTGCGCGCCTTCACCGACAAACTCGGCAATGTGGTCTTGAAACAGGTCCAACTCGACGAAACCGTGGAAACACGCTCCACCCCCTGGCTGGAGACATACTACGTCTACGACGCCTTTGGCGACCTGATCTATCAACTGCCGCCCAAGGCCATGGCCCTGTTGGGCACCGGCGCCAGTCTCACGGCCGCCGACGCTGCAATCACTGAGTTGATCTATCAGTACACCTACGATGCGGCCGGCCGGCTCATCCAAAAGAAAGTGCCCAATAGCGCCGCGCAATATATTGTGTACGACACTTACGACCGCCCCGTGCTCATACAAGACGGCAACCTGCGCGCCACCAACGAATGGTTCTTCGTGAAGTACGACAGCCGCGACCGCGTAGTGATGACTGGCCGTTACCTCGACGCCACCCACAACACACAGGCCACCATGCAAAGCTACGTGACCACCACCGCGCCCACGATGGCCACATACGAGGAGGAAGGCACGACCCTCAAGGGCTACACCAATCTTTCTTTCCCCGCCACGAACTACGACGGCACGGCGCTCACCCTTCATGCCGTGAATTATTATGACCACTATGATTTCAACCGCGACGGATCGGCCGACTATACTTACACCGTTCAAGGCCTGACCGAAGAACTACCCCCTGCTCTTTTTGTAGAAGGCAAACCGACCGGGCATACCAAGCTTATTGAAGGCACCACCACGTGGCTTACGTCCGTCGTGTTCTACGATGGCTACGGGCATGTGATCCAGCAACGTAGTAACAATCACCTTTCTGCGGCAATGGATAACCTGAGCACGATCGTCTATGACCTGGAAGGGAAAATGAAGTATACGAAGACCGATCACAACGCTGGCGGCACAAACCAACTCACCGTGTTGGGGCGCTACGCATACGACAATGGCGGACGCCTCACCGGCATATACCAGACCGTGCCTGGGGCAACCGAACAACTGGTGGCCAGCTACGCATATAACGAATTGGGACAGCTTGTCGACAAAAAACTGCACAGTACAGCGGCCAACGTTTTTTTGCAGAGCATCGATTATCGCTACAACGAACGCGGCTGGCTGACGTCCATCAACAACGCACAGGTAAACGGAACGGATACGGACGCCACTGCCGACTATTTTGGCATGGAATTGCTCTATGAAAAAACGGCGACGGGCCTCAACGACCAGGCCGGTGACAAAACGTACTGGAACGGCAACATCAGCGCCATCAAATGGCACAATGCCGGCCTGCCCGCGGGCGCTGCCGACCAGCGCAGCTACAAATACGGCTATGACAAAAGCGACAAGCTGAAGACTGCTACCTTCCAGGCCAACACAGGCACGGCCTGGACCAAAGAAGCCGGCACACTGAACGAGCAGATGACCTACGACGCGAACGGCAACATTTTAACGCTGCAACGCAACACAGTACAACGGACGTTCACCGGCGGTAAATTGACGGCCACACCGTTATCTATCGACAACCTCACTTATACGTATAAGAACCAATCCAACGCCCTCCAAAAAGTAGAAGACGCCACGGCCAACACGGCAGGATTTACGAACGGCAGCAACAGCACAGACGAATATACCTACACCGCCGACGGCAGTCTGGCAGGCGATCTCAACAAGGGCATCGGCACGACGGGCATTGTGTACAACGCGCTGGGCAAGCCCAAGACGATCACTTACACCGACGGCCGCAAGCTGGAGTATACCTACGACCTCGACGGCAATAAATTGACCGTGAAAACCTATGCTGCCGGCAGCAGCACACCGGCGAGCACAGTCGACTACGTGGGTGGTTTTGTCTATGAGAATGGCGCGCTCAGCTACTTTGGCTCGCCCGAAGGCAGGGTGGTGAAGAAAGGCGCCACTTACGAATTCCAGTACGCCATAACCGATCACCAGGGTAACACCCGCGTGTTGTTTAGCCCGGTAACACCGGCGCCCCAGGTAGTAACGGCGACCTTCGAGAACGCCACACAAACCACGGAGATAAACAATTTTCCTGACAGCTACCCTACCGGAGGTAACCGGAGCGGTCTTGAGTTATATGATCATACGGACGTGAGCGGCTCAACTTACACGTATTCACAATTGCTCAATGGCGGAAACAACAGCATCGTCGGATTGACCAGGAACCTTAAGGTTTACCCGGGCGACAAAGTGAAAGTGGAAGCCTATGCAAAATACTTCAACTTCAACCCGCAAAGTAATTCTAGCAATATCGATGCCTTTGCCACAGCCTTGACGTCGGCCTTTGGTGTAAGTGCGGCTTCTACCGGTGACGCATTGTTGGCCTATAACAGCCTGAATAGTTACGGCGCCGTTATCGCAGGCGGTGGTGGCGGGGGGAACACCAACTTTCCCAAGGCTTTCGTAACGATCCTGTTGTTCGATAAGAATTTCCAACTCATAGATGCCGTTGCCGATCAGATCGATGGAGGAGAGCAAGTGGGGGCCACACCGAAGACGGCACATGATTACATGTCGAAAGAGTATACGGTGAAGGAGGCGGGATATGCTTATATTTACATAAGCAATGAGACCCCCACCGAGGTTGATGTTTATTTTGATGATGTGACGATGACATATACGCCTACGAATATTTTGCAGGTGAATGAGTATTATCCATATGGGTTACAAACTGCTAGTTCCTGGACAAGAGAAGGGAATGTGAATAATTTCCTATATAACGGCGGCACTGAGCAGAATGCAACTACGGGGTTGTATGATTTAAGATACAGAAACTTTGATCCTGTGTTAGGTAGATTCCACCAAGTGGATCCGTTAACGGATCCATATGCATCGATATCTCCTTACAGTTATGCAAACAACGATCCTGTTTTCTCAAACGACCCCAATGGACTTCAAACCACGTGCTCTTGGTGTGCCCCGGCTCCGGTATTACCGCGTAATGGGATTATGGATAGTCAAGCTTACGAGGCATATGTTAATTCGGTCTTCAGGCCTATGATTATCGATTTAGCATACGGTACTTTAGACCTTACAACTGGCCAAGCGTCAAGCTATCATTCTACAAGCTCAGGCGACCTAGAGTCGTTCGCTAGGGCATTGAGGTTGTTACGTAGTGCCCGCGATGGAGATACTGATGCACTTGGGGAGATTGCTAGTATGTTCGGCGAGAATATTAATGTGATGATTGCATATGATGGCGTGCAGGAAACGACAACAATTAATACTCGGTCAAAGCGGACTGCCTGGTTTATCAATGACAAATTGGTTGGCCTGTATAGTGCGAAAAGGGCCAACCTTTATGGGGATTTTGCAATAGACGGAACTAAAAAATGGTCTTTGGTCTTCAAAAGTGGATTTTCAGGATCGGATGGAGATAATGGGTTTTGGGATCACTTCGAGAATCCAAGAAATAAATCGAATTTTATTACTGGTTCATACGCGACAAGTGCCTGGGGTTCTGTAGGAACGGTTGCGGAGTGGGGATTGATTGTGGATTCTAAAATTTCCCCAGGCACCTTTTATACTTCAGCGACTGCGATGAGGGCTGCAAGCGCGAACGGTGCAAGAGTAATGGGAAAAATTGTTGGACCGAGCCTTGGGTTCGCCGGTGTGCTTTTTACCGGCTACGAGGCTTATTTCGATGATGGTCATCTTAGCACGGGAGATTGGGTTAAAATCGGAATCGGAGCAGCAATGGTAGGGGCGTCGTTCACCTTCTTAGCGCCTGCAGTCGCCGTTTATGGTATTGTCGATCTCGGGGTGGCCATTTATACAGGAACCTCGATAACAGATCGTATCGCAGCTGGTATAGATAGAAATTGAAACTACAAACTTTAATATGTACAATCCGAATAATTTCTTTTTCTCTTACTTTTATTACCGACTGTATCACTTAAACTCAAATAAAGGGGATTTTCAGGGATTCCCAGCAGCGGCAGTGATTACTCTGATTCAGTCCCTTGCAATACTTGACGTAGGTATATTTATAATGGAGGTCTTTGTGAGAGGTCCGGTATTGGCCCCATATGCAAGGCAGATAGCTTATTCAGCGACCGCGCTTGGATTCTTGCTGTTGTTTTTGAATTATAAGAAATACAATAGCAATTTTGATAAAATGGAAGAAAAATGGAGAGGAGAGGCAAGAAAGTCCCGAAGAGTCAAGGGATTATTAATCGCCTTGACTGTAGTCTTGGTTTTTGTTCCGCTCGCGCTTGTAACTAAGCTATGAATAGCATTGTTTATATCTTTAAACTCTTCGGCTGCCGTTGGACGACCGGGATCGTTTGGGCAAAGAAGAGAGTCAAACCGACAGATGCTACTCCGTCGAATTACGTTTTGAAATGACGGAATGGCTACCTAAAAGCAATAGCACTACCTGTATGGGGCTACAAACTGCTAGCTCTTGGACGCGCGAAGGAAAATTGTAACAGCTTCCTTTATAACGGAGGGACAGAGCAGAATACCACTACCGGACTATATGCTTGGCGTATCGGAATTTTGATCCCTGCGCTAGGCCGTTTCAATCAAGTGGATCCGTTGGCAGACGACTATAGCTCGCTCTCACTTACGGCTACCCTAACAGCGATCACTAAATGCATACGGTGATGGGTATGGCACCTATGGCCGAATAATAGATCATTATAAATTCCTACGCAAGTATTACCGATCGTATAGCAAATGTTTGGATGCTTCGACCGGAAATGTCGGATTCGAATTTTAAAACTCACAGAGTATGCGAATTAATGTCAATATCAAAAAGTCACTCGAAAGGAACAGGCTTTTTGTCGCAGATATAAATGTGAGTCACTGGGCAAGTATTGTGATGTATGGACTTATCTCTTTGGTGTTTATTTTTATCGGAATAGTCTTGTCGATATTTTTTTTCTGAGAATGTTGGATCAGGGTACATTGAATGCAACTGGACTAATTGCGCTTAGCGTGTTTTTTTTGGTTGGTTCCCTCTCTTTGTATTCACTAGTAAAAGACAACAGACTCATAAGATTTAAAGGGAAGAGTCTTGAAAAAAACAAGATACTAATGTCCTCGCTTCTCAGAAATAAATTTAAAACAGATCTGTTGTATGAAGGAGATCAGATTATGACCTATTACAGAAGAGGTAGTCTCTGGGGGTTTGCCATGAGGATAATCGTTCTTCTTGACGATGAAGACGTCCTGATTAATGTTTCTAGATTTAATCAGATTGGAATTAAATCTCCGTTTCATGGAGTATCATCTAACAAGCTAAGTCGTTCTTTAATCGAAGATTTTGAAAAATTAGAAACTGGTGCGCTCATGGATTGAATATAGTAGGCTTGTCCAAGAGCTGTAAGGTCTACCAGGGTAATAAAGGTGAAGGTGGAGGCTTACGGTGGCACGGAGCAGAATACAACCACAGGTCTCTATGATCTTGCTTATCGGAATTTTGATCCGGCGCTAGGAAGGTTCCACCAGGCCGACCCGTTAGCAGATAAATACAGTTCGCTTTCTCCTTACAACTTTGCTTACAACGATCCTGTCAGCTATAATCATCCTGCTGGCCTTGAGGTAGGCTCGCAGGGCGGTTGCTCATGTGCATGTTTGATCCCAACGTGAAAGACTCAAATTATACTATATTTCTGACGGCAATCATAGGGTCGTCGCCGCCTTGGAGGTATTGCGTACAACTGGAAATTCACGTCCGCTGGAGCAATTAAGCGCCAACGGCATATGGGAGTCAGTTAGATCAGCACCAGCCGCCACCAGGCCAATGTCTGGCTTGGGCTGGTTTGATCAATTAAGAAACTGGTTGAAACTTTAAAACAGAAACGCAATTATGGAAACCACAATTTTGAGTTCCTCGGGCTTTACAATTGACAATTTCTATTTTGAAAGCTTTGATATTTCAAAAGGCGAATACTTGTCCATAGATTTTTATACAAGTCATCATGATTTTAAGCTGGAAGAAAAACTTCTTGAAGTTCTGTCCGGCAAAAAAAAGATGAATGGAGTTAGGGTTAATTCAAAAATTAATCCGGTAGTAGCTCCGATAGCAAAGCCTGGACCGGCGTTTCTTTCCAACAAGACATCTTTTCAATATCTATTGGAAAATGGTACTTTTTTAAAGGAGGAGATATTCTCGCTGCTTAAAAAAATGAATATCGAACCCAATGTCAATATTTATCGACTAGGTGCAAATGAAAGGAGGCTATTGGCATTAGAAGCAGCCATTAGCCTGTCAAAAAATATAATCATAAGCACTTCCGGCATTGATTACAACGGAATCGACGAAGTCCGTAGAGTAATTCAAAGAATATGTGACGATGGGGCGGTATTAGAAATTTCTTTTGCGACAAGCAGAGGAAGAGAATATTTAATCGATGGTGCGCGCTACAAACGAATTGCAGTCAAGGAGTTATAGATGACTACAAATATGAATTTTCTTTAGAACCGTTACACTTTCATGTTAACACGATATGAATACAAAGATGTATTGGTCGTAACGTTGGTGGCAGGATTTGCTAGGTAGATGGATTTGAATAAGTGATGTTGGTTTGCATCTACTGTGCTTACCCCGAAAATCACGTCACTTTAAAGTATATAAAACATAACTTTATGTAATGACTTGGTGTATCGGAATTTTGATCCGGTCTTAGGAAGATTCCATCAAGTCGATCCAATGGCAGATAGTTATAGTTCGCTAAATCCATTACAACTATCCCAATGGCAATCCGGCAGGGTTAGAAGCAAGTGAAAGCCTCCCTTCGTTGGTCACGTTCGAAAACATATACTCAACCTTCGACTCATACCCAATTCTCCCGCCCTTAGCGGCAAGGGATGATTCTAATGACACCGGCCAGGGATAGTAGTGAAAAGCCCGAAGTGCGCTGGCTCAGGCGCGGACGGACTTGTAACGGATAGCCCGGCCCGAGGCTTCCGAGGGGGCCGCCCAGGAGTTGCTCAACGAACGATCCCATTTTTCAAACGGCTCAGGGAAATCTTTCATTCCTATCGGGAAATCCCCCACGAAAAAACCTCCCCCAACCCCCCAACCAAACCTACCCACTCATTAACTTGCGCCCATGAAAAAATCATCTATCAACTTTACTGTAGAGCTCGATCAGAATAATGTGCCGGAGAAGATCCTGTGGGAAGCGACCGATAAGCCGGATCCGGGGCTGTCGGAAACCAAGTCGATCAGCGTGGCACTGTGGGACCATACGCAGAAGAACACCCTGCGCATCGATTTGTGGTCAAAAGATATGCCTGTGGAGGATATGAAGCGCTTTTATATAGACTGCATTGGCGGGCTGGCGCAGAGTGCGTTGTCGGCTACCGGCGACGAATATATGGCGGGCGAACTGAACGCGGTGTGCGAGCGGTTGGTGCAACACCTGCGGAAAGAGAATCAATAATTGCTCGTTTTTGAGCCGGCTGCGATAGTCAAACCCTCCCACAAACGTTTGCTTTTTGCTATTTTTTTGTACTTTGCTAAAAAAAAGCTCGGTATGCATACCATTTTGTGCCCAGCTGTTTTTTCATAAAAGTCACTAAACCCAAAACGTTTATGAAGAGATTTTACAAGCATGCCGGGGTTTCCGTTGCCCTTCTGCTGCTGGCGATCACCGCCGTTTTTGCCCAAACCACCATTTCGGGAAAGGTGACCGATGGGGTGAGCGGAGAACCCCTCGCCGGGGTGAACATTGTGGTGAAAGGCCGTGTGATCGGCACCGTTACCGATGTGAATGGGGCCTACACGTTGAAAGTGAACGACGCCCCTCCCTTTACCCTCAACTTCTCGTTCGTAGGTTTCCGCAGCCAGGAAATCGAAGTGAGCAATGCCACTACTGCGGGGCTCGACATCAAGATGGAGGAACAAACCATCTTAGGTCAGGAGATCGTGGTGTCGGCCAGCCGGGCGGAAGAAGCCATCATGCAATCGCCAGTGTCTATCGAGAAGATGGACATTCTCGGTGTGCAGAACACGGCCAGCGAGAACTACTACAAGGGCCTCATCAACATGAAAGGTCTGGACATGACGCAGAGCAGCGTGAACTTCCAGATCATCAACGCCCGCGGTTTCAACTCCACGGGTAACACCCGCTTCGTCCAGCTCACGGACGGGATGGATACGCAAGCCCCCGCGCTGAACTTTCCCATCGGTAACCTCAACGGTCCATCCGAACTCGACGTGGAGAGCGTGGAATTTATCCCGGGATCGGCTTCAGCCCTTTATGGTCCCAACGCCTTCAACGGCATTTTGCTGGTGAACAGCAAGAACCCATTCGAATATCAAGGCCTTAGCGCCTTCGCCAAGATGGGTGTGAACCACATCGGCGACTCCGACCTCAACTCTTATGACGGCACCAAGATCGGCCCCGGTTCGGCCAAGCCCATGTATGAAGGTGCGATCCGCTATGCTAAGGCGTTCAACAACCGGTTTGCTTTCAAGGTGGCTCTTTCTTATAGCAAGGCCACCGATTGGTATGGCACGAATACGCAGGACAAAAATGCCGCAGTTAACCCGGGCTATTCCAAGAACCCTGGTGCCGACAGGGTTCATGCCTTTGGCGATGAAGTATCGACGAATATTGCGTTGCTGGGTTTGAATCCTGGATTTCAAAACGTAGTTAATGGAGCAGGGTTAGGCAACTACCTTGGCAGCCTCCCCACCGACATTGTGTCGCGCTCAGCATATGCCGAGCAATACCTGGTAGATTACAACGCTCACAACTTCAAGGCAAACGTCGGCTTGAACTATCGCATCAATGATAAGGTTGAATTGCTTTATGCGTTGAATTACGGCGCCGGTACTTCGGTCTACACAGGCGCACAACGTTACTCTCTGAAAGACTTTAGCATCCAACAACACAAGGTCGAGTTAAAAGGCAGCAATTTTTTCCTAAGAGGCTATGCCACGCTCGAAAATTCCGGTGATTCCTACATTGCTGACCTAACCGGCGTGCTGGTTAATCGCGCGTGGAAGGCCGACAATGACTGGTTTGCTCAATATGCCGTCGCCTATCTGGGAGCTTTGAAGGGAGGGGGCGTTAATCCTGGAGATCTGGGCACGATCGAACAACGAGAAGCTGCGCACAATATAGCCAGAGACGCAGCAAACGTAGGCATGTACAAACCAGGGACGCCTGAATTTGACAATGCGAAAAGCAAGGCCCGTTCGTCGGTGATCCCCGGCGGCTCTTTGTTCGACGACAAGACCGCGCTCTATCATTTCGAAGGCAAGTACGATTTCAAAAACCAGATCGACTTCATGGACCTGATGATTGGCGCCAGCTACCGGCTCTACGATCTGAATTCCAACGGAACCATTTTTGCCGACACGGCCGGCAACAACATCACCATCCAGGAAGTGGGTGCCTACATTCAAGCGGCCAAGAAATTCTTTGCCGACAAAGTGAAGCTCACCGGTTCGCTGCGCTACGACAAGAACGAGAACTTTAAAGGCCTGGTGAACCCGCGCATTTCGGCGGTGTACTCGCCCACGCCAAACCACAATTTCCGCGTGTCTTATCAAAGCGGTTTCCGCAACCCGACCACGCAAGGCCAGCACATCAACCTCGACGTGTTATCGTACCGGCTATTGGGCGGCTTGCCTGAATATGCCAAGGCGTATAACATTTTCGAGAACGCCTATACCGTGGCGTCTGTGAACCGCTATACCGCCGTCGTGGCGTCAAAGGCGGGCAAGGGCGCCTACAGCGGCTCCAATGCCGGTTTGGCCATTGCCGATCCCGAGGCACTTGCCCAGCTCACGCCCGTCACGGATGCCAAGCCTGTGACACCGGAGAAAGTGAAGGCCATCGAAGTCGGCTACAAAGGTTTGCTCGGCGACCGGTTGCTGTTCGACCTCGTCTACTATCACAACTCGTATGACAACTTCATCACGCAAGTGATCCTCCGCCAGGCGGCAGGCCCGCTCGATCTCACGGCGACTGCACCCACCGAACAAAACATTCGCAACGCTTCTACCCTCCTCACCCCGGGAACGGATGAGAATGGTCGCCAGAATTCTTACTCAGCCTACACCAACCTCAGCAAACGCGTGAGCGCGCAAGGCGCAGCCATCGGTTTGGAGTACAGCCTTCCCCGCGGCTACAAAGTGGGTGGTAACTATAACTGGAACAAGCTGAACCAGGAACTGGGCGACGGCTACTTATCGGAGTTCAATACACCTGAGCATAAATTCAACCTGACGTTCGGCAACCGGAAGGTGACCGAGAAGATCGGGTTCAATCTCGCCTATCGCTGGCAGGCAGGCTTTCTGTGGGAAGCCACGTTTGCCCAGGGCAATGTACCCGCCGTGGGTCTGATGGATGCACAAGTGAGCTACAAGGTGAAAGCGATGAAGTCGACCTTCAAACTCGGAGGCTCCGACATTTTCAACAAGCGCTATGTGCTGAACTATGGCGGCCCGACCTTGGGTGCCATCTATTACATATCCATCACTTTTGATCAATTGATGAATTAATCCCCAACCGGTTTAAGCTATGAGAAACAGCAGAAAATATTTCGCCCTGGCCTTCGGCATGATGGCGGGTGCTTGTACATACGATTTCCCCGAAACCGCCGAGCCCACAGCGGGTGAGGCAGACTTCACCAAGATGATTTCCGTGGGCAGCGGCCTGTCTACCGGCTTTATGAACGGCGCGTTGTATACGGCTGGACAAGACGCCTCCTTCGTTAGGATCTTGGCCCAACAGATGCAGGCTGTGGGCGGGGGAACGTTTACACAGCCGGATGTAGCGTCGGAGAACGGCTGCTACAACCCTGCGGCCAATTGCACGGCCGGACGACTTTATCTCAAGATCAATCCCACGACAGGTTCTCCCGGCCCAACACCAAAACCGGGTGATGGCGGCAAGGCCCTGGCGCCCTACAGCGGTTCGGCCAACCTGAACAACTTTGCCGTGCCGGCCACCACGTTGCTCCTTTCCCTGATCCCTCAAACTGGCGGCCCGGCTGTTCCGCAGAATCCCGCCTACAATCCCTACTATGGCCGCATCGCGTCAATTCCTAGTGTGTCCACAATCATTGGTGACGCAGCCAAGGCGTTTGGCAATGGCGGTACGTTCCTGACTTTCTGGCTGGGCAACGACGACGTGTTGGGCTATGCCACCGCCGGTGCATCAGCGGCCGTGCCGTTGACCACGAACGATGATTTTAACACTCGCTATAACACGGCCCTCAATACAATGCTTTCCGCCTCAGCCAACGCAAAGGGCGTTGTGGCCAATATCCCCGACGTTACCAGCCTGCCGTTCTTTAGCACGGTGGCCTATAACCCCATTCCACTCGATGCCGCTACGGCCGCGTATCTCACGTCGCAATTGGCCGTAAACTATAATGCCTTTCTGGACGCGATGGTCGCCAACCAGATTATCACAGCCGATGAAGCCGCCTACCGAAAACTGACCTACATCGCGGGCAACAACCCCATCCTGATCAACGACGAGACCCTGACCAATCTCGAACCCTATATGGCCGGCCCGTACGCAGGTTTGAAACCCTATGCCATTGCGAGACAAACGAAATTTGATGCTATCGACCCCACCAAACGGGATTATGTCTGCCTGACCGCAGGATCTTATATCGGTGCTAATCTGGGCGCCAACGGTGTGAACGGTGTGTCGGCCCCGCTCACCAACACCAGCAGTGCCAACGCCCAAGCTTTGAAGGGCGACGACCTAATCCTAATCCCGCAAGAGATCACCCAGATCCAAGCCAGCATCAGCGCCTTCAACGGCATCATCAAAACAGCGGTGGATGCCCATGCTGACCGGCTTGCGTTCGTGGACGCCAACGCCATCCTGGCTTCGCTGAAAACAAATGGCGCCAGGGTCAACGGAGCCACCATCACCGCATCCATCTCCCCTCCGTTTGGAGGTTTCGGACTTGATGGCGTTTACCCGAACGCGCGCGGCAACGGCTACCTGGCCAACGCCTTCATCACCGCCATCAATGCAAAATTCAAATCCGGCATCCCCCTCTGCAACCCCAACAACTTTGCCGGCAACGAGTTGCCCGTACAGTAGATAGAACTTAACCTAAACCTGAACCTATAAAAAAGAAAGTCAGCGCTCACGCGCTGACTTTTGTATTTTCTCTGCGTTCTCATTGCGTCCGCGTCCTCCGCGCCTTTTGCGGTGAAAATTTACTTCTTCTCCACTGCCAACCCCTGCCCTACCCACGCATCATAACCCCCTTTGAGATTATGGACTTCTTGAAAACCACTTTCATTCATTAACGTTGCCGCCTTGCCGCTCCGGCCACCCACTTTACAATAAACAAAATAAGGTTTTGTCTTATCCAGTGCGGCGATCTTTTCCTTAAAATCAGGTGCGTTAAAATTGATGTTCACCGCCCCGGGAAGAGCCCCCTCGGCGACCTCTTCGGGCGTGCGCACATCGAGTAGTACAGCGCCTGTATTGGCGGCCAGTTTCTGTTTGAAGTCGGCAGGTTCCAGCACATCGTTCACCGCCCTGGATTGCGGCGTCGCTACAGCGGTTTCTGTCTCGGTCTTTGCTTCCTTCTTATCGGGCGAGCAGCCCGTTAAGGACAATAGGATCAGGAGGGTTGTTAGGTTCATACTCATAGTTTGGTTCTTTTAAAATGAATGCATTTTCGTCAGAAATAATTCCGTTGCGCCGCTAGATATAGCCGGCCAGTTTATACGCCGCCATCCCGACCCATTCCTTAGCCAGCTTGTTCCAGATCATGATGGAATCCAATTGGGGAAAGATGTTTTCAAATCCCCAAATGCTGGGGTGCGCATAGAAGTCGGTGGAGAAGGGCTCCAGCTCCACGCCCGCTTTGCGATAGCAGGCCAGCGAACGGCGCATGTGAAATGCCGAAGTGATGAGCAGACAATCCTTTGCTTCATAGTGCAGCGAGTCCAGCATCGGCTTTACGGCCACGGCCGACTCGTAAGTGTTGCGGGTCTCGTTTTCGATATAGATATCTTCCGGGGCCACGCCCATCAGGATCATGGCCTTGCGAAACTTGTTCGCCTCGGGCTCTTCTTCGTGCAGCAGCATGCCGCTGCCACCGCTGATGAGTATTTTCTTGACCAATCCCAGGGAATACAATTGTACGGTGTGCGTGACGCGATCGGCGCCGCGTTGGAAATAAACGCGGTCCTCGGGTTTGAGGAAAGGAAGCGTGGACCCTGTGAGCACAATGCCCAGTTGGTGGGGTCGCATGTCCTTATAGGCTACAGTTGGGATCTCCCACCAGTGCATCACCGCGTTGGAAATAAAACCGTTGGAAAAGAACAGCAGCATTCCGAACCCCGACCAAAAGCAGCGCTTTCGCCACTTGGCAGGCTTGAGGATCACCGACAGGGCCAGCAGCACACAAATCACGGTGAACGGCATGGCCAGGTAACTCAAGGTCTTGGAAAGAATGAAGAACATAGTCGTTTGTCGCTAGTATGAAAAAAGTGGACTCCTGTTCACGAAAGTAACGTGTTTATTTCTTCCGGTACAAAGGATTCGACAGGTTGCCGATGCCGTCAATGATCCGTCGCAGCACATCGAAATACAGCATCAGGGCCAGTACCAGCGACATGGACCAGATCACGCCCGTGTTGAAATAGAACGTGTCGATATTCCGGCTCATGAAATGTTTGGCCGGCATGTAGAACTGCGCGTTGAAGTCGATGGCGTGTTCGGGGTCCGGGTCTTTGTAGATGGGATAGATCTTCTGGATCAGCTTGCCATCCATCTCCACGATGCGGTGGGTTTCCTGCAGGTTTTTCACCAACTCCATGATCGCCTCGTTGTGGTAGGCTTCGCGGTACGCGTTGAACGCTTCCTGCTTTTCGGGGGTGTTGGTGAGATCATACAATTTCTTCTCCTTCGACTGGTCCGCCGAATTGTAGCGGTTCACGTAATACTTTTTCAAATGCTCCAGGTAGCCCGTCACCGATGCATAGGTGACGGAGTCGAACTGGGTTGGTGTCAGGCGGGCCAGGGCATCCAGTTTTTGTCCGGTGTCCTCGAGGGTCTCCGACACCTCCCGCCGGATGAGTTCCAGGTCGGTGGTTACCCGGGCCTTCACTTCGGCGTCGGTGGATCTGAAATTATTGAGGCAATACTGGAGCTTTGTTTCGATCTCGGGAATGAAGTATACCTTTTGATAGTCGGCGTCGGCCATCACTTTGTCGTACACATAAAACTCCCGCTCATAGCGGTTGTCTTTGAATTGCGAGACCATAGCCGCTTCAAACGCCCACCGCGACGCCATGAGATCGCCCACCAGCGGCACCGTAGCCGAGTTGCCGATGGATGGATTCAGCTTGTCGAACTTCACCACCACGCCGCTTAGGATGAGTTGCGGAATCAGCAACAAGGGGATCAAAATATAAATGGTCACCGCCGAGTTAAAGGCCGACGATATATTCAATCCCAACAGGTTGGCAAAGCACGCCGCCGAAAACAGGATGAACCAATGGTGAAAGAACATGCCCTTGATTTCCAGGATATAATTCCCCACGGCCACAAAGGCCAGGGTTTGGATGGCCGACAGGATGAAAAGTATGGAGATCTTCGAGAGAATATAGCTGCTGCGGCTCAGGTGCAGGAAAGCTTCGCGTTTCAATATTTTGCGATCGCGGATGATCTCCTCCGCGCTCACGGTCAGGCCCATGAACAGGGCCACGATCACACTCATGAAAAGATAGGCCGGCAGGTTCAGGTTCTTGCCAAACGAGTAACCCGTCAGCAATTTATCGTCCACGTTGTAATAGCGCACGATGAAGGCCAGGATAAAGGCCAGCACGGGGGCTTCCAGCAGGTTGATGATCATGTACTGCCGGTTGTGGATCTTCGCCTGGATGTCGCGCATCGAAAACAGGTGCGCCTGTTTGAACCGGGTGGGAATGTTTAGCGTGGAATGCGGCACTTCCTTGCTGGTCTCCACCGAGAAGGGCCGGTAGTTGTTTTTGAAGATGGTGTTCCACTGTTCGGCCGAGATCTTGCGCTCGTTGGTGAAGTGACCGTACTCGTTGATCACTTTCGTTTCGATGATGTTGAAGATCTGCTCGGGGTTCACATTCCCGCATTCGTGACATTCCCCTTCGTCGCTGTTCACCAGGTTGATGCTTTTCTTGAAATAGACGATCGAGTCCACGGGGTTGCCATAATAGATCTGGTAGCCGCCCGAGTCGAGGATCAAAAGCTTGTCGAACATTTTGAAGATGTCGGACGAGGGCTGGTGGATCACCGCGAACACCAGCTTGCCTTTCAGCGAAAGCTCTTTGAGCAGGTCGATGATGTTTTCGGAATCGCGCGACGATAGGCCGCTGGTGGGCTCGTCACAGAAAAGTACCGCCGGTTCTCGCAGCAGCTCCAGCCCGATGTTGAGGCGTTTGCGCTGGCCGCCGCTGATGGTCTTGCGCAAGGGCGAGCCCACCTTCAGGTCTTTTGTTTCGGCCAGGCCGAGGTCTTCCAGCACTTTCATGACGAGGGTGTCGATCTCGGTTTCCGGCTTGTCGCTGAAACACAGTTTGGCGGCGAAATACAGGTTTTGGTATACGGTGAGGTCTTCGATCAGCAGGTCGTCCTGCGGCACGAATCCAATCACTCCTTCAATTTTCTTGGGTTCTTTGTGTATGTCGATGCCGTTGATGAGCACCTGGCCTTGCGAGGGGCCGTCGGAGCCGTTGAGCACGTGCAGGAGCGTGGATTTGCCGGCGCCGCTGCCACCCATGAGGGCAATGAGGTTGCCCGATTCTTCGGCCAGGCTCACCTCGCGCAACCCGAGCTTGCCGTTCTTGAATTTGAAGCTGATGTTGCGGCCTTCGAAGGAAAGGCGGGGATAGCTCCCAAATTTCTTGAAGCGGTTCAGAATGTCCCCATAGTAGACGGGCTCATCCTTTTCCCAGCGCAACATGCTGCCCACAGCGAGCACCCCAATCCTACCCGACTTGACGGGCACACCGTTGAGGTACACATCAGTTCCCCCCAGGTATTTGATGAAATACAGCTCTGCCTGGGCAACGTGCAGCACAGCAACGAAGCCGTTGAGGTGCGCGCGTTCCAGGTGATGGGCTTTATGTATTTGCCCGGCAGGCGACGCGTCTACGATGAGGATATGATCGTTGTCCAACGCTTTTGCATTTTGGCCGCGGATAAAGATCTTGATGGCCTCGATGTCGGCGGTGGGAATTTTAAAGTTTTCGCCGATGGCGTTCAGCAGGGCTTCTTCGCGGGGCGAGATGTTGCCGTCGGCCTGGATGATGTTGATGAGTTCCAGCACGATGACCACCTTTTGTTTTTGGGTGAGCTGTGCGTTCACTTCGCGGCAGAGATTCTCCACGCTGGCCAACTCCTCGGTGAGTTCGCCGGTTCGGGGTGGAAGGCCGTGGATGTATTCGTCGAAAAGTTTCAGGTAGGACTCTACGGATGTGCGGCTTAAGTGCTCGTCGAGGAAACGGCGGATCTGGTCACGCTCCTGCTGGGTAACGTCGTCTTCCCGGGCCACTACTGCAAACAAACGGAGAATGGCTTTGAGTAACTGTTCGCTCATAAAAATGGATGTCTGTTCCTAAAGATAATTAAAGATGCCGTATCCGGTATGGGCTGAAAAAAAATAAGGGACTGGCGTTTGAACCAGTCCCTTGCTTTCCTTTCAGACGTTTGAAATTACTCGGTGATGCCTTTGCGGATTTTGTCGACGATGTTGGTGATGTCGATCAGGTTCTTATCGCTAAGCACCAGGCTTCCTTTATTGTTCTTGATCTGTTCTTCGATGTTGAGGGCCGTGTAGGCAGTTTCCAGGGACTTCAGGTCGGCTACGATAGGTGTTACCGATTCGGTTTGTTCTGTTGCGCTAAGCATTTTCAGCAATTCGGAAACCGATTTCTTTTGTTGCAGGATAACGCGCATCAGGTCCGTTAACACAATGTTACGTTCGCTTTCCTTGAGGTCTTTGGGATACGATTTCACAAGGCCTGTGGAAATGTAAAGACCTTCGATAAAGCTTCCGGTGATGACCAGGGCCGACAGCTTGGTGCGGTTGTCGTCCTTCAGGAAATCTTCCGTTTTCTTCATGGTCGCGTCGAGGATCTTGGTCAGGGAATCTTTGTTGGAGATATTGGCCTCAAGCTGCTTCAGCACGTCCGCATCGAAAGTACCGATCACCCCCATGTTATCGGCCAGGGTTTTGGCTGAATTGAGGTAGTCGATGGCTTCCTGGGTTTTGTCATACGAGCTCAGGTAGCCGATGTCGGCGGCATATACACCGAGGTTCAGGGCTGCCTTGTCGGTGCGGGTGGCATATTGGTCAACTTTCGTACGGGCGTTGATGAGACTCTCGTTGAATTCTGCGCCCGTATTCTGGAGTAAATAGGGAATTTCGGTGGGCGAAGGGATATTATAGACAACTTCTTCGATTCGTTTCGACAAACTGTCTTCGGCTGCTTTGAAATCGGAAGAGTTCTGATCTTTTTCGCTGGAAGACTTTCCACATGAAGCCAAACCCGTGGCTATCAGGGCGCTAAAAGAGAAATAAAGGAGGTGTTTGAATTTCATGGTTAATGCTTAGGTGTTTAGAGTTTCAATTTTACTACATTTTTCAAAGCTTTAAAACCCGCGTTTTATAATTTTAAATGATTTTTTCCCCTTTTGCGTACTTTTTACTAAGTTTAATAATGCACCTTTGAAAAAGTGTTATGCCCAAGCCAACTCTTGTAGATAAAACAGTGTTGATTGACGACAGTGACATAGATCTGTTCATACAGCGTCGGTTTCTGGAAGTCTATAATTTCTCTTCTGAGCTATTCCTTTACAGATCTGCCGAGGAAGCCTTGTCATGGCTAAAGAACATCAACGGCGAAGCCGCCCCCGACATCATTTTCCTTGATTTGAACATGCCCGAAATCGATGGATTTTCTTTTCTGAAGACCTTCAAGGAACTCCCCGAAAAAATCAAGGTCAAGTCCAAGATCGTCGTCCTCACCAGCTCCAACAGCATGAAAGACCGCGACCAGGCATTCTCCTACACCAACGTGATCCAATTCATCACCAAGCCCCTGAAACAATCCGACATCGAAGAACTAAAAAAACTCATCAACAAAAATTAACGCAGCCTGGGTGTGCCCACCCCAGCCCAACCGCCTAACCGGAAAATCAACCGGCAGCATGGCACGTGATCAACGCCATCAGATACCGTTCTAGATGTCCCACCAACAGACATTTCCATCCCGCACCCCAATCAACGCCATCGTTAGTACCCATCACCTAAAACATTTTCCATACCACGCCACATCCAACCAACACCGTTGTTGGTGTCCCACCAACAACATCTCTCCCTTACCAAACCCTACCGATCCAACCAGTCCTTAAACTCCTGCACCCTCTCCCTCGCCACAATCACCTCCGGATCATCCGAGTTCTTCAACACCAACCTCAACCGGCTATTCGTATAATGAATCATATCCTGTATAGCGTCCGCACTCACAATATACTTCCGGTTGATCCGAAAAAAACGCTCCGGATCCACCAGCCCCTCCACCTGATCCAGCGTGTAGTCCAGGATGTTTTTCCGCCCATCGCGACTGTGACAAAACGTGGTCTTCTCCAGGCTTAAAAAAAACAAGATATCCTCCACCTCCACCGACTTCAAATGCTCGCCCACTTTCATGACAAAGCGGGTTTTATATTTCTTTGTCAGCATGGCAATCGCCTTCCCGATGTTGTCCAGCACGGCATGCTGGGGCGCGGCCTCCGCTTTTACGAGGCGCCGGAATTTTGTCAACGCCGCCGACAATTCCTCCTGGTCAACGGGCTTCAGGATATAGTCGATGCTGTTTACCTTGAAGGCCTTCAGCGCATATTCGTCATAGGCCGTGGTGAAGATGACAGGGGAAAGCACCTCGCATTGCTCAAATACCTGGAAGCTGATGCCATCGGCCAGTTGGATGTCCATGAAGATGAGGTCGGGCGCCGGGTTGCTTTTTATCCAGGCCACAGCGTTTTTTACGGTGTCGATCTTGCGCAGCACGGTAGCCCCCGGTTCGAGGGTTTTCACCAGGGTCTCCAGCCGTTTGGCGGCTTGCGGCTCGTCTTCGATGATGAGGATGTTCATGCGGCGGTGACGGGAATGATGGGGAGTTTTACGAGGAAACGATCTTGTTGCTGGATCTCCACCTTCCGGTCGCTGAGAAAGGCGTATCGCTTCACAATGTTGTCCAACCCGATGCCTGGAGAATCTTCCAGCGTGAGTGACTTCTTTTGTAGATTGTTTTCCACCACGATGTAGCCGGCATCCTCGTAGACGCGGATGGTCAGCGGATTGTCCTCCGAGATCTCGTTGTGTTTGATAGCGTTCTCCACCAGCATCTGCAACACCAACGGCGCCACCATGCTTTTCACGTGGGCAAGCCGCACGTCCAGTTTCAGCTTGTCGCCAAAGCGGATCTGTTGCAGAAACAGGTAGGCCTCCAGGAATTTGTGTTCTTCCTCAAGGTTCACGGCCTCCTTGTCGCGCGTGTCGAGCACATAGCGGTAGACATCCGAGAGTTGTTTGATGAACTTCACGGCTTTGTCGGGGTCTTCGTAGACCAGGTTGCTCAGTGCATTGAAAGAGTTGAAAAGGAAGTGGGGGTTCACCTGGTTCTTCAGGCTTTCATATTTGGCGACGGCACTTTCTCTCTGAAATTTTTCCGCTTCCACGATGGTTTTTCGCCAGTTGATGAGAAACGAGCGGCCGGTCATGAACAGATTGATGATCAATGTGATGGCGAGGGTTGTGAAAAGTGTGTCTTCGACAGAGGAAAAATTCCGGTTGTAGACAGCCTCGAAAAAATAAATGAGCCCGGTGATGGCGGCAACCGTATAGACGACCGTAACGACGATGCCCCACAGGAAGCGCTTCACCGGTGCCTTGATCCACGCGATCTTCTCGGAGAGGTATTCGGAGAGGTACTCGTTACCGAACCACATAAAGAACCACGACGTGACAATGAAGGAAGACACGACAAGGAACGTCTCCAGCGAAATGCGGCAGGTGCGGCATTCGAAATACGTCATCACCAGGCCGCCGAGGAGAAGCCAGGGAATCACGATGAGACGTCCTTTGAGGTACGTGAAGAAATTCATGCCGGTCGGTTTCGGAGGATGGCTTAGCGCAGCAATCCAACACCAAGAATAATAAGCGCAGCGGCCAAAACAAAAATACCGGTGTAAATAAGTTTGATGAGCCCGTTGGGCTGGGTTGCTCCTTTGTCGAGGGCACAAAAGAAAAAGCCGCCACTGATGAGCAAGGCCGCCGTGGGAACGCCGGCACGGACGAGCCACAACAAGACGATGGACAAGTTTGCATCGTCGGCCAGCACCTGGCAGACGAGCGACAGGATGACGATCACACCGGCGTGTGCGTGGCCGGCGCGGAACATGGACTTTTGAAAACCGGTGAACTCCGCACCTTTGAATTTTCCGGAGAGCACGGTCAACAGAAAGTAGCCGCCGTATTCGATGGAGGGAATGGTGAGGAGGGTGATGCCGGACATGAGTTTTGCTTCAGGTGTCATAGTTGTAAAAAAATTAGTGTACTCTCAAGGATGATCCCGGCGTCGGTGCGTCGAGCAGGGTTCGGTGATATCGGCGTCATGAACGATCTTACTTCTAGCAAGTGCGTGCTCGGCGCCTGGGTGTGGGTGGGTGCCTGAACCCCAGGCTAAAGCCTGGGGTTATGCAAGACTCCCGGTTACGGTAGTACTATTTACATTTTTCTTTCATGCTTTCCGCCATGCCTTTGCCCCAACGGGGGGCTAGGGCGTCGGCGGGTTTGAAGGTTTCGAATTTTTCGAGGGCCTGGGTGTTGGTGGCGCAGGCTTCGGTGGCGGGGGAGCCGAAGAAGGCGGCGGTGCCGAATTGGATCTGGGCGAGCAGGGCCAACGCGCGCGGGTTTTCGGGATTCAGGCTTACGGCTTTGCGGAAGTTTTGCGTGGCCAGGCCAGAATATTGTTGGCCGCGCGTGGCGGGATCAACGTTGATGCGGATCATGTGGATGAATCCTTCCATGGCCACGATCTCGGAATCATTCGGGCGCAAGGCCTGGGCTTTTGCCAAGGCGGCGGTGGCCTGGTCAAGGTACGTGTCTTTCTTGGATGCGTCGCTTTCCTTGTTGGCCATCATCACATAACCAAAAGAAGCGTAGTAGAATGGCTCCCACTTCGACTTCTCTGCCGCGCCAATGCGTTCCAGCGTATTCACTGCATTTTGCAACTCGGCGGGTGCCGTGGCGGTGTAGACAATGTTGATATTCTTCTGCATGGTTTCCGTGTATTTGTCATCGGCAGCCATAACGGCGGCCGGAAGAACGAGGGTAAGCAACACGAGGAGGCGATAGGTGAACATAGCGAGTTTCATAGTTTTGTTGTTTTGGGTGAAAGATTTTTTTTTAGAGAGATCGATTTATAGTGTAGGCAATTGATTGGTGGTTTTATCTTTTGACAGCGTAATGAAAATGCCCAGGAACAAAAAGCGCGGCGCGGGTTGGCGTATAGGCCGGCTGTTGAAAGTCCCTTGCGCATCGGGCGAAGTGCTGTACTCGTAGCCGAAGATGTTATCGCGACCGAGCACATTCGTGCACGACAGGTGGACGATGATGTAAGGCTTGGGCAGATACGACACATTCACGCTCAGGTCGGAATAATAGGGTGTCTTACCCCCGTTGAATGTATCGGCATTGGGGTCGTTGTATGGGCGGCCCGAGGTGTAGGAATACGTGAGACCGAGTTGGGTCCGGACATCGGTAAAGAAATATTTCGTCACCACCGAGAAATTATGGGCGGATGCAAAGCTGGGGGTGGCGCGGTAGGGAGAATCCAGGTAGTCGCGTTGCGTGTCGAGGTAAGAATAGGATACCCAATAGTCGAGGTTGCGCACGGTCCGGTTGTCTCTCCAAAAGAACTCAAGTCCTTTGGCATAGCCGTCGCCCGTGTTGGCCAATTGCATGGGGTCGCCGTTCACGTATTTCACCAGGTCGCGATAGCGTTTGTAGTAGCCTTGCACACGCAGCGTCCGGTTGTTCTCCATGATCTGGTAATTCAAAATAAAGTGCTCGGCTTTTTCGGCTCCCAATTGGTGATCGATCCGCACCAACTCGTTCTTGGCCGTTTGACGAAAGGAGCCATAGGCAAAATGGATCTGGCTGCTTTTGCCCGTCTTGTAGGCCAACGACAGCCGGGGGTCGATGCTGATTTTTTTATTCAGGCTATTGTATTCTGAACGCAAACCACCCTGCATCACAAACGCATTGCTGGTGTACAGATCCATCTCGGCAAAGCCAGCGGTGATCACCTCGTTGAAGGACAACGTGTAATCCTGCCCTGCATTCAGGTCATTGACCTGGTCATAGTTTCTTTGAATCACTTCCACCCCGGTGCGCAATTCCGCCTTGTCCGACAGCGAGCCCTCGAACACCGTTTTCGCGTGGGCGCCCTTTTGTGTTTCCACCGTATGGTCCAACCCAGTCCAATTGTTGTTTTCGATGGACGTATAGGAAAGGCCGCCGCGCACGTTCCACTTTTCATTCAGCACGGTCTTGTAGAAGCCGTTCAGGTATCGGTAGTTGTTGACCAGATCGTAGACCGTGAGGTGGTTATAGTCGTTGATATCGTGGTTATACAGGGAGTAATCGGAATGATTGAAGTTCCCATACACCTTCACCATGCCCTGTTTGCCGACTTTCTGCCGGAAGGCGCCGATGCCTTCTATAGAAGCGGGCGCCGTTTTCCAATCGATCCGTTGATTGATCAACCCGAAATAGGGACGGATGTTGGTGTACTGCACCTTGGCCGCCATAGAACCACCATCCCAGGCCTGCGTATGCGCCACATCCGCGCCCACGGAAAGAATGCCGATATCCGTGCGGGTCATCGCGGCCTCGTCTTTCGAATCCAGCGCCAACACGGACGAGAGCGCCTGACCGTATTCAGCCGAATATCCCCCGGTGCTAAAGCTCACACCTTTGAACATAAACGGCAGGAACCTGCCACGCGAAGGGGTGTTGGGCGCCGACGGGCCATAGGCATCCAACACCAGCATGCCGTCGATAAACGTGCGTGTCTCGTTGCTATCGCCGCCGCGAACAAAAAGACGGCCGCTCTCCCCTACTTTCTGCGTGCCCGGCAGCGTATTGAGCGCTCCCGCAATGTCAGCCGTGGCACCGGCAGTGGTGGCAATGTCCAGCGCTTTGAACACCGTTCGGCGCGAGGCATCACTGGCCGTGAAAGCGCCGGCATTGATGGTGACGACCTCCAGTTCGTTAATGGTCTCTTCCAGCCGGGTGTCAACAACGATCGGGCTACCCTCAAGGGCTACTGCTTGCCGGTATTCTTTGTAACCGACGAACGAAACCACCAACACGTGTTTCCCTTGCTCGGTGGTGGTGAACTGGAATTTGCCTTCCACGTCAGTGGTACCGCCGTCATAGGTGCCCTCCAGCACCACGTTGGCGCCGGGGATGCCCTCGCCTTTGTCGTCCAGGATCTTTCCGGAAAGTGTGGTCTGCGCCAGGGCAGCCAGGGGAAAAAGAAAGCAAAGGGTAAAAAGTATCTTCATACGTTGCCTGTTTTTAGGGCTTACACGTCAAAGATTCATGCAAAGAAGAGGTTTTGCGAACGCGAGTTACCGAACTGTGGTATGGGGTGGATGAAGTGTCGTCCCTAAGGCTGGACCGGTGTGCAGACTAGCGAGATGACAAATTAGTTCATTAAAACTTCATAGGACTGTGCCGAAATCTCGCGGGGAAATCCACACCGTTTCCATTATATTTGGTTATAACGACCTTAAAATGAATTCGACATCCACGACCTGTAGGGCTTGTCAAACGGAAGGTACAGGGAAATTTTGCAGCAACTGCGGGCAGTCTCTCGTGATCAAGAAGGTGACCCTGCCCTACCTGCTCCACGAGGTGTTCCATTTTTTTACGCACCTGGATAAGGGCATCGGCTACACGCTAAAACATCTCATCACCTCTCCCGGCACCATGCAGCGTGACTTCCTGGCCGGGAACCGGAACCGGCATCAAAAGCCTTTTTCCATGTACTTCGTCGCCGCGTCCGTGGCAGCCCTGGGGCTGTATTGGATCAACTATGTGATCTTGCATTACCATCACGTGGGCGGGGGAAGCGAGATGGCGTTCTTTAATAAATACCTGGTCATGATGCTGCTAGTCATCATTCCGGCAAGCGCGTTGCTGACCTGGCTCTTCTTTTACAACAGTGAATTCGGATTTGCCGAGATCGGCGTGATGCAGCTGTATATGCTTTCGATCTTTTTCCTGATGGTCATGCTGATCCAGTTTCTAAAATTGATCTGGCCAGCGCTGGAGACCCGCTACATTGAACTGCCGTGTTTTTTGGTGTATACCGTATTCACCTTTAAAAACTTCTTCCTGTATCAGGCAAAATGGAAAGTGATCCTGAAGGCTATCGCCTGCGGACTGATTTTCTATCTCTCCGTCATCAACCTGCAGGATTTTATTGTAGAACGGTATATGCACTGAGCTTACGATCGTTCTCTCAGATCCTCACGTTCCAACATTCCGATTTTTACGATACCTTATCCAACACCGACAGGCTTTTGTTGTTCACCAGGTGCTCGATGGCACGGGCAAGCAAAGGAGCACAACTGACCACTTCAATTTTGGGGTGCTCGAACTTTTCGTTCACCGTATCGGAAATACATAATTTCTGAAGTTGTGAGTTTTGAATGGTGTCCAGCGCCGCACCGCTCAACACGCCATGGGTACAATAGGCGCGCACCGAGGTCGCACCATGTTCCATCAACACATCGGCCGCCTTGCAAAGCGTACCCGCCGTGTCCACCAGGTCGTCGACAATGATGATGTTCCGGTTCTTTACTTCCCCGATGATCTCCATATGCGCCACCTGATTGGCTTTGAGTCGCTCTTTGTTGATGACGACCATTTCGGCGTCAAGGTGTTTTTTGTATTCGCGAATGCGCTTGATGCCGCCGAAATCGGGGCTGCAAAGACAGAGGTGATCGAGCCCCGAGTTCTTGATGTGGTCGCAGAACAGCCGAAGTGACGACAACGGGTCAAGGGGTATTTTATAAAAACCTTCGATGGCATTGGTGTGCAGGTCGAGCGTGATGATGCGGTCGGCCCCCATCAACTGAATAATGTCGGCCACCATGCGCGAAGAAATGGAAGTGCGCTGGCCGTCACGGCGCTCCTGGCGGCTGTGGGGAAGATAGGGCAAAACCAGCACGACCTCCTTCGCCGACGAGCGCCGGGCGGCGTCCACCGTCATGAGCATTTCGAAGAAGTGCTCGTAGGGCATGTTTACCTTCGCGACCAGGAACACCATCTGGCCACGGACGCTTTCATTGAAGCGTACCGACAGTTCGCCGTCGGAGAACTTTTCAGTTTGAATATAGTGAAGGGGCAAACCGAGCGCAGTGGCGATCTTTCCCGCAAGTTCAACAGCAGTGGAGGTGGCGTAAAGTTTTACCGAATTTTCCATGCGCCAGTATACGAATTTTTTTAACCGCAGAGGCGTAAGGACGCAAAGAAAAAAGCGCAAAGCCAACTTTGCGTTAACTTTGCGCTTTTTCTTGCGTCTTTGCGTCTTAGCAGTTTTAATGCATTTTTAGGCGTGGTGACGTTCATCCGTCTCCTGGTCTTCCGGCGGCGTACGACTCCGCCACCAAAGCGCCAACGACGAACCAGTAATGTTCATAGCCGGACCAAACACCGCCGCAGCCAGTCCCACCGTTGCCAGCTTGCCCATCTTGAGCGCAATGCCCGAAGCGAGGCCACCATTCTGCAGCCCCACTTCCAGCGCCAGCGTTCGACAATCTTTTTCGCTCATACGCAAACCACGGCTGATCCAATACCCGAGTATGTAACCCGTAATGTTATGCATCAACACCGCCACGACCAGCAATTTACCCACCAGCAACAGATCATTGCGGCCGGCGGCCGTGATCACCACGATGATCAGCGCGATGCTGATCATCGAGACCAGCGGCATGACCGCATCCAGCCATTTGAATTTGCCGTGAAGGAAATGATTGAAGATCAAACCAACGCCAATCGGAAGCACGATGATCTGGGTGATGTGCCACACCATATCCAGGAAGTTGACCGGCACATATTGCCCGGCGAGCAGCTTCATGAACATCGGTGTTACCAGGGGCGCGATCAAGGTCGAGATGGCCGTCAGCGTAATGGACAAGGCCAGGTTGCCGCGCGCCAGGAACGTCATCACGTTCGAAGCAAGCCCGTTCGGACAGCTTCCGATCAATATGATGCCCGCGGCGATCTCGGGTGGAAATGAAAAGATCTGTGTCACCGTCCACCCCACAAAAGGCATGACGGTGTAGTGACACAACACGCCTACGATGACACCCTTTGGCATCTGAAGTACGCGGGTAAAGTCTTTCCAACTCAATGCCGTGCCCATGCCAAACATAATAAGTTGCAGCAGGGGAACGATGAGCTTGGAGAGTTTGAAATCGCCCACCGTCACGAAATATTGCGGGTAGTACATCGCCACGCTCACGGCGGCGAAGATCATGATGGTATAGGAATATCCTTTCAGCAGTTCATGGCCGCGAAAGGCCAGCGCGATCATCACAAAGAAGCCCATCAACAACAGGCCTCCAAAGCGAAACGATTCGGGCTCGACAGGTGCCGTGGCACTGCGGGGCGTGAGATTTACTTCCTGAGGCTGTGTATACAGCAGGACAATGTAACCAAGAATAAAAAGTGCTGCGAGAAAAAAGAAGATCTTTGAAGTGGTTTTGTTCATACGTACAAGCTTGTTAAAGACTTTGCGTCCTCCCTCCTTTTCGTTGTGACACACACGCGCACACCGCAAAGAAGCAAGGACGCAAAGCAAGGTAATTTACTAAAATCAGATTAACTCCAAAGTCTGTCCCATGAACGGTCTTTGTCCCAATCTGTCGACGGTGCGAAGTAGGCGGGATATTCAGGATCCAGGTGTTTCTTCACCACCTCTTCGTTGAGCTCGATACCCAGGCCGGGTGAATCCGGCACGAGGGCATAGCCCTTTTCAATCATCGGTTTTTTTGTTTTCACGAGGCTGTTCCAATAGTCAACATCCACGGAGTGGTGTTCGAGCGCCACAAAGTTTTGTGTGGCTGCCGCACAATGCACATTGGCCATAAACGAAATGGGCGTGCCCGCAAAGTGCATGGCCATGGCCACACCACGTTCTTCGGCATAGTCGCCGATCTTTTTGGTTTCCAGCAATCCGCCGGACGTGGCCAAGTCGGGATGCACGAGGTCGATGGCGCGGGCGTCTATCAATTTGATGAACTCCTCTTTCAGATAAATATCTTCGCCCGTCAACGTCGGAGTTTCGATGGCTTCCGTGATCTGGCGCCATTGGTCAGTGAACTTCCAGGGAATGAGGTCTTCCAGCCAGGCGAGGCGATATTTCTCGACAGCCCTGCCCAGGCGGATGGCGTTGTTGTGATCAAAGTGTCCATAGTGATCGGAGGCCAGCGGAATTTCGTAGCCGATCTTTTCTCGGACAAACGCGATGCGCTGCGTCATCAGCTCCAATCCTTTGTCGGTGATCTGCACTTGTGTGAACGGGTGCTCCGTGCCACCGTAGGTCATCGCTTCGTTTGACCATTGCCGGCCGATGTCCCAATAGTTGCTGTTCACGGTGGTTCCCGGGATGCCCTTCAATAATTCAATACCAAAGTCCATCTTCATGAATGTGAAGCCTTGCTCCACCATCCGCACATTCACCTTTTGGGCGAAGTCGGCCTCGTTCTCTCCTTCAGGGGTGTCGGCGTAAAGACGCACTTTGTCTCTGTAGCGTCCGCCAAGCAATTGATAGGCCGGTACGTTATACGCTTTTCCGGCCAGGTCCCACAACGCCATCTCTACGCCACACACACCGCCGCCCTGACGTCCGTGAAAGCCGAATTGTTTGATGCGTTTAAAGAGCAACTCCACGCTACAGGGGTTCATGCCCATGATGCGGCTCTTCAAGAACATAGCATAACGCCAGCTGGCTCCATCGCGCACTTCCCCATAACCGGAGATGCCCTGGTTGGTGTCGATCCGTATGATGGGACAGCGCGCATGTCCGTTCATGACCACGGCAAAACGCATGTCGGTGATCTTCAGATCGGTTGGCGACGACATCTTGTTCACCTTCGAAGTGGCCTGTGCCAGCGTGTCTTCTATGGGGCTGAACATGAAACCGCCCAGCATCAATCCGCCTGCGCCCACTTTCTTCAAAAAGTCGCGGCGGTCGTTGCCATTGCCCTGGGGGGCACTCGTTTCGCTCATTACGGGGTCTTTCAATCCCAGTCGTTCCAGGAATTTTTGTGACGGTGTCTTCATAATAGGCTAGTCTGGTTAGGTTTTGATAAATCACTATTATTGGCGCCTCCGCCTAGGCGGAGATCACCACGTTCTCTTCTTCATGAACTCGTCCAGCTCTGCGCGGGTCATCGGCAGCTTGTCGGGATTCTGATCGAGCCATTTCAGGAAGTCCTTCTTGATATCGTCGGTCCACTGCTGGTCGATCTGACCGGGAGTATATTTTCCTTCGCGGAGGCGTTGGTGGCCAAAGGCGTCACGCAAGGCGATGAACTCGGCGTTGACCACGACTTCTTCCACCATGTGGGCGGGGATGAACACGATGCCACCCTTCTTGGCCAGCACCGCGTCGCCAGGCAATACCGTAACACGGCCGATGCGGATGGGCACATTGATACCGCCCAGCATCATTTCCTGGATATACGACGGGTCATAGCCCTTGATCCACGCATTGAAGCCTTCAATTTTTTCGAGGCCTTCGGTGTCGCGAACAGAACCATAGAAGATCACGCCGTTTTTGGATTTGGAATAAATGGAGTTGCCCAGGTTGTCGCCAATGAGCGTGCCGTCGACGATCTTGCCATAGCTATCGGCCACGTATACGTCGCCGGGTTTCAGCACGTCGATGGGCCACGAATTGAAGCCGCCGATGCGGCCTTCGGCTTTGCCTTTGTCTTTAACTATCTTGTCGTAGTCGGGGCGACGGGGCCAATATTGCACGGTGACTGCACGGCCGGTTAACACTTGTTCGGAACGCAACAGCATCCAATCGCCTTCAAACTGGTTGTTGTAGCCGGCGTTGCGCAGGATGCCCCACGCTTCTTCCAGCGAGATGTTCCTCAGTCGCGTCAGAAATTTGTCGGGAACATTGGGGCGTCCGTCCGGCAGGCGGTCGCCTTTCCATTCGGGGGTGAGGGCCACGATCTGTTCTTTGGATAACGCCACCTGTGCTTGGGTGGCGAGCGATGATACTACAAGTAAACTGGCGAGGAGTAGGTGTTTGGCTTTCATTTTGTACATGGATATTTTGAAAAAATTTAGGAGATTATTCCGCGTAAACCGCCCGCTGTTACGAGAGGGGTAATAAGGCTACAGTTTCGGTCATAATTTTGCGTGTTCGTTTCAGCACACGCACCTTCTGAAGCCTTCCTTAAATTACGCATTTATTGCTTTTCCTAAACAGTGATAGTTCACCTTTGCGGAATAGACCGCAACACCTGAAATTATCCCTTGTTCTCCCAAGAAAATTATCGGCCACGCCCGATCCTCACACATCGCACACCTTTTGTGATGAATCGCAAAAACATCTTCATTCAAAAAAAGGAACGCCTTTGGTGGCATACTTGCGCATGCCCTCCTCGTTGATCTCCACGCCGATGCCGGGTTTCTCCGAAAGCGTGATGAATCCATCTTTCACCATCGGCCCCTCGAAGGTGACGATCTCTTTGAACATCGGGTCGGTGTGGAAATAGATCTGCCACTCCAGGATCAGGAAGTTGGGCACAGACGCACATACATGACAGGACGCCATCGCGCCGAGATAGGACGCTACCATGTGCGGCGCAAAGGGCACATAGTAAAGATTGGCCAGGTTCGCAATGCGCTGCCCCTCTCCCAGCCCACCGGCCTTTTGCAAGTCGGGCATCACAATGTCCACCGCACCGATCTCCAGCATCCGCCGGAAACCATAGGCGAGGTAATGATTTTCGCCGGCGCAAATGGGCGTGGTCGTCGACTCGGTGATGTTTTTGTAGGCCTCTACGTTCTCGGCGGGTATGGGTTCTTCCAGCCAGAGCAAGTTTAGGGACTCAAAACGTTTGGCTACTTGTTGACCCGTCACCGCATCATACTTGCCATGCATATCCACACAGATGTCGATCTTGGGACCGACGGCTTTTCTCACGGCCGAGATCTGGTCGTACATGCGTTGCAATTCCGCGGGACTTGCCGTCCAATTGTAAGCGTCGTATTTATTGGGGTCCCTTGCCTCATCGACGTCAAACTTCACGGCATTGAAGCCCATCTTCACGGCTTCCATGGCACTCTCGGCAAACTTTTCAGGCGGTGGTGAGTCAGCGCGATACAACGCGGTATCACAATATACCCGGATGCGATCCCTGAATTTTCCACCCAGCAATTGATACACCGGCAAACCCAACGCTTTCCCCGCAAGATCCCACAATGCGCTTTCCACCGCCGACAGCACCGCGACAAACATGCCCGACTGCGCCCCTTCAAAAAATCCCGACTTGCGGATGTCCTCAAACAATCGGTTCACGTTGAGCGGACTCTTGCCTTTGAGACGCTCGCCAAACATTTTCACGAGATGATACGTGCCGGGTGTAGCATCCACACCCTCGCCGCAGCCCCATATGTTTTGATTGGTCAAGATCTTTACAAAAAGACTATGACCATTGCGAATGTAACCGCATTTGATGTCGGTGATCTTCAGATCAGAAGGTGCAGACAACATAGGCGTTCGCTGCAACGCCGTCTCCAATCCTTTTCCAAAACCTGATAAAGCAGAAAAACCCAACGCACCCGCCAGGGCACTTTTGGTGATGAACGCGCGTCGCGATGATTGATAAGTCATGTGGTTGTGCTATTAGATGATAGATGTGTTACCATGTGCGCGTCTTCAGATACTCCTGGATCTGATCTTTGGGCACGGGAAGTTTGTCGATGTGTTGATTGAGCCATTGGGAGAAATCTTTTTCGATGGCGTCGGACCACTTGGAGTCGATCTGACCCGGCGTGTACTTCTGTTCGCGCAAGCGCTGATGACCAAACATGTCGCGCAGCCGCACGATCTCGGAAGTCTTCACCACCTTTTCGGCGAGGTGTGGCGGAATAAAGATCACACCTCCGTTGCGCCCCAACACCACATCGCCCGGAAGCACCATCGCATGACCGATGCGCGTGGGCTTGTTAATGCCTACCAACGTAGTGTTCAACTCGCCGTTGGGATCGTTGAGATGGTGTGAAGGATGATAGGTCCTGAAAAACGACGTAAACGATCCGATCTCCTTCAAGCCTACGATGTCGCGGATGGCACCGTCGTAAACAATGCCGTTGCCGCTTTTGGTGTAAATGGAATTGCCCAGGTTGTCGCCAATCGTGGGGCCGTCCTCATGCGCACCGAATTGATCTACCACATAAACGTCACCCTTCACCAGCATGTCGATCGGCCACGAGTTTTGCGACTTGATGCGGCCGTCCTGTTCATGCCCTTTCTTGTCGATGACACGTTGCACATCGGGCCGGCCCGGCATGAAGGTGGCCGTTAATGCCCGGCCCACCAGCACGCTGTCGGGATTGATGCATTCCCAGCCGTCTTCGTAGTTGTGTTTATAGTTCTCGCCTTTCAACACGGCCCACGCTTCTTCCAGCGTGACCAGCTTCATGCGCTTCAGGATATTGTCCGGCACTTTCGGGCGCCCGTCAGGAAAGCGTTCGCCTTTCCATTCGGGCGTCAGAAAGAGCAGTTCCTCTTTGGAGATCTGTTGAGCTTGCGTGGCCAGCATCGACAACGCGGCACACAGAAATAAAACAAGTCGCTTCATGAGTCAAAGTCTCGGGTCAATGAAATAGTTAAGATTCGGGATCAATTGGCATCCCACCATAATTTTGTATCCAGGTTGTCGGGCCCTTGGTCACTGATGGCCTGCTGAACGTTGGTGCTGTTCACCAGGATCTCCGAAGGCGGATATGTGAGTCGGGTGATGAAATCAACCGTCCTTCCGGGATAGGGATTGACCGCCAGGACCGGAAATCCGGTGCGTCTGAAATTTGCCCAGGCCTCGGGACCATTCAGGAAGGAAGCGATCCAATATTCGTATCCGATCTGGGTCATTTCATTGCCCGCGAAAGTTGCCAGCATAGCGTCTGAATAGGTATCACGATCGGCGGCCGCCACGGCGGAGTTTGCATCGTACAACGCCATCTGATTCATGTGCGCCTTAATGCCCGCCACGAAATAGTCCGATGCCACGCCACTGGTGATCCATCCCCGCACACGGGCTTCGGCCAGCAACAAATTGGATTGACCGGCAGTGACCAGAAACATGGGCGAGGTTCGTTTCACCAGGCGCGTCCGGTCGATCTGGCTGAATGCATAGCGACTGCCACCACCCGGCAAGGCTGCGCCGGCCACGTCGGCCGTGCCGTCCGTGCTTCCCATCGGCATGCCATACTGGTTGGCCGCTGCGGTCGTTGCCACACCTGCGACTTGCGCCGGGCCCGACGATGCTCCAACATAACGAACCGCGATGGCCGACAGCCTTGGATCGTTGTTGTTTTGAAGGGCCTTCACAAAAGGCTCCGCCAGATAGAAGTTGGCCGCTTCTGTGCCATTTAACAAATTACCGAGTGGGTTAACAAAATTGGCGTCGTGCTTGACCACGGCATTGTCTGCGTTGTCCGTAATCACTCCACCGGCGAACGCATGGGCTACTGCCGCAGCGGCTGCCGTAGCATCCCTTTCGCTCAGACGCATACCGGCCCGCAGCAAAAGCGAGTATCCGAATTTTTTCCACTTCGCAATGTTTCCGCCAAACAGCACATCGGAGGTTTCAATTTTGCCGCTGGCATCCAGGGCGTCCGTGGCGGCGGTTAACTCGGCCAATATGCTGGAATAGACGACGTCCTGTTTTTGATAGTCCGGAAAGAAAACCTGGTCGGGAAAACCTTTTCCCGCGTCGGTATACGGTATGCTTCCATAGGTGTCGGTGAGGATCATGAACGCCATAGCTTGCACGATGCGGGTCATGTTCATCAGGTTGGCGCGCGTCGGATCAGACTGGGTTTTGCCGATGGCGTCGCTGGTATACTTCACGACGTTCTGATAGTAGTTTGTCCAATTCGCAGGCGTATTGTTGATGTTCACCTGGTTGAAATTGGCACCCAACAGCACGCCCGTATTAGACGAAATGGCCTGCTGCACAATACCCAATTCATAGCTCGCCGTTCCGGCGGGATACGATAAAAAGATCACGGCATCGTTCAGGACCAACGCGGGGTCCAGATTGGTGATGCCGGTCTTGCTTGTATTGATATCGTCAAAATCCTTTTCGCAAGACGTGATGATGCTAAAAGCAAACACCAGCAAACTGAGGTTTAATATCTTTTTCATGCGATGTGTAGATTAAAATTTGACATTCAAGTTGAACCCGATGCTCCGTGTGGTGGGTACACTCGGCGACTCCAAGCCCACTACGTTGTCTGAACTGTAGCTGAAGCTCTCGGGGTCGATGTTGGGAACCCACTTTTTGATCATCAGCACGTTGTTGGCCACAAAGCTCAACCGGATACCCTTGATGGGGAATGTCGCTTTGAGAAATTTCGTGAAGTCATAGCCCACCGTGATCTGGCGAAGTTTCCAGTAACCCGCATTGTAAATGACCGGCTCCACGATTCCCGAGCCCCGCACCACTGAATAGAAGTCTTCTGCTCCGGCGGCCTTCGTGTTGATGTTGCTGTTGACGTCGACACCCACGCCCACCACGGCACCCTTTTGAGCACCCGTGACCGGGTCAATGCCACCTTCTCTGCCAAACAGTGTTTCCTTGGAGAGCCCGTGACGATAGGCGTTAAAGTTTGTTCCCGACAGCACCTTACCACCCAGCTTGAAGTCGATGAGGACGGAAGCCGTGATGCCTTTGTAGTTGAAGGAGTTTGTGATCCCCCCGACCCATTTTGGCAACGCACTGCCGAAGGGGATCAGTTTGGTCGTGGGCAAGGCCACGCCGTTGGCCCCGTAAACAATCATACCCTTGTGATCGGCCTCGACGGACCCATCGTCTCTCCGGTAGCCGAAGCCAACGATCTGACCCATTTCTTGTCCGACGATCTGCTGTACATAGCCGTTGAATACGTGCGTTCCCACCGTGATATTCTCACCATCATTGGTAGTCAATAGACTGAGCACCTTCGTGATGTTATAGGCACCGTTGAAGGTAAGGTCCCACTGAAAATTATCGGTCCTCAGGGGCACCACGTTCAGCATGAGTTCGATACCCTTGTTTTGGCTTTTGCCATGGTTGATCAGCGTGTTGATAAACCCGGAGGCATCCGAGATCTGCGCCCGAACGATTTGATCGGTGGTGATCTTCCTATAGACGGCCACATCCATGTTGACGCGGTTGCCGAACATCTTCAACTCGAGTCCCAACTCCGTTTCGTCCACCTGCATGGGACTCAAGGTGAGATTGGGTACGATGGTCCCGGAGGTTCCCACGGGCTGGCCCTGAAACTGATTGGCATTGACCGTATAGATCAACTGTTGTGAGTACGGCGGCACATCCGAGTCGCTACCCACACGTGCATAGGCAGCCCTGATCTTGCCGAAGTCTAGCCAATTCAAATCGCCACCCATCATTTGCGAAAAGACATAGCTGGCCGATACCGAAGAATAGTTCTTCTTCCGCTTTCCGGGCGACAAGGTGGAAAACCAGTCGTCGCGGGTGGTGAGATTCAAGTACAGGAATTGTTTGTAGTTCACTTCTGCCATACCATAGAGGGAATTCACGCTGCGTGTTACCAGGTCATAGGTCGGATCCTTTGCGCGACCGTTTTGAACGGTGTACAAATCTTTTACCGCAAAGTCTGTCACCTGCACGGTGTTGGTGTCCGAACGCCGGTGCATCCGGTTTCCACCTACGCTCACATCCACCCCAAAGTTCTGGAAGTCCTTGTTGGCCCTCAGCAGAAAGTCGATATTGGTTTCGCGGAACCGGCGTGACTCCTGCGTGTAGAGGCCGTTGTAGAACCCAGACACGGCCGAGTTCACCGAACCCGAACTGATGGAGGCTTTTCCCGTGGGCAGGTTGATGTAGTCCGCATCCCGCGACCAGTAATCCTGTCCGCCGCGAACCTGCAGATTAAGCCACTTGGTAAAATTGTATTTCGCCGAAAGGTTTCCGAATATCCGGTCTCTCCGGATGTTCTGCTTCACCTGGTCCAGCACCCAGTACGGATTCGTACGGTTGGTAAACCGGGAGTACACATATTCGCCTCCGCCGGCGTTGTACCGGTTATCTCTTAACACATCGAGCGGCATGGTGTTCGCCATAGCGTACAACGATGTCGGTATGGAATTGTCCTGGTCGGACACTACCGGGGGATTTTTGCTGTACTCGTTGGCATAGTTCACGTTTCCCTTAAAACTCAACTTGGACGACAGGTCATAGCCAAAGCCCAGGTTCAACGTTTTGCGGTTGAAAGTGTTGTTGGGTGTGACGCCCTTGCTGTCCATGTTGGACACCGACAAATTCATCCCTCCCTTTTCGCCATTGGCAGACACGGAAACGCTATTGGTAAAATTCTGACCGTGGCGGTAGAACTGGTTGATGATACCCTTTTGCGCAACATAGGGAACCTGCACGTTGTTGAACAAAAGCTGCGTCATGCCCGGCTCGATCTTGGGTCCGAAAGACCACTGGCCGGTCGTGGGGTTGGGCAACGCTCCCGCAGAAGCGGGGCCGAGGCCGTTCTCGCCCTGCCCGTACTCATATTGATAGTCCGTGTAGTCCAGCACTTTTTCGTCGGTAAAGTTCATGTTATACGTCACGCCCACACCCTTGGTGAGGGAATTCCGCGACTTGGTGGTGATCATGATCACACCGTTCTGGGCACGTGATCCGTACAAGGCTGCAGCCGTTGCGCCTTTCAACACCGTCATGCTTTCGACGTCGTCGGGGTTGATGCTGTTGAGGCCGTCGCCGCCGTCGGTCGAGGCGCCACCGCCTTTGTTGTTCACCGAATTATCGCCGGCCGTATTTCCCTGGTTAGTACCGAAATTGGTGTTATCTATCGGCACGCCGTTGACTACGATCAGTGGCGTGTTCTGACCACCGATCGAAGACTGACCCCGGATGCGGATCTTGGACGACCCCCCGGGACCTGTGCCCAACGAGGTCACGTTCACACCGGCGATCTTGCCTTGCAGCGTGTTCATCACATTGGTCGAACGGTTCACGGCAAACGCATCGGAGCTCACTTTCGAAGTGGAATAGCCCAAGCTCTTTGCCGACCGCTCGATACCCAGCGCAGTGACCACCACTTCATCCAATGATTTCAAGTCGGGCGCCATGTTCACGTCAATCACGCTGCGTCCCGCCACGGTTATTTCCTGCGTGGCATAACCGACAAAAGAAAACACCAGTACGGCGTTCTCGTTGTCCACTACAATGGAGTAGCGACCGTCGGCATCGGTAGTGGTCCCGGTGGTTGTTCCCTTCACCACCACGTTCACCCCGGGGAAACCCGCTCCGCCTTCTTCGCGGATGGTACCGGTCACCGTCTGAGCCAACAGTTCTTCGCGGCGCGCCACATCACGCACCATGTCGCGTTCGAGGAAGGTGTCAAAATCTTCCACCTTGTTGAGCGCGAGCGCAGGCACGAGCACGGTCGAACTTTGGGGTTGCTCGGCAGTGCGGGCAGTCTTCTTGTAGATGACATAGAAGCCATCGCCAGCCTTTTCATAATAGAGGCCCGTGTCTTTCAAGACACTATCCAGCGCTTGTTCCACGGCCTTGAAGTTGCGGGCCGAAAAGCGTACCTGTTTGTTTTCAATCCACTCGTCCTTGTAGGCGATGGAGATCGCAAAGGAATGTTCCAAATCGGTCAACGCTTGCTTTAACGAGCTCGCGTCGCCCGTACGTTGCTGCGCGACGCGGGGACGGGTAGCCGCCGCGTAGACGGGGTCGTGCTGCGACATGGCCTGCAGATGCGCCACGAGCAACATGCCGAGCAATAGGTAGCGATTTTTCATAGGTTAGGGTTTTAGATTGTAGCGGATTAGTTTCTTAGGGTCTACACATTTAAAATGCGTTAGGTTGTGTCTCTCTCATTCTCTATTCATTTAGGGTGATACATTTCTTTACTATTCTTCGATGGTGATCGTAGAGCCGTCGCGCGTGATCTTCAATTGAAAAGCCTTTGCCATTTGCTGCAACAGCTCTTCGGCATTCGCCAAGGGCATGGATCCCGACACGGTTTGTTCCAGCAGTGTGGCGTCGGTCACTTTCACTTCCAACCCATAGTTGTCGCGGAGCATGCGCACCATCTCGCCGAGGCTGGTGTGGTTGAGAATGATCTTGTTTTGCGTCCAGGCCGTGTAGAGCTGCGGGTCCACTTCTTCCTTCTTGTATTTCTTGCCCTTGAATTCGACCATCTCACCCGGCTTCATCAGGATCTTTTCCTGCGATTTGGCCATCGGCAGGTTCAGGCGGATCTGACCGGACTTGAGAATGACCGTGGTTTTGAGCGTCCGCTTATAGACATTGAACACCGTGCCCAACACATCGACACTCACACCGTCGTCGGTGCGCACGCGAAAGGGTTGGTTATTTTTGGTGTGCACCACCGAGAAGAGCCCTTCGCCTTCGAGCCAGATCTCGCGGTCGGCTTTCTCATCCCAACCCTTAAGAATGCGTAGGGTCGAGTTTGCGTTGAGGATGACCTGTGAGTTGTCGGGCAACACCACGGTTTTGGTTTCGCCATAGGCAGTGTGGTATTCTCTCCAGGGCTTTTGCTGTTGGAATAGAAAAAATGCGCTCAGCATAAGAATGAGTGTAACAGCGGCCGCGGCGTACCATCCGCGAGCAATCCCCGGCTGATGGCGTTTCAGTTCTCGGCTGTTGTCAATGTCGCGGATGCGGTCCCAAAGTTGGGTAAGGTCTTCGTGGCTGAGGGTATGGTTGGAGAAACGGATGCTCTCCAGGATCGCGCGGGCTTCCTCTACATCCTCGCGTTTTTCGGGATGCTGCTCAAGCCAGGCTTCCCAAAAGATGCGCGGGTTCTCCTCGGCGGGGTGTGACACCCAATACTGAAAATAATCATCGGTAACGAAGTCATTTACAGAGAAGTTAACGTACTTTTTCACGGGTCGTGGGTCTAGGATTTTGGACGAATAAGCCTTAAGAGGGGGCTACAATCGATTTCTCACCGTTTTTTTTGAGATTTTTTTTGAGGGGGGTGTATTTAGGCCCGGTGCATTGGTTTAATGCGGGAGACCAAGATTCAGAAAGGACAAGTATCTTAGGGGGTGAAAGGCAACGGGCACTTTATTGAATAGAGCAATTATGTCAGAACAATACCACGAACTCTCCTTCTATACCCTCGCCCACCCCGACAATTTATATTTCATCCATCAACATATAGTAGACGCGCAAACCGCACAGACGGCAGATGCCAGGACAAAGCCCATCGCTATTATTTATGCTTTGTCAGGATTATACTTAATGATTGAGAAAAACTACACAGGCCGCCAAGTTCAACAAGCCCACCTGCAGCTCTCCAAAAACAAAAAGAACTTACCGTCTTTCCGTTTACCCGAAAAAAGAGGCGAAATAACCGTACAGGAAGTTTTGAAAGCACCGCCTGGACCAGAGCGAGACGCCGCGATCAGAGATTGGTGTGTTTCGGTTTGGGAAGCATACAGAAGCGTTCGGGATATAATAATTAGATATTGTGATGAGAATTTAAAATAAGGTAGAATTTGTTGAGCTATCAAGAACGACAAACACATGTACTGGGAAGAGAAAATTGAGAGATTAAAGAAAACAACCGATCCAAAAGACTTTAGGGATCCTTTCACTGAAGGTTTGGACATCCTTAAAAAGATACATGATCGGTTTCTGACAACCTATACGCTAGACTACAACGAAGGCTTCCAGAACTGGCCGGATGGTCTCAAGGACAAAGAAAAGGTGAAGGAACTGCTGCCACCCCATCTCCATTGGGAGTTGACGGTGCTTGATCCAAAACAGAATTACTGGATAGTGCTCGCCGAGGCATTACCTGGAAAAACCGCCCGAGTGTACGACGCCAAGCCCGCAGTGATTCTCACGCTCGTAAGCCTATGGCAAGTGGATTTTTATATTGGGGACAAGAAATACAACTGGCTGGTACATTTCAAACGCAGCCCGGACAATGTTGCTATTTATAAAGCGTCCCCCGCCACTACGCCATGGGACGCATTAAAAGCACCTTGAATAGCAACAACAGTTAAGATCCCTTCGTCACTTTTTCCTCCTTGTAAGTGGACATTATTTTCTGTAAGACCTTGAGGTCATCCTTTTTATTGGCCAAGTGCCCGGAAAACATAATTTCGTATCTATGATTCTTTCCCTTCACGAGGAAATAAACCGCGTAGTAATCTTGCTTGTCTACCGTTGTGTGAAACTCAGCCCACTTGCAGGGAAACTTTTGAATTATCGTGTCTTTTGGGGTTCGACACCCAAGTCAGTTTTTCTCCTGCTTTTATTTTAACAAACAAGGTCTCAAAACATATATCCGCGGTCATGTCTTTGCTCAGCTTTGAATCACTACGTCCCACGTAGTTATCACATCCATTTGCAAATGCGATTTGCAATGTATCGCCGCGATTAAATGTTGCAAATTCGGAGCCTCGTGAGCGGGTTCGGTTAAAACCTTTAGGGAGAGAAAACTTTATTCCGTTTGATGAGAACTTTGTTTGCCCAAACATCAGAATGCTGCTAATCCCAAAAAAAACTATCAGAATGACTTTCTTCATAAAAAAAAACTAAACAGGCTTCTTCATCCCCTCCAGCTTACTCACCAAGCCCTCCAACGCAATCTTAATCTCCGGAACCTGAGTTTTCGCAGACATGCCTTTAGCCTTTGCCAGCATCTCCCCATAATTCGCATCGGGGAAAGTCTCGATCAGCTTGAAGAAATGGGTGGTGATTCCCTCGGCCAACGATGGCGCGTAAGAGCCAAAGCGCTTTTCATCCTTCACATTGTCCAGGTATAAATTAAAATTCCCAATGATCGTTTGCCGGTTAGACGTCAAAACGCGTTTGGTTTCTGTGGAGTCTGCTGCATCTGCTTGCTCGGCGATCCGATCGTTCCCCAGCTTGAAGTAGTAGATCTGAAGCCCCAGTCCAAACTTCTCGACCGCGATCAATTCTTCGGGATAAATATATTTGTCTTGTACGTCCATGCCTTTATAGGTATCGTACAGGTCGCGGTACTTATGAAAAAATTCCTTGGTCACTTCGTTCTTATAGTTCAGACCAAGTTCTTTATCATCCGCCACCACCAGGTAGTTCTGAGCATCCACCAGCTTTTGAATGACGACGGCATTTTCGGGATCCGAAAACTTCGGATACAGCTCGTCTTTGGGAGTCTGATACTGAATTTCAAAAATAACGGTCTGGTAATCCTCGGGGGTCCAGAAACGCTTGTCGATCGGGAATCTCTGCTTACTGCTACATCCCAGGATGGCAACGCCACAACAAATCACAAATAAAAAACGCTTCATTTTAATCATATATCAATTAATTGTATCCGACTTTAGGGTTCTCAAATGCTTTCACCGAAGATAATAAACTATCCACTTTTTGTTCCCATTGCTTCTGCTTTTGCAAAATAACGCCATGATACGCCTCATCATCATACCGGTATTGCACTCTACGCTCTTGTAGTCTATTCTTTTTGATGATAGCCGCTATCTCAGCACTGGCGGGAGGCGTTGACCGGCCAGACAATTCCTGGCGGCAGAGCCTGGCAAAATATTCCGTCACATGAAAATGGTATAGCTCGTGCTGCAACAGAAACCCATCCCCTGTCCGGTTATTATAAACATAAGACCGCGAAGGATGAAAAAGCGCATTGACAACGACCTGGTCTCCTTCCCTATCCCATTCAATGGAAGTCGTAATAAAGGCAAACTCGTTGCCCCCATCCAGCGTCTCATTCGGCATCTTGAATCCCCTGAAATCTTTCAACGTAATGGTCTTCACCAACGCATAGGCCATTGGACGGCGGTACGACAGCACATTCACATTCAATAAGATTGCCGTCACCAGCGCCGTGACCCCCAGGATCAAAACCGAATAATTGAGTTTCGACCACAAACGCTTGATCCGCACCTCGGGCGCCACAAAGGAATGCCCCCTCGACCAATTATAGATATCGAACCCAATAACGGTCACAAAGATCAACCCGACGATGAGATACAAATAATCAGGCGACATGGAAGATCTTTGAGAACATCAAGGACAACAACAAACCCACTCCGAAGAACAAACCGGACGCCATCAAATGAAGGACGATCCATCCATTATTCCAGTCGACAAAGATTAAGTAGCTGAAAAGGAGATTATCCATCAGTATTTTTACGGAGCAGCATAAAAGGGCGATGGAAATGGACTGAGGCGAACCTTTTGTGTCTGGAGATTTAACCAGGAAAAATCCATAGAAACAGGAACAAAGGCCGACCGCGAAAACAAACTGAATTGGACCAAATACTTTAAAGGCAATTTGTGAAATACCCACGGTGAGCAAAGCCCAGTTAAATATGGAGAATATATTTATGGGCTTTCGTTGCGCCATGAAGATTGAAAAAAGTAGCCGGTGGAATATTGAAGTCGAAAGATAGATATTTTGGCGTGTTTTTCATGCCCTGGATTCTCTAATTTATCTCTCTCTGTAAACGCGCCATAGATCAGATAACGGGCTGGTTATCAGGACAGTTGAATCTGTTCTTCATTGACCGCATTCTTGCATCTGAAATCGCCGGACTCCATTCAGAACATGCCTCTAAAAGTTCGCCACTACCATCAGTCAAGTTTTCTTCCTCTTTCTTTTAAAGACCTTATCCACCAAGGCATTTAAATTTATCCCTATCCCGGCTATGTTTGGTTTAAGTTCTAAGATTTTGTTGGCCTCACTTAGCACCGTATCTTTGTCATCGAACTTATTTCTCAAAAAGGACAATTGCTCCATAATTTTTTCTTCAAATTCCTCCTTCGCAGTCTTTCTTACTGTACCCAACACCTCGCTTACATCTATTTCTTCCGATGATCCTTCTGGCACATAATCTTGAATACCCTTTCCCTCAAGGGTCAACAAATGATTAAAACTGATTGATAGCTCAGAGTTGGGAATTGCAACACGCTCTTCAAAAACCAGTTTTTCGAACGAGTTATTAATATCCTCCAACGTATGTCTAATGATTGCAAAAAAATCACGTGGCTGCTTTCCTTCAACATATATAGAAATGCGTTTTTCCTCCTCGTCAGATTTTACAATTGCCCTTGCCGCATATTTTGCATTTGTAAGAATAGCACCGGTACGCCAGCTATTGTTCTTCTTGATATCCCTGTGCATTCTTACTATAAAACGTGGAATAATTGATTTGGGGAGAAATGCGTATTGAATGTAGAACTTTATCTGTGGGGTTATTTGCAACTCAGGTTCCTCAATGCCTAACAAGTCTGGAATCAGTACTCGTTGGTTGTCTAAGTCGTAGCAAAGTTCAAACTTCTTCATCAAAGAAATTATATAGTTGAACTTATTTTCAGGATAATTTTTTTTGTCTAGAATAGAAGAAAGGGATTTAAAATTCAACACTCCCTGTGCTTCAATTATCAATCTTGAATTAATAATCTGATAGACTGCATTGGTGATCCAATGTGGGTTTAGCACATTCGTGTCCTGCAAGGCTAAATCTCTATAATTCAGCATTATGCCCAGGTCACTAAGGAAACTTAATAACTCCGATTGTTCAGCAGGATCTACAACTTTGTTTTCTACACAAATCGCAATAAAACTATCATATGAAATGTAGTTTTTGTTTGCCTCCTGAAGGCCTTCCTTTATTAAAAACCATTCCTTCCTCCAAAGCGTGTCTAAATGCTTAACATTCATTAAAGAGCTGACAATTCCCCGCTTCAATTCGTTTAATCCTTCCCCGTTGCTACAAGAGACACGAAAAAAACCGGCTATAGATTTATATTTATTTTGAATAAATTTTCTATTAATGTCGAATCCAGGATTCTCGTCCACTTTATTGATAACAAGCAACACAGGAGAATCGCCGCCAAAGCTTTCAATATTCTTAAGCCAATACTCAACTTTCTCGTCTTTTCTGCTATCAATAACAACCAGGTAGATGCTTCTTTTGGACAAAAAAAACTGATGTGTCGAATGCATTATTTCTTGGCCGCCAAAATCCCAGATCCTAGCCATCACGCTGCTATCCTTTTCCCTAATCATGCTCCACTCGCGAATATTAATTCCGTGAGTTTGACTTTCATTTGAATTGAACTCATCTCTTGTTAGTCTTTTCATTAAAGATGTCTTGCCGCACCCCCCTTCGCCAACAAGGATTAATTTGACTTCATTAAGTGGTTGACGGCTACCTATCTCAAGAGACTTCCAATATTCCTTGATTGAATCAATTCCTCGAGACAAAATTTCAGGGGGCAAATTTGAAATATTGGTATCAAATGCATATAAACCAACTTCCATTTTGTCTAGTAAGGTCAATTCAATATCCCTTAGACCAGCAGCTTCTTCATATTTTTGACTTCTAATTATTAAGTCTTTTTGGCTTTTTACCTCTCGCAACTTGTCATGAGCCATACACAGTGGGACTATGTCGAGAACTGTGGTTGGCATCTCTCTAATGTCATTCCCGGAAATAAAGAGTGAGGTAAGATTTTTAAGCCTGTTGATACTCTGCGGAATCTTTTCGATACTATTATAACTGAGATCTAATACCGATAGACTATTGGGCAACCCTAAATTCTCAGATAGTTTTTCAATACTATTATTGCTAATATCTAGAAATTGCAGTCGCGATAGAGAACTAAGTTTTGAATTAATTTTGGCAATATGGTTACTATTAAGAACCAATCTGTGTAAATACTTGCACTCAAAGATTGTATCGGGAATATCGGCCAACCCTACGTTTATCAAAACCAACGTGGTTAATTCGTCATCTTCGATCTGATAGGCAGCGATTTTGTGATCCACGACGTCATACCATTTCTTGCCTGAATCAGAAACCCTAAAGGCAACCTTTAAGAATTCAAACAATGTACTATTCCAATCTCCTGGTGAGGGGCGAAATTCTCTTGGCACCTCTATATCATCAATATTTTGAAGCTTGGTTCTGGTTTGGCTTTCGATCTTACGAATTATTTGTATCGGGGTCATGATCTAGCTATTAATTAAACAAGATGTAAAATTCAAAAAGCGAAAGCAGTCATCCGTACGACATCAATTTCAGTATAACAAATGCCTGTTTCGATAGACACGCTAGCTTTCAAGAGTAGTGATATCAAGAAAATTTTAACTGACGATTCCATGTGGGCTAGCGATCAGATTGGATCAGGTGGGGCAAGGAATCGTTTCTCTAAATTATGGTTTTACTTCAGTAAAGCAATATCTCAAATTATTTTTTTCCGACCTGGAGAATTTTACTTTCCAAATAGATAATGCCGAGCATTGCAACGATTTGCTACTTTATCAGCAAATCAAAATAATATTCAGGCTCTTCCCTATCGGCGCCAAACGCCTTTCTCATCTCCCCTTTTGTCTTCAATTCTATCGTGTCAGATTTTGTGACAACGGTCATCGCCTTTATGAACCGGAAATTGGGTCTACGGTTAGGTCCCCCTTCAATTTGGCCACAGGAGTCCCGGTTTATTAAATAGGTCGAAATAAAATTAATAGTATCGAAGTGGATGGGTGTTAAATTTTCTCGCCAGTTATGGAACGTCTTTGTGAATTTCCTCGGCTCTAAACCCCCGTTCTTGATACCATCGGTGTCAAATCTTATGATCAAGGTAATATCCTGGCCCGTTTGATTGCATACTCTTGTGTCGTTGTAATAGTCACAACTGGTGAGGATTATTGTCGAAAATAACGTAAGTGCCAACTTTGTCCGTGCGTTCATAACCTATTGCAATTTAAATTCCTCTAATGTAAAAGAATCGATATAGTCTTCATCGATCGGATACTCTGGGGTTTCCTGTGAATCAGGAATACACTAGCAATCCAGCATGTGTATAGTCCGGTTATAATATCTCCTTTCGGAGTTCCTGATAAAGGTCTAGATTAAAATTTATCACTCGATAAAACCCAAAAAAATCCTTTTCAAAAGAGTACATCACTTTTGTTTTTGAATCCAGAAGCACGCCAATAGCCTTCTCTCCAGTGTCATCCTCATCGACACGCCAATTGACTCCTAACTCATTTAAAAATTCAATAAAATCAATAAAATTCGTCTTTACCCCAAAATCGATTGTGCGCTCACTCTTCTCACTTTGAATTCGGAAATATCCATCCGGATAAAAATCAAGTTTGACTGTTATACCCACAACGGTTCCTTGCAAGGAAGCGATTTCATATTTAAGCCCCTCAAAACTAAAATCATATACGGCAGGAATATCGCCCTCCTGCACTTGCCAAAGGATTATATCTTTGTCCGACTTGTGAGGCTCTATTCTTGCGCCTACTTGAATGCCATTTACATGACCATTAAATAGCAAATCGCTCAATCCCCTCACGCTCATTTAATTTTTTATGTTTCTGTTTTTTTTAACCTATACCTGCCGTCGACAACCTGCGTATCCTAAAACCTCTCCAGCTTCCACCGCATTTTCTGCTCCACCATTTCCTTCTCTGCTTTAGTGAGCCTGATGAGGAATACATCCTGGCCGGTGCCAACGTAGATGTAAAAATTATAAGGGGACCCGTTGGCAGTCATGAACTTCTCCATGTAACTGAAAAAGTCCTCGTCATACCAATCATCAATAGACCTTAATTGGAACGCACGGAGGGTCTCGCCATCCTGAAATGAAATATGGACGGGCCCGTTGTCGGTCTCCCACTCCTCTTTGATTTTTTCGGCGCGCAGATAGCCTCCTGATAATTCGACGAATTCCTTCACGGTGCTGGCATAGACCATGTTGCCATTTAACACGTCTGCCTCCAGATCATGCCACCAAACTCTTTTGGGATCTAGTTGGGCAATTTTCAAGTTAATGTAGTCGCCGTCTTGAGTGGAATCGTAGGTTTCAAACACTTCCCATAGGTGTTGCTCTGCCGCCATCGAAGACAGCAGTTGTGTGAGGGAATCGTCGCTTAGGCTTTTGTAGTCTTCAAACAAGCCCGCCTGCCGTAGACTGATGACACCCGTCTTGAAACGCTCTTTTAACGAGGGGCGATCTTTTTTCGTGGATTCTTTTTGCTGCGCCGCACACGCAACGAGGAGCCATACGCAGAGTATAAATAGTAAATGCTTCTTCATGAACAAGCTAAGTTATCTGATGGACAAGATTGGGCACCTTCTCAAGGCGGGTAGCGTTTGGTGTGGAGTATTATACAAGCTTATCGCTTCTCCTGCAACATTCTATTCAACAACACAATCTTATCGTCTTTCTCTTTCAACAACGCAGCATGTAATTTCTTTATCTCCTCATGTGCTTCGATCAATTTATCCAACGGATTGAAAGTACAACCATAGTTAGGCCCTTGCTGATTGCTCACCGTCGCCTGATTATTCGACCCCTCATAATTGTTCTGAATATTATTCACCACCGGCGCCTCACTATACTCTTTAATCACCTCTGAAGAGACATTCAATACCCTGGCTATTTCTTCCAGCACGTCAGCTTCTATGTCAGCTTTGTTTTCAAGTTGAGACACTTTCTTCTGCGACCACGGCGCGCCGAGCAGATCGGCAAACGCTTCTTGACTGAGGTTATTTTCCAGGCGGAAGTGGCGAACGTTGCGGCCCAGGTGGGCTTTGGGTGTTTGGTCGGTTGTCATGGTTACAAATATAAATTATTTCGGAATCCACCCAAGACCTGCGCTATTCAATCCGCCTTAGGCGGATTCCCGAACAATGGCCCCGGGTGAAACCCGGGGAAAAGGAACGCATCAAAAACGGCTATGCGCCACGTGCGCACGAACATCGACATGCGAGCGTTCCTGGCGCATGCGTCGCAGCGCCCGGATGCCGTGCGCAAATGCGTGCCAGACAGCCTGAAGCCTTGATGAAGACTTTCCTATGGCACGTCTTTATCATCGCTTTTTTCTCCCCGGGTTTCACCCGGGGCCATTGTTCGGAGATCCGCCTTGGCGGATCAGAAATACAAGAGAGTTTTATCCGATTGCAAACGGCTAAAAACAGATTTGTGTCGGGTTGGGCGTGGTGCGAGATTGAGGGCTTCACCTAAACCAATCAAAAAAGAAATATGAGTCTTCCCAACCCATCGCGGATCGAATACACAACGTTTCGGCTGCCGTCTAACACGCCCCTCAGCTTGCCGGCCCTCAACCAGCTTCACGATTTGCTCTGCAACTTCCCGGCCCAGGATGTGCGCAACACGCTGCTGGAGTTCTACCAGTCCTATGTCATGCATGAACACGACAACCTGCCGTTGGAGTTTGATGAGATGGCGACGCACTTTTATTGTTTGGATAACTTCTTTAAGAGTGTGATCGATGGAGGGAAAGGTAAACCTTCTGTTGCCAACCTGGATGCGGGGGATCGGTTGGAGGCAACATAGTCCCCGAGGCGGGAGACTATGTTGCGGGCTGTGGTCGCGGTGAAAGTGTGAGTGGCATCCTGCTGTGGGGATTGCTCTATTCTTATACTGCAAAAAACTTGCAGTACACATCATCCTTCCGATAACCTATCCAACGATATTTCGTCGTGCCAACGAAATATCGTCGGTAGTCTTCTCTCCTATCCTCAAATTGGTAGTGTTTGCCCACATTAATTTTGGCTGGACTTTTGGCTAAGGCGTTGGCATGGAAACATTGAGCCATAGAAAGGAGGTGTATGATGATGGAAAACCTGATTTCCCTTTCGCTTTCCGATGCCCAGTGGCAGGAGGCTGAAACAGCGGTGCAAACATTGAAGAAATTGTTTGAGGGCCAGCTGGTCAGTCTCACCGCCAAACAGCGGCAGACGATCACGAAGATGGGCGATGGTTCGTTACCTTTTACGGAAAAGGCAGCGGACTATGCCAGAACCAATCCGGAGTTCCTTCCGCCGTTTGTAAAGGTGGAGGAGTTCGAGGCCGACTTCAAGGCAGCCCGCATGCTGAACAATCTGCTCCAGTCTTTGTCACAACTGGTGTCGCAGATCGACGACAGCATGTTGCTGTCGGGAAGCGAGGCCTTCCTGGCCGCCCGGGCATACTATGCTACGGTGAAGACGGCCTCGAAGGCCAACGCCGCCGGTGCCAAGGTGATCGCCTCCGACCTCTCGGCGCGATTCGCCGGCCAAGGCAAAGGCCCCGAGCCAACTCCCGAGCCGCAAGCGTAGTGCACTCCGCTTATCCGGTATCCGCCTTGACGGATTTGCTGAACAGGCAGCGCGATAACATCGTTATCGGCTGCCTGTATTTTTTTCTCCTTCTTCTACCACCATCACTCCTCCGAATCGGTTCGCGCGCTTGAACATCATTCATCGGTTTCAAAATTGAAACCGGTCAACGCAAACTTTTTTAATAAACGCTGTCATGATTTTCAGGGATACCATCAGATGATCTGCGAAAGAATGATGGTTTGAAAAAAAATATTTCTCTCCTGATAAACCGTGATGACAGCGCAGCACGCTCGAAGAAACGGAAAGCGTTGGATGATCGAATTGTTTCTAATGCTATCGATCTTGTTACATCTTCGTTTTTACACGTTGCAAACGTCAACGAAACTCTGACAACTGTCGTAAATTTACTCAGCTCCTCGACGCGATTTTCCGCAAGCCCACCAGGAGCATTTTAGATCGATGTTCGAATCAAGATCACCGGGTGCCAGAAGCGCTGCGGGTTAGGATCACTTTGTGCCATTTCGTTTGATGTTAAACTGATAAATGGAGTTAGCCGAAAATCCACAATAGAGTAGGCAACAATTAACCCTCTCATGTTATGATCATTTCAATGCAAGGTAACTGGACCGTTTCGGTCAAGTCCAAAAACGCTTCCTTCCCGCAGCGTTTCGTTGTGCTGGGAGCTTCGTCAGGCAACGGCGCCCACAGCGGCACCCCCGGCACGTCGGTGAACGTGACCGGACCACAATGGAGCATCTCTATTCAAAACGATCCCGGCACCGGCTGGCAAGCATCGGGCACACAACTCAAATTTCCCCACCAGGTGGGAAGCCACTATGAATTCGACATCCAGTCGAACGACGCCGGTGGCGACCAGGACTACGATGATCTCATTCTCACGTGCTCCACACCGGTGAGCATCAATGAATTTCTCATCTATGGCAATGTGCGCCTGTATGATGGTTGTATCTTCAATCCCTGCCGTCGCAATCCCTTTGTGATCGACACCTACACCGGGTGGCGCAAGGCCCTCAAGAATCCACGCATCGCCGAATGGCTCAGCCAGTATTATGCGGAAAGAAAACCGCCGTTCATCGACGATCCCAATCCGCCGGATCCCCCGTATTTTAAACCGTTGGTTTTTGATTTGTCCGGAGAGGCTATGAAACCGAAGACGGTGCTCAAGTACGCTCGCATCGCTACAGACGAAAAGAAAAAGGAAACCAAAGCCGCGAAAGAAGGAGGCTCCGAATTTGCTGCCACAAACTTTGAATTGATTCGCGAAGCATCGGCAAGATCAGAATCGACGACGGCGGCCCTGGACACCATCGCGTTGATCAAGGATATCGAACGGCTCTATTATCCCTGTCACACGGGACCGGGCTCAAACCTCACGCTCACCTTCGAGGAATACGACCGCACGTCCGCCGAACTGGCCGGAGGAGCCTACACCGGCACCGGCAACCGGAGACTCTTGGGCGATACCATCACAGACCAGCATGGCAATTACATTTTCAGATTCAGATTTGACATGACCTTCCCCGGCCTGGAAGATGCCGCCGATATCGCGGCCGGTGAAAATGTTGATGTCGTTATGTTTCCGGATGTGATCGTGAAGATCGTGGACTATGTCCCTTTTCAAGTAAGGTTCGAAAGTGCACCGTACTACAACATCCCCAATCTCAAAAGAATCGATTTGTGCTTGCCCGAATCTACCGTACACGTTTCGTCGGCATGCTTCAATGGCAACCTGATCGGAAGTCTCGGTAACATTTTTATTGGAGGCAATCAGAATGCCAGCGGATCCACGGCACCCGCTGCTACCCAACGGTATCAATATGGGAACTTCCTGGAATCCACCGGCGTGATCACGGTGAACAGTCCCCTGGCCGGTTTCGGCATTGAGTGCGCCGCATGGGCCGGCACGATCGACATCAAGGGATGCATGTATGACGCAGCCAAGAGCGCTGCTGATAATAAAATTAAATGGTACACCATTCGCGTTAGAAGATCAGGGACGATCGGATGGAGCTATGTGACCGAAAACTATAAGCATCCCAAATTTTCAAAACGCAATCTTGCCAACTACTACGGCGATGATGTGGGACCTTTCTATCCCGTCGTCGGGGGCACGCTGAATGGGACGGTTCCCTCCTACATCAACATCCAGCGCGAGATCTTTGTCGATGGCGTTGACTGGGAATTCTCGAACCTGGACCGTTACATGCGCTTGAACACGGCGCTCTATGACATCGTGGTTGGCATACGGACACCTGGAAAAACCTATGTCAGGGTCGACGGTTACGATGCTTCCGGAAATCACGTGCCCGGCGCTACGGACCTGATCGCCCTGTTCATTCACAACAACGGCCTGGAATTCGAGCTGTCGGACATGGTGTTGAATGATCCCACCATCGTAAACGCCGGCTGCGGGTTGTTCCGCCTCACCGACGCCCAATTGAAAACGCCGATGCTGTTTTCGTTCAGGGCCAACGACCCCTACGGATTTGTCGACCACTACAACCTCACCATGTCGAGGTGCCCCGGAACGGCACTGGACCTCAATGCCAACATCGAAGGCAATTTCACGATCACCGGAAGCCACACCTTCCCCGGAGGAAGCAACGCCTCGAATGTCCACAACGCTTGCCCTGGCTACAAGGGCACGGGCGACGACTACAGTACGGGAAATCCCGTGGCGGTGCAAGTGCAACCGCTCGCGATGGGAGAAGGATGGATCAAGACGGGCGAATACTTCACGATCTATTCCCTGGCCCTGACCGCCAACCAACGGGTGACGAACGGCTACAACACAGGATTGTCCAGCACCTACCCCGCCTATAGACAAATCCTGATGGAACGGCTGACACCATGATGAATGTGGATGGCATAGCCTTCATACTCTGCACCCTGGCCGTGTGGCGCCTCACCCATTTGTTCTCACAAGAGGATGGGCCCTTCGACCTGGTGCTAAAATTCAGAAAGCTTTTCGGGCATGGTTTCTTCGGAAACCTGCTCGACTGCTTTTATTGTCTCAGTCTGTGGATCGCCATGCCGTTTGCCTGGTGGCTTTGCGGCGAATGGATCTCCGGACTGATAACCTGGCTGGCACTTTCGGGTGCCGCCAGTTTGTTATTTAAGATATCGGAGAAAAATCAGAAACAAGAAAAAATATGAGCTGTTGCGGAAACAAAAGGGCTGCATGGCGGCAACAAACCAAATCATCCCCTCACCAGGCGAGCGAAGTGCAAACTCGCCCGGCAGAACAGGGCCAATCCAAAGTATTTGAATATACTGGCGCGACCTCTTTGAAAGTCCTGGGCGTTACCGGAAAGATCTATCACTTCCAGGGCAAAGGAGACAAACTCCAGGTCGACCACCAGGACGTCTTCGCGATGAGGGCTGAAAGAGATTTAATCGTCGTGCCCGAAATACCCGGGAAAACAGCAACGATTCTGTAGTAGCCAAGCGAACGGATCAGATGCTTATCCAAAAAATCTATCCGACCAAAGAGCGCCCCGGAATGGACTGAGCCTCATTTTTTGTGACATGCCGATGCCGAACTTCACGACCTCGTGTGTCAGGCTTTGAACGGCTATTCTGGCAGTCATTCGAGTGATGAGATGAACTATCGCAGCTTTGAACTGAACCGTCGGGGTTCTACACGGTGTCGAAGCTATGCGGTGCGTTACCGGAGTTTTAGGGTCAGCGGACTGGCCCTTTTTTATTTACGTTGCGACCAAGGATCCAATCGGTCAGGAAAAAAGCTTGCATGTTTCGTGTTGCCGGCCAAGTGTCGCAACGTCGAAACTAACCGGTAGACTTATGGTCTGAATTGTCGCACTAATTTGCCTAACGCAATCGCGAAATACTGACAACCGCTGAGTTCTGAACCCAGGCGGCCGGGCTCAGAACACAAGTCTCTGGATCCGGACCTCCGACGGAAGCGTATTGTACTCCAGTGCGCGCGTTCCGAACCTTGACGGTTGCAGGCTGAGCTCGAAGACCAGCGTTTGGAACGTCGCCGGCGGAGTTTTTAATTCAGTCACTACGATTCAAAAGGCCCGGCTTCGCGCCAAGAAAGCCGGACGCGTCGGTTAACAATCTTATAACATTCCCATTCCAACCTTTGGCCTGGACAATGCATCTATACAGTTGTATCTTACTGCACCCAAATGATGAGTTGTCTTAAATCCTAGTGCGATGAACGTTATTATAAAACTCCTCCTTCTGCTGAGCTGTGCCGGCTTCGTGACTTCGTGCATACTTCACGATAAAGACGACTGCTGCACGGTGATCGACATTGACGTTGATGTGATCGTGAAAAACAAAGCCGGGAAGAATTTACTGGACTCTGCCACTGACAATCACTATGTAGCCGAGGACATACGCCTTTACTACCTAAAAGACGGCGGCGCCTATGAGGTCTACCAGCCCTACTTGGACGCTCCCCGCCATTTCTCCATCCTGCAAACCGACGGCGAAACCACCCTGCGCTTCTCTGCCGACTGGGCCGTCAGGTCGGACAAAGAAACCACCGTCACCCTCCTCCAATGGCGCGCCGGCGACAACACCGACATCGACACGATCTACACCGAGATGACCCGCATCAAATACAGCTCGATGACGGTCAACAAGGTGACTTATAAAAACAAAGTAGTCTACGACGCCAGCGCACCACCCGACCCCGCCAGGGACGGACTAAGATTGGTCGAGATCGTGAAATAGTACCCGCGCTTTCCCAAAGCCAATCGCGTTCCCTTCTTGGAATGATCTTTTTCAATGCTTTTTTTCTGATACCAAAAAATGCTACATTGGTCTTGGCGGCCTTATCATTATGGCAAAAGGAAGAATCATTACCTTGCTGATTTCCCTATTGGCAACGGGCGTCTATGCGCAAACCGATCTGCTGGTCGACGCCAGGGACGGAAAACAATACAAAACCGTAAAGATCGGAGACCAAATCTGGATGGCCCAAAACCTGGCCTATGCCAACGAGCTCGATCATAGGCTTGATCGCCACAAAAAAGAACGGATCTTATCTTACGGCGACTCCCTCGCCCTCGGCGACAAGTATGGCCTGTACTACACTTGTGAAGCCGCCCAAAAATCCTGCCCTGCCGGTTGGCACCTGCCCACCCGGTATGAATGTGAAAAACTGCTGAACATGTTCTCCTCTAAAAAAGAGGCTTATTTCGAGCTACAACCCGAGGGCCATTCTGGTTTTAATGCGCTTATGGTGGGATGGTTCTATGTTTACGACAACGAAAGATTTGGCGAATTTAAATCCATGAACCGGTCGACCATGTTTTGGACCGCGCCCGCCGGCAAAAGAATTTCGCCCGCGTTAGTGTTCAATTTTTTGCACAAGGCGACGATCTTGGAGCAGAAGAATAGTCATGGGTTTCCGGTGCGGTGTGTCAAGGATTGGGCGAAGTGAACTTTGTCTTATTAGCTATTAAAACGGAATGCTTTCTTACTATTAAAAAAATCATGACACCAGACGAAGCCAAAAATATTTTATTGCATCATTCCTTTGCACACGAAGATACTTCTCATCCCAAATCAACTCGGGGCTTCCTGGGCATGCTCAGGCCTTTCAACGGGGAGTTAGTTCAGGAAAATTATCATGAGGTGATGGAAGCGATCAAAGTTCTTCATGTTTCGCTGGAGCGCGAACAAATTGACCGCGAAATCATCGCTTCGTTGTGGGCCATATGTTATCTGGGGAGGAGTTGGGCTATTGATAAGAATGGAATGCTTAGAAGTAACAATCTAATTTCACAAGAGCAAGTCGATTTAATGGAAGCTTGGATTAACAATATCTCTTACGCCGTATTCTGCCTGCTCGACGGAGCGGGCGTTGATGAAGCTTTTGATGGGTACGATGATGCGCAATAGATCATGGGCATGATGAGAAAACGAGCTTTCGCAGTTGTCGACGCCACGGGGCATCAGACTCGGAAACCATTGCGAAACTTCGTCTACCTTTGAGTTTACCTGTTTGTCCGGATAAAATGATTAACCCTTTTGGATAATTTAGACGATGCCTCTAACTTGGCGGAAGCCAATAGGGATACAGGAATAATGGTTCTATATTGAAATTGTTGGCGGTAATTATTGGAACAATGAGACGACTAGCAATTATACTCGCGATGGGAGTTTTGCTAAACCTATTCGGGTGCACCGGACAGGCAAAGAAAACAGCCGACCCAACAAATGAAGAGCCCCTCAATTCGGTTGATGACGTTCAAAATGGACTCGTCCATAAGACTTTGACACCGGAGATACTCTCAAAAGTTAAGGACGACGAATTAGAACAAGTGATCCTTTACAATATCGCCGCAAGAATAGCTGACGATGGCGACGAACTGGGAATCGTTAAATCGTTAACCCCCGGACAACGCGCGATCTACGTGACCATGATCGTGGAGGGAGAAGTAGATAACGGCGGATTCAATCAGTTCTACTATAATCCCAGCGGACAGTTTGCCGACATGATGGAGGACGCCTTCAACATCATTGAAGCCAATCAGTATGCCGACCTGGTGAAGCAGGCAAACACAGTTTATGCAGGAATAAAGGAGGACTTGGAGAAGTATAAGGACGGAACAACCGAGAGTTTCAGCGAATCGTATGATAACAATCCTTTAAACGACCTGGATGATAAATTTTATGCGTTAGACGAAGATGGGACCTTAAGCAAATTAAGGGTTAAATATATAAGGAGCAATATAAAGGAATTTGTGACGGACTAGGAATAAACACCGCCACCAAGGACATATCACACGCACAACGTTTGGCCGTCTTTAAGAATGAGATACTGCAAACCTATCATAATAATGTTGACAATACTATTAGGTCTGCTGGGCTGTGAGCGCAACGCGCAGAATAATTGACGTTCTATTGGGGTGTCGTAAATCTGATGAGTATGATCCATATTAAGAATCTAACAATCGTTGGCTTCAAACTGATGCTTGATTATTCTCCTTACCTATCCCTGAACGAGGGAGATTATTATCTCCTACCAGTCGACCCAAAACATAACCGAGACAATTAAAATGAAGCAATGGCTTAAAATTATAGGGGCAGTATTTTTTGGTACCATCACGTTGTTGCTTACAAAAATTGCCGTCCGCAGACTGACTTGGACCTATGAGGAGAATGGGCATTTTGACGAAGCGACGTCAACTAACTATAGTGATTACGGGGGCCTCTATGGTTTGCTGGCCGTCATTTTTCTTATTCCGACTTTGGTTCTTTTGATGAGTTGGATTAAAACGTTTAAGCGGGGAAGGCTATAGGCACCCGAATTTTCACGGCGGACGCCGTTTGAGCGATATCCACCTACTCTGTAGGGGCTGTGCCTTGTTCGGATTGCTCCTCGGCTTTCCTATCGCTCTCCAGAAGAGTGGAAAAATCAAGTTTTCTCAAAAGCTCTACAGCCTCTACCGTCTTTTGTTTATCAAACGGGTCGTCCTCGTAGTACCAGGCTACATCGTTGAGATAGATTTTTCTACTTCTTTTCTTGGCTGTTGTTTGTGATACCGACTTTTTGGATGATGTAGTCTTTGATTTCATCGCTTGTTCCTTTTTTCTTTGACTAAGAAACCTTCATAGTTTACATTCTTCCGAAATGCAAGGGCGGCTGATCCTAAGATACCAAAAATTTCGCAGCGGTCCTCGATTTCGGCTAGTCGATTCGAGATCATCATTTGGTACAATCTGTTCCGGGCCGCCGACCTCCCCTTGGCCATAACATACACTTGCGGATACCGGCGGCAAAATAGAATAGCGATGTTAGCCACTGTCTGTAATACTTTAACCCGGTCACCATTATCCGAAATCACGTCCTCGTCAAACCCAAGTTCACTGTCATTAGCATCGCCGAATGCCAAATTATATACAACAATCGGCTGTGTGTGAATCAACTTGAATTTAACCACCTTCTGAATTTCCCCGCGTGGCCCCTTGCTGGTGAAGGTGTAGCACAAGTGATTGCTGGTCAGATGTGATTCATAAGATTTTAAATCCATAGCTAACGGGTAAAAATGCCCAAGCTCATTCGGGCACATTAAAACACAACGAACTGTCTCAGTTGACAGACCTAAATTTATCGTCCGCCACTGCAAAGAATTTGCAGTGGCAAAAATATTATTCCGCTAAAGGAATGAAGGGTCTCATAAAGCTCCTTCCGCTCAGGGATGCTCACCAGCCAGAATGCTGCCGGCAATTTGGAGGGCTTTCTCGAAAGTGATCCCGTTTTGCTGGGCGATGGCGAGAGGGTGTTCTTCTTCGATTACATGTATAGAGGGAATGAGACCTACTTCATTCTCTGTGGCAACAGTCTTTATATTAATTGTGTTGCCATAGGTGGGTACGGTTGTTTGCAGCCATCCAAAATACGGCCCTTCATTCATGCGTTCTGGGCTGTTCCAAAGTTGATTTCGCGTCCGGAAATTGTCTTCGCTGATAGATGTCCAGACGTCGAAGATCAAATTCTGGTGGTGAGCTATGATGGGAATCGTGAGTCTTCCACGGTGAAAGAAGTGCTGTGCGTCCACAACGCAAAGACTTTCGGCCAGACTGATTCTTTGCGTTCTTTCATCGGGCGGAATGGAATGATAGTAGTCTGGACGGTCGCTTCCAAATGTAAGGGGTACGTCATCGTACGTTCGGCCACAGCAAGAACATTGATAGACTGTTCTCCCCCATCTTTTCTTTTTGACCAGTGTCAAGGTGTGTAGATTTGATCCGTGGCGTGAAGATATTAGTTGGCCGCTCGCCGTCAAAGCGCGTCTGGCAAGGTATCAACGGGACGGGTAATCCCGGCTTTAGGCCTAGTCTAAGCACATCACTTTATTGGATAGTATACCCTTCACGCTAAGGTATTCATAATTAACCCCAGGCTTTAGCCTGGGGTTGATCCTTATGGTGAAAAAAGGTGCCATAGGAAAGCCGGATCGATCTTGACGTTTCATGGCACCGCCCGTACACGCGGCCTCTGGATCCGACGTGGCGAGCCCCTTCATCTAGAGTGACGTATCCTTTGAGCGAAGTATCCTAATGGCACTTCGAAGCCAGAGGTAGTGAGGGTGCGCCATGACCGCTCGTGCTACGAGGAAATGTGAGCGTGGTGCAGTTACTATAAGTTGCGCTAACCCCAGGCTAAAGCCTGGGGTTATACACTATTCATTGTAAACTTGCGTGCATAGACCAGGTCTAAAGGCCAGGATTATTCAAATTGCATTTGACCAGGTTGCTGACCCTGATTTGCGTACTACATTAGGCGAACCGACGGCAATTTGTCTTAAGCATCGGGGATCACCGGCTCTACCAGCTTGGCCAGCTTTTCCAGCGATTCCTGCCAGCCCAAATAGCACATCTCTGCCGGTATTACGGCGGGAATTCCTTCTTGAACAATTTTTATTTCCGTGCCGGCAATAGTTTTCCGGAGCGACACCGAAGTGATCATTTCTCCCGGGAGGTTCGGATCGTCAAACTTATCGGTATACTTCAAAAATTCACCGGGCTTTACTTCCAGGTATGTGCCTCCGAAGGAGTGACTGTGGCCGGTTGAAAAGTTTTCGAATGACATCCGGAATGAACCGCCTTTCTCGGCACTCATTTGGTGGACTGTGCAAAGAAAGCCGTAGGGAGGCAACCACGACGCGATGGCCGAAGCTTGTGTAAAGGCGCGGAATACTTTTTCTGGTTCTGCTTTTAGTATTCTATGTAGGGAGACACTGTTGGACATGAGAGACTTATTTATTCTTTTTTTCCTACTCGTCAGGCTTTTCGGATGCGCCCGTTTTTTAAGTGGTGCTGCTCCACTGCATGTTGTGTTAACTTCAACAAAACAAAGGTGACAAAAAAAATGTTATCCACTGAGGTAGAAAACGACAGATTGAAGGGTGATCGCGACATCATGCTTTCTTTAAAATCACATGGGTTGCCCGCTCGCCATACACGGCTTTTGTTTCCGTGAATCCCAGCCGCGGCAAGTCAATTCCCGCAAAGAAGTGTTCTCCGGCGCCGAGAAATACAGGCGCAAAAGCAAGATGCATTTCATCGATATAACCGGCTTGCAAGAATTGATGAATGGTTGATGTTCCTCCACCGATGCGTATATCTTTTCCGTTGGCGGATTTCATGGCTGCTTCAAGCGCGGATTCGATACCGCCGGTAACAAAGTGAAATACCGTTCCTCCCTCCATGTGGATGGATGGTCTGGCATGATTTGTTAAAACATATACCGGAACATGATAGGGAGGATTTTTGCCCCACCAACCTTTCCATTCATCATCCTGCCAGGGTCCGCGAATGGGCCCGAACATGTTGCGTCCCATGATCCACGCACCGAGGTTGTCAAATGATCTTTCCGCAAAGTCATTATCCACTCCTTTCGTTCCTTCTTCTTCTCCATACATTTTCTGAAACATCCGGGTTGGGAAGATCCACTCATGAAGTTCTTCGCCTCTCCTACCTAAAGGGTTCTCCTTGCTTTGATCAAGTCCAGCTCCATAACCATCCAGTGAAACTGAAAATGCTGTTACTTTAACTTTGCTCATATTGATATTATTTAAAGTGATTGTTTTTGTTATCACAAATGTCTGCAGACGGCGCGTGACATGATGGCTATAATTGCGACATCGTAGAGGTGGTATGCGTCAAAAGGATGGCATTAATATGCCGACCCTCCGCCAAAGCGAAGTCTCCCGCCTCGGGGACTTCGCTTTCTCACAGCCGGACAACACACTCCCCAAACACAGCATAACTCCAAGGCAACACACTCGACCGCCACCTGTCACCATCCACCAAGGGGAACACCCGGGCCAGGGATCGCAGTGGAAAGCCCACAGCGACGGGCCGGGCGGTGCGCGGGGCGAGGACTTGGAACGGAGAGCCCGGTGCCCCCGCCTCGGGGGCAGGCCCCCATGCTATACATTTGATTCTTAATATCTTCCAACGGAGGGCACACGGCCTGGCGGTGGCTGCGTTTTGGGCTTTTTAAAAATGTATACCTTTACCTTTCCAAAAGAGGAAACTCATGAAGATCTATCACGGTATCGATGATTTTGTGCGGCTGAACTATGCGGTGGTGACCAGCGGGACGTTCGACGGCGTGCACGTGGGCCATCAGAAGATCTTGTCGCGGCTGCGCGAAACAGCAGGGAAAAACGGGGGCGAAACGGTGGTGATCACCTTCTGGCCCCACCCACGGTTGGTGTTGCACCCGGAACATACGTCGCTGAAATTGTTGAACACCTTCGAGGAAAAGGCAGCCCTGTTGAAGGCCCAGGGGATCCATCACCTGGTTCGGATACCGTTCACGAAAGAGTTTTCGCAGTTGTCGTCGGAGGAGTTTATTACCCAAATTATTGTGAACACGATCGGCACCCGGAAGCTGGTGATCGGCCACGACCATCACTTTGGAAAGAACCGCGAAGGCAGCTTCGAGCAACTGCTGGCCGACGGTCCGAAGTATGGCTTTGCCGTGGAAGAGATCCCGCGGCAGGACATCGATCATGTGGGGGTGAGCTCGACCAAGATCCGGCAAGCGCTGGAGGATGGCGACATCGACACGGCTACCCACTTCCTGGGCAACTTCTACAGCCTGACCGGTCGCGTGGTGATGGGCGACAAACTGGGTCGCTTGCTGGGCTACCCCACGGCCAACATTGAAGTGGACACCGCCTACAAACTGATCCCCGCCGATGGCATCTACGCCGTGACGGTGGACCATGCCAACAAACGCTACAAGGGCATGCTCTACATCGGCAACCGACCGACCGTGAACGGTGTGAAACGCAACATCGAAGTGAATATCTTCGACTTTGCCCAGGACATTTACGGCGAATCGCTCACCGTCCACTTTCACAAGCTGATCCGCGGCGACATCAAGTTCAACGACCTGGAAGCCTTGAAGGAACAGCTCCACTTAGATAAGATCGCGGCAATGAAGATATTAGGCTAGCATGAAGACCCCGACCCCACTCTGGACACCCTCTCAAACGGCTATCGACCAAGCCAACCTGACGGCCTTCATGCGCTGGCTGGGAAGCAAGAAGCACATGCAGGTGAACAACTACAGCCAACTGTGGGAATGGTCCACAACAGAGCCCGATCAATTCTGGGACCACGTGTGGCAATACTTCGACATCCTCCACGACGGCTCCTACAAGACCGTTACCAACGGCCAGCCTATGCCCCACACGCAGTGGTTTGAAGGCACGCGGTTGAACTATGCGGAACATATCTTTCGCAAGGCCACGACGAAGCAGCCGGCCATTGTGTTTAAAGGCGAAACGGGCGATGTGCGGGAAGTGTCGTGGGAAGAGTTGAAGGGACAGGTGGCGGCCTTGCAGCATTACCTGGCGAGCCGTGGGGTGAAGGCAGGCGATCGTGTGGCGGCCTATATGCCTTGCATCCCTGAAGCTTCGGCCGCTTTTCTGGCCGCGAGTGGATTGGGAGCTACCTGGTCCAGTTGCTCGCCCGACTTTGGCACACCGGCGGTGATCGACCGCTTTGCACAGATCGAACCCAAGGTGCTGATTGCCGTGGACCACTATCGCTACGGTGGTAAGGTGTTTGACAAGACCACAACCATACAAGAATTGCTGCAGGCATTGCCCACGGTGGAGACCGTGATCGTGCTGGCGGAAAATAACACCGCGTTCATCCATCCCAAAGTAACGATCGTGCATTGGGAAGAGGTGACGCGCAACAAGGCGTTGCCCCTTATCTTTCAACGGGTGCCTTTTGGCCATCCGTTGTGGGTGCTCTATTCTTCGGGGACCACTGGTTTGCCAAAAGCCATCGTACACTCGCAAGGCGGCATCCTCCTGGAACAATTGAAGTACGGTACGTTTCACAACGACTTCCGCGCGGGCGACCGCTGCTTCTGGTATACCACCACGGGCTGGATGATGTGGAATTACATTCACGGCAGCCTGCTGGCCGGGGGCGTGATGGTGCTTTATGACGGCAGCCCCGCATTCCCTGATTTGAACGCCTTGTGGCAGTTTTCGGAGGAGGTGGGCATTCATCACTTCGGCACAAGCGCGGGCTATCTATTGGCCAACATGAAAGCCGGCATTGCTCCCGCGCGTGACTTTGATCTCTCGCAGCTGCGCTCGATCAGTTCTACCGGAAGCACGTTGCCACCGGAAGGATTTACGTGGGTATATAAAGAAGTGAAACCGGAGATCTGGTTGGTGTCTATGAGCGGGGGCACGGATGTGTGCAGCGCTTTTGTAGGGGGCAACCCGATATGGCCGGTCTATGCCGGGGAGATTCAGTGCAGGGCCCTGGGTTGTGCGTTGGAAACTTTTGACGAGAACGGGGAAGCGATCAAGGACGAAGTTGGCGAAATGGTGATCACCCAAGCCATGCCTTCGATGCCGATCTATTTTTGGAACGACTCCGCCTTCAAGCGCTATACGGAAAGCTATTTCGAGACCTTCCCCGGCGTGTGGCGGCATGGTGACTGGGCGCGGATCACACCGCGCCAGGGTGTGGTGATCTATGGCCGGTCGGACGCCACCCTCAACCGCGGCGGCGTGCGCATTGGAACGAGCGAGATCTACCGGGCAGTCGACAAAGTGAAAGAAGTAAAGGACAGTCTGATCATTTGCCTGGAAAAAGAGGGCGGACAATTTTGGATGCCCTTGTTCGTGGTGATGCAAGACGGCGCGTCGTTGAACGATGCCATTAAGACAAAGATCAACACTACCTTGCGCAACGACTACAGCCCCCGGCATGTGCCGGATGAGATCATCGCTGTGCCGGACATTCCTTATACACTCAGCGGCAAGAAAACAGAGACCCCGGTGAAGAAGGTCTTGATGGGAAAGGCCGTGAAGGAGGTGGTGAATGCCGGTGCGCTGAAGAATCCGGAAGCCATCGCGTTTTTTACCAGGTTTGTGAAGTGATTCGCTTTGGTGGCCGCAGCCCCTACGCGTGGGCTAATGGTCGGGCTTTTTACGCATTTCAGCTTCCGTTATTCTGAAAAACTCGGTCAGCGCGTACATATGGTTCGCCATGCTGTCAAAATGAACCGGAAGATGACCGTGCTCGTGCAAGATGTAGAGGTGATACACCTCTAAAAGGGTGTTCCGGTATTCCTCGGCGGTCGACGAGTTCAATAGTTGATCCAATTGCTCTACAATCTCCATCGTCAATCGCGAAGATTTTGGTAATATCACAGTGGTGTGGTCATGCTCATTCGTGGTCGGCATATAGGCTTAATCTAAATCATTGTTGCTTCTTCCTGTAGAACCTCCTTCGGCTTTTTTGAGCGTGCAGCCTTTTTAAAGGGCTGCCTGTTCTTGTTGCTTTTCCTGAGGTAGGAGATTTTCTGAGGCACTCGTGTCTGTTCATCGTTTCTCCGGTCGAAGAATGAGGCCACATCCACCATCAAAATTCCAAGTTGCCCGTTCTTCCATATCATTACCAGACCTATTTCGCGTACGTATGGCGGTAGGGGTTCATTCACGATCGATAGAATGTCGTCTCCATCGCTGCCCAGCAGGTTGCGCAGCTCTATCCGAATGTCGTTCCTGACTTGCCCCAATTCGGACTCCAATTTCAGGATGTCGTCTTCATTCAAAATAATAGCTGTCGACAACTCATCACCTCTATCGCTACCGACGTAACGGGAAACGCTTAGGTTGAATTGATTATTCCGGATCTGAGCCTGCGACGACACATAGGCATATTTTGCAACGCTCTCCCGCTTGCGGTAGATGGAAACGATCCGGTCAATGTCTTCGTCACTCCATCTCATAGCTTTCCTGCCGATGGTTTGTTTCTTGCTCGCATCGATGAACACGACGCTTTTTGTTTTACGCGCTTTATTGAAAATTATAATAGCGGCGGGAACTCCCATGCCATAGACCTGATGCTGCGGCAAAGCAATCACGGCATCGATGAGGTTCTCTTCGATTAGCGATCGCCGGATCACCCCTTCCCGCTGGCCTCTGAACAGCACGCCTTGCGGAACAACAAGCCCCGCTCTTCCCCCCGGCCCAAGCGTCTCGACAGCATGCAGAATGTATGCAAAATCTCCCCTGCCCTTTGGCGGACAGCCCCTCAAAAACCGCTGATAGGGATCGCGTCTCGCCTCTTCAGCCGTCGGCCCTTCCGCCTCCATGGGTGGCGCCCCGACAACGATGTCAAAACGCATCAACCCACCATGCTCAAGGTGAAGGGGGTTATTAAAAATATCCCCCACTCCCAGGTGCACATCATCCCAATGGTGAAGAAGAAAATTGAGCTTCGCTGTGGTCCAGGCCTCCCGGTTATTGTCCTGGCCGTAGAGTGAAACATTCCTTGAACGCATTCCATTGGGGCCGCGCACGTGTTTGGCTGTTTCGATCAACGTCGATCCTGTGCCCATAAACGGATCACAGATCTGCATGCCTTCCTGCGGGTCCAACAACCTGGCCAGCAACATCGAAACCTTGCGCTGCGTGTAGTGCTCGCCAACTGTAGGCAACCCGTTAAAAAAACTTTCCAGAAGACACGAAACGGCCTCCCCAAGGCGAAAATCATCGCTCAGATCGAGCATTGGGTTGGCAATATCGGCGATCAGCGTTTTCAACTTCCGGTTTCGCTGTCCCAATGCCGGCGCATTAAAATTGATCTCCTTGAAAACCTCATCCAACACGCCACGGCTCCCGCTCACCATGTCAGAAAATGCGTTGTCGATCCTTGCCACAAATCCGGGATGATTTCGGTGATCAAACAAGTGCTCGATCCTATTCTCCCACAACAGCGGAAACCGGAGACGTTTCATTCGTTGATCGATCGCTGCATCATCGTCGCCAAGTTTTTCGCGAAGCATCTTGTGCGTCTTATTCCAACGATCACTGGCGTGCTTTAGCAGCAACACGGCCATAACCTGGTGAAGTTGCTCGCGCGAATGGGCGTGGCCGAAAAATGATTTCCCCGCGAGGGTCACCAACCTGTTGATACGTTCCTGAGCCATTTCTTCCATTGTCTTTCCTTATTTTGTTTCAACAATTTTCATCAGTGCCTGGGTAACGACGCGATGCTTCTTCTGCATGATTCGCTTCAAAAGAAGTTCTTCTTTTTTCACCAATTTATCGATGCTCACAATTTTGCGCTGAATATCTTCCGAAGGGATGATCACCGTGACCCGCTCCAGGGTTGTCTTTGCGACGTTAGGCATATAAGCCCCCGAAGCATTGTTCAAAAAAAATCGCTGGACGGTAGATTGGTTAAGATACCAAGCCAGGTACGCCGGCACAATTTTTTCAGGATCGGGTCGCAATACAAAAAATGCAGACGAAGCGATTGCTTTCGGGAGGTTCAGTTCAAACACAATGGCATAGTTATGCGCACCTTTCGCAATGAAAAGAATATCGCCCGGTTGAAGAAAGGAATTGGGACTGATCTTTCGGGAAAGCACAGGGGTGAGCGTGTCGGTCTTGATGGCCGTGTAGCGATTGGAAAGATCTTTCATTTGGATGACCCGCAGGTCGCCACCCGGCTCGGCCGTCACCCTTTTCCGAAAAGAGTATCCCGAGAAAATATTGAAGACCACGGTTTTGATGTTCTTTTTCGTGACCATAACGGTGAAGCTATGGTACAAAGGAAATTTAATTCGAAAGGGTTATGCAAATTTTTTTTCCTGCATAATCGATAAGATGTAATTCAGGCTTCATTTGCAGATTCAAACACCATGGCATCAAGCGCCTGGCTATCAAAATACTATTCAAAAACCCGCAGCCCGATCTTTTTTCATTTCCGACTATTTTTTCGCCCACTTTTAAAGTATCGCACAACAAAAAAGGCAGGACTAATGTCCTGCCTTTTCAAAATGGAGAAGCAATGCTATTGTATTACGACTTTAACGCTGATGGGTCCCAGGCTTCCGCGAACCGTCAGTATATACACGCCAGGTGACAGGACTGTGGTATCCACAGCATAGATCAACTCGCCTGTATTCTCCGTCGCCAACGCCTTGGACAACATCGTTTGTCCTTTGGCGTCTCTCATATCCAGGGCAATCTGTTCGCCCGAGCCATAACCGCGGAGATTAACATTGAGCGGTACGTTTTGCGCCGGGTTGGGGAAAACGATCAACGTCTGTGTTTCTGTGCCGCCGGTATTATTGACCGCCACCATACCCATATCGGTTACGCGTCCTTCAAAGTCGGTCTGACGCAGACGATAGTACGACACGCCTGTATAAGGTGTTTTGTCGATCGTAGAATAAACCGAAGGCAGGTTGGTAGTGCCCGCACCTTGGATGCGAGCGACCTCGGCAAATTTTTTCGTGTCCTTGGTTTTGTCGATGGTGAAGTAGTCGTTGTCGAGCTCGGAAGCCGTGTTCCAATCCAACAACACCTGGGTTCCATCCAGCTTGGCTGTGAACGCGAGCAGCTCTACGGGCAAGGGATTGTTGCCGTTTCCGGAGCCCAAGGTAAAGGGACTGAACGATGTCACAATCGCTGAGCTTCTCACCGTGCCGGTGGCGGGCGATACGTTGCCCGTGGTTCCGCCGTTGCCGTGATCCTTCCAGGTGGTGCCATTCCAGCGGGCCACACGAATACTGGTCAAGTCATTAACCCATCCGGAAAAGTCATCCCAACTGAGCCAAACAAAGGCTTGAGGGCCCACTATCGTGGGGGCCAGGATCCAGTATTCGCTGGTTTGCATACGGATCAGGGTAGCATCTTTGCTGGCGAGGCTGTAGCTGGCGTCGGGGTTGCTGTGGAAATACTCTGCCTGGAATGTCGGGCTGGCCGTCGTTATCCCCGTGATGGCAATGGGACGATATTCGCCATCCTTACCCACCGGGAACGTAAAGTCTGTATTACCAACTTTTTGCATCGGCCCGTCAACATAGCTGTCGTTGGAGGGCGTGGTAACGGACGAGCCGGCAGCCATGACGAGCATGTTTGCGCTGGAGCTGATCAGGTTACCTCCTGTAAACGTTAATATACCGCTCAGGTTAAGACCTTTTGCCAGTGTAACGCCTGTAGGGCCGGAGTTGTTAAGTTCCAGGTTCGTTAACGAAGTAGCCTGAGTTCCGCCAATGTTTTGATCATTAACACTGGAGAAGAGCACGCTGGTTGTAGTGGCTTCGGTGAACGTCGCACCGGTGTTATAAGTCCAGTCGCCGTCGTTTATTTCGAACACAAAAGTTCCAGTTGTTGAAAGTTTTCCGGCCAACATGGCAAATGATCCCACGGTCACGTTCGCTCCCAGGGTTGACGTGTTTGAGCTGGGACTGTTGAATGTAAACGTGTTGCCTACAACAAGATCGACCACCACGCTCATCTTGGCGGTTCCACCAAGGGTCACACTCAAGTTGTTCACGACGTTACCTCCTGAAGGAAAATCAAAGGTAGCTGAGCTGCTTCCGGCAAACGAAAGGTTGTAGTAATCTACCGCCAGCGCGCTATAGGTTCCGGTGCCGGCTTGGTTGAACGTGATCGTGCCGCCGTCGAGGTTATAGCCGCCGGTCATTTCAGGATAGGTTCCGGTATTGGTTCTGCCGATGAGAAGTTGAGACGTTCCCGTCATGTTTAAATCCCCGCCGCCACCGAGTGTGAACGTGCTCGCATCCAGAATGGCAGCATCTTGGATCGTCAGTGAGTTGTCAACTGTCAAATTTCCGGTGAGGGACTTTGTGCCTGCGTTGGATATTTGAAGATCATAGTACGTGGTGTTGGGCGCTTTGACGGTTTGGGCACCACTTCCATTGTAGTTTACCAAGTTGGGAATCGCATCGGTGTTGAGCACGCCGGTTGCGAGCACGGCACCGGTGACGTTATAAACGGAGCCGGCGTCGTTAACCCATGTGGATGAAGCGGCGGCGCCTGTTAGGTTTCCGGAATGGGTAACGGTACCCGAATTGGTTAATACAACTCCAGAAGACAAGTTGATGTTGGGTTGAATTGTCAAACTGCTTCCCGACAGAATGCTCTTAGAGGTAGTGAAATTTATATTAGCCGAAGATGTCCCCGTGATACTTCCCGCAGAACCGGAAATGGTGGCGTTGGCCCCTGACAGGGTCAGCGTACTCGAGCCAATACCCAGTGTTCCATCGATGGTAATCTCATCGCCAGCAACGGATAAGGCACTGGTTGTATTAAAAGTAGTACCGGCATCAATTTCAAGGTCACCGGTAACGTTTATGGCCACAGTTGATGTAGATGTACCCGTTCCGGAAAATGTAAGATCTCTTTTGATTGTCCAGGCAGTAGTTCCTCCCGCTCCAAATTTGCCGCTACCTTCCGTGGACATGTCGTAGTTAGCAGTCAAGGAGCCGGATGAGGAGTTCAGTGTCCCTCCGGATTTGATAAACACAAAATCGACTGTCTGAGCACCGGTTGTAATCGTCACCACTGTTCCGGAGGTGATGTACACAATTGACGACGATGAAGGAACACAAGTGCAACTCGGGCCACCGTTAGTCAGTGACCATGTCGAGGTGCCTGTCCACGTGCCGGTTATTCTGGAGTAATAAGACGCTACCATGGGCGTCGCACTGGCGTTTTTTGTACCCAGAACGAACGTATGGTTGAAATCACCTGCGGCCAATCCAGACCGGGCTACCACAGGTGAAGCTGGCGTGCCTGTTGAGGTAACGTGTGTACCGACGCCATACGGGGGGCCATCCTGTGTCTCCAGTTTCAAATCAGAAACTACGCCCTGACTCGAGAGTGAACCCATGGTCACACTTAGCGTGTATGTTCCTCCTACAAGTCCCGAAGTAGAGATCAAATCGTTCATGTCGGTAACCCGCTGGATCGCCGTACCCTCATTGTCATTATAGCTAACATCTACAGTGGTTAAAGCATCGTTGTGTTCAACAATCACATATCCGCCGGTTGTAGCGTTGGCTGTTGAGGTCACCTGAACCGGTCGATAGCTCACTGAGCTTCCAACCGGGAACAAACCATACAACGATCCTGCCGTCGGGCTGATGGCCGTAGCGGCAGGGAAATATCTCTTGAAGAAGCCACCATAGCAAATTCCCGCAGTGCGGGAAAGCGCCGCACCACTTCCATTACCCAATTGAAGGGTTTGACCATTCAGATTGATATTACCTGACGTCATGTTGAGGGTATTGGAAACCGTAGCATTCGTTGAAGCCGCCAGGGTCAAAGGCCCAGTGGTGTTTGTCTTAAGGGTGTAAAAGATCTGACCCGCAGTGTTGGTTATGGTCTGCGTCCCTGTGCCACCAAAGGTCGTGATCACGTTGCCTGTCACCGTGTTTCCTGTATTCGTCCAGTTACCCTTAACCGTAATGTCCCCGGCAAGTGTAGTGGTACCACCACCGCTGAAGGCAATGTGATAATACGTACTGGAGCCTGTGTTAAGGGCTCTTGCCGTCTGGGCACCCGATCCACTGAAGGTGATCGTTCCCCCGGTGATCGTGTAGGTTCCGGTAAGTTCAGGCAGCGTCACTCCCGTCTTTGCCATGCGAAGATCCCCCCCGCTCGCAGTCAGTTTGGCCGAGCCAGCAGTTTGCGTGAGCGTATTGGTTTGCATGTCGAAAATACCGGAGGTCATCGTCAACGTGCGGCCGTTGGTGATACTGATATTCCCGGTGGCCGTAACCTTACCGCTAGCGAATGTGTTATTGATGGTGAGGTCGTAGAATGTTTCGGCTGTAACGGTTTGGTTGTTCGCGCTGCCGTTGAAAGTTACTTTTCTAGTACCCTCGGTAAACGAGCCGTTATTGGTCCAATTGCCGGCAATACTAATGTCCCTTCCGTTGGAGTTCAAGGTAGCACCGGCGTTAATGGTGAGGTTGCCCCGAATGGTTGTGGCGGCGCTGCAGTTGGAAGTTGCCCCGCTGATGATCAAATGATAAAAACTTCCTGCGCCACCCATTGTTCTGGAGCCTGAAGTGGGTTTGAATTCAACTGTGTTGCCTGTGTTGGCAGCATTGAGCGTGGTTCCGCCAAAATTAGCGCCCCGACTGTACAGCAAATAGGATGTTGTTGTATTATTCAGGAAGATTCCGTTGCCGGAAAAGTTCGAAGGTGTGATGATGGAAATTTTGCCGTTGTTGGTTGCGGTTTTTCCATTGATACGAAAGGTGCCATCATCGTCGAAGGTGAGGTCGGTACCTGCGAGAATGGTTACGTTACTTTGGAGGCGGATATCGCTGCTGCCATTGTCGACACTGTAAACCCCGGTTCCGCTAAGCGTAGATCCTGCCGTATTTCCCATCCGGAGATCGCCCTGACCGTTGCCGTCCACGAGGCCATCCAGCACTAATGAATTCATGTAAATATGACCGTTGCCCGTCCGGGTTAGAATACCCGTAGCCTGGATGGTCACGTTGGCCACGGTCGTGCTCGTATTAGAAGACGCAGTCACCGTGCGCCCCGCGCAGATCACCACATTGGAGGTCGATCCCGGTACGGTGGTTGCAGCTGCACCGGAACAAGACACGGTGGACCATGTTGACGGGGTAGCCCAGTTACCGTTCTGGCGAGCGTAATAAGTGGTTTGTGCGAAAGTCAGGGAGCCGATGAGGCAAAAAGCAGCTAAAAAAATGGCGCGAAGCGTAGCCGTCCCTTGTTTTGATAAAGTAACCATAAAAAACTTTCTATAGACGTTATTGTTTACGAAGATAAAGATAAGAATTATAACGATGGCAGGAGAATGTCGAGGGTATGCTTTTTCCCGATTATGAAGTTATTCTATTCACTGCACATCGCCCCGTCCATTAACAAGCCTCACCTGATTAATAACCCACACCTGTGTTAAGTAACACCCCAAAACTAGCCATTTTGCAGTTTCTCCCAGGTACGCGATTGAAACATTACATGGCTCATGTAACATTCGGTCCGGATTTGTCGAAGAAATTCAGGTCCATTATCCTGTGACCCTGCCACTCTTCCAGCAACGGGTAATTTCAGCTACCAGCGGCGGGGTAAGGCCAAGGTTGCTACTGCTTGGAACGTGGGCATGTTTATTCTCTTTGAAGGAAAGCTGCCGAACAGGTGCATTTTACTCAGGTTAAAAAATCCTTTGATGGCTTTTTGGCTACCTGAATTCAAAAAATAGTGAAGGGCTTAAGCTTGATGTCCTGAAAAAAATACTCGCCGCACATTTCTCTCTGGCCTAATTTCCTTTTAAAAGCCAGTCCCTCCAGCGGCAAAGTATCTCCTGGGCAATGTGTGTTTTTTCACTACTTTATCAGCACGATAACCAAACCACCATGTTCTTACCAAAATTTCTGAAACGGCTCGGTCCGTTTCTTATTCTCGTCGCCTCCTCGCTAGTCCTCCATTCCTGCAACACCGGGAAACCCACGCCTCCGCGCGTGCTGGTGTTTTCCAAAACGAAAGGATGGAAACACTCGTCCATCCCTTTTGCGGACGCCGCGATCCAAAAGTTGGGGAAAGAAAATGGATTTGCCGTCGACACCACTAAAAACGCCGCATACTTCATCGACGACAGTCTGAAAAACTATCACGCCGTCGTGTTCAACAACACCACGCGCAACGTGCTGAATGCCGAACAGCAAGCTGCATTCGAACGCTACATTCAGGCGGGTGGCGGCTACGTTGGCATTCACTCTGCAGCTGATACGGAGTATGAATGGCCCTGGTATGGAAAATTGATGGGTGCCTTTTTCTCCAGCCATCCACACAACTCCAACATCCGCATGGCGACCATCAATGTGACCGACAAAACCCATATTTCCACCAAAGGCCTCCCCGACCATTGGGAACGCAAGGACGAATGGTATAACTACCGCTCCTTCTATCCGGGCATAAAAGTGCTGGCCTACCTGGACGAAAACACCTATGAAGGTGGAACCAACGGCGCCAACCACCCCATCGCCTGGTATCACGAGTTCGACGGCGGCCGGGCGTTCTATACCGCCAGCGGCCACGTGGATTCCAGCTATACCGAACCCCTGTACGTGGAGCATCTTCTGGGCGGTATTAAATATGCCATGGGCAATGGTGTCCTGGACTACAGCAAGTCATATTCGGTGGTCACTCCCGAAGAAAACCGGTTTGTCAAAACCACACTGGTCAACGACCTCAACACCCCGATGGAACTCGCCGTGGCCAACGACGGCCGCATCTTCTTTACGGAATTGCGCAGCGCCAACCTGAGCCTGTATAATTCCAAAACCGGCGAATATAAAATCGTACATCGCTTCGACGTGTGTATCAAGGGCGGCACCGGCCTCATTGGCGTGACCTTGGATCCGGGTTTCCCAAAACAACCTTACATCTACCTGTACTACTCTCCTCCCACCGACAAAGAGCCGATCATTTTTAATCTTTCGCGCTTCGTTTTGAAAGAGGATAATACACTCGACCTGGCATCTGAAAAGGTCCTGTTAAAAGTGCCCGTACAGGAAAACAGCGGCTCTCACCATGGCGGTTCACTGGCCTGGGACAAGGATGGAAATCTCTACTTGTCCACCGGCGACAGCTCAACCCCTTTCCCCGCCAATGGCTACCCTCCGCTGGATGAACGACCGGACAAGCAATACTATTCACAGGACGCCCAACGCGGCCCCTCCAACACCAACGACTTAAAAGGCAAGGTACTTCGCATTCATCCCGAGGCCGATGGCACGTACACCATCCCCGAAGGCAATCTGTTTCCCAAAGGAAAAGAAAAGACCCTGCCCGAGATCTATGTGATGGGTTGCCGCAATCCTTATCGCATTGCTGTCAATCCGAAGACCTCTGTTTTGTATTGGGGAGAGATCGGACCCGATGCGGGCAAAGACAGTGTACAGGGTCCCCGTGGTTACGACGAATTTAATCAGGCCAAGAAGGCTGGTAATTTCGGCTGGCCCTACTTTGTGGGAAACAATTATGCTTACGCCGATTGGGATTTTGCCAAGCAAACTGCAGGCCCGCGCTTCGATCCGGCAAAACCCATAAACAATTCCCCCAACAATACCGGCCTCCAGGAGCTGCCGCCCGCTCAACCGGCCATGATCTGGTATCCTTATGCGGCCTCCAAAGAGTTTCCCGAGCTGGGTCAGGGTGGCCGCAGCGCCATGGCCGGATCGTTTTATACCTACGACAAAGATTCTCCTTCGAAAAACAAATTCCCCGACTACTATGACGGCGCACTATTTGTTTTCGATTGGATGCGCAACTGGGTGCTGGCCCTGCGTTTCGATAAGAACGAAAATTATGTGCGCAGTGAACCCTTCATGTCGGCGAACGGCGACTTCAGGAGACCCATCGACCTGGCTTTTGGCAGCGATGGGGTGATGTACATGCTGGAATATGGTTCGGTATACGGTGCCGACAACGACGACGCACGGCTTGTGAAGATCGAATACAATACCGGCAACAGACCACCCCAGGCCAGTGCCCGCGTCACGGATTCGGTAGCACAAGCTGAATTGAGCAAAAAAGTATTTCTTACCTCCGAGCTTCGGAACCTGCCCGTTGTACGCGAGGCTGTGGGTGAGACACCGCTGCGGGTTCTTTTTAGCAGCGCCGGCACCAGCGACCCTGACGATGACGATGCCATCCGCTATGAATGGCTGTTCGATGGCAAGACCGTCGGCTCGACCGAGGCCAACCCGAAATATACCTATACGACACCGGGCACCTACACCGCCATCTTGCGCGTCAAGGACAAAGCCGGCCTGACCGACACCGACACGATCATCGTGAAGGCGGGTGATGACCGTCCGCTGGTAGCCATCACGTCACATAATAACCGGTCGTTTTTCTGGCCCAAGAAGCCCTTCAGCTATGCTGTGAAAGTGACCGACCACGAGGATGGCAAGATCGACCCAAAAGCGGTGCACGTTTCTTACGAATACATTCCCGAGCCGGTCAACGTGGATGCGAATGGAAAATCAGAAGGCATCGCGGCAACTGGGAATGTGCCGATCGGCTATTCATTGATCGCGGGAAGCGACTGCAAGGCGTGTCATACCTTGGACAAGGTTTCGGTTGGTCCCTCCTATCAAGCTGTGTCGCAACGCTACATCGATAAACCGGACGCCGTGGCCACACTCACCAAGAAGATCATTGCTGGTGGTGGCGGGGTGTGGGGAACAGAACACGTGATGGCGGCCCACCCGCAGCTGGATGAAAAAGATGTCAACGAGATGGTGAAATACATCTTGTCGCTTTCGCGGACGAAGAAAGAAAAGTCCAACCTGCCGCTTCAAGGTACCGTGGCCTTGACCGACAATCGCGAAGACGAGCCCCGTGGCATCTACCGGTTGACAGCGGTGTATACCGACAAAGGCGCACACGGCATCGGACCCGTTTCTCAAACCGATGTGGTGACGCTACGCCACGCAAAAATGAAAACGATCTATACGGATGTGCAGGTGGGATTCTCACGGTTTGGCAATAATCTTACCGCCGGTGATCACAAAGCCTTTATGCTCCTCAAAAACATCGACCTCACTGGCATCCGCCAGGTTTCTTTCGAATATGCCTCCGACAAAGAGGGATTCATCGAAGTGCGCATGGATTCGCAGGCCGGACCTGTGATTGGAAAAGCGAGCGTGAAATCGACCGGCGGATTTGATAAACCCGGAACGACCACAGCAACGTTCGAGAAGCCTGTGTCTGGGATGCATAACGTATTCTTTGTGGTGGTGAAGCCGGAGAAGCCCAACGAGGATATCGCGAAGATCAATACGATCGAATTTGTGGAGTAAAGTTTAACCACATCTCCTTTGCTAAGCTTCGGTGAGCACAGAAAGGCGCGCTAACGCGCAAAGTCAACGCAAAAATGTACGAAGAATTTCTCTGCGTTGACTTTGCGCCTCTGCACCTTCGGCTTAATTTATCTCACGGGTACTATCGAATATCCAACCGGTAACGGTTATCAGAGGTCCGGTGGATCAGGTTGAGGCCAAGTTTTTGGCGCAGGTTTTCGATGTAGACGTCGATGGAAGTGTCGAACAAATAGATCTCAGAGCCCCAGATGTTCCGGAGAAGACTTTCGTGAGAAATGGCTTTGCGGGGATTCTGCGCAAAGAAGAATAGCAATTCAAATTCGGGCCGGCTCAGCGTGATCTCTGCCTCCTTCATTTTTACAGAGCTCAGCTTCCGGTTGATCACCAGGTCGCCGATCTTCAGCTCGCGGATGCTTTTGCGAATCACAAAATTGCGTTTCAACACCGTGTTCACTTTGTAAGTAAGGGCGCGAAGTCCGATCACTTTTTCAATGTAGTCATCACCGCCCGTATCGAGCGCGGCCTCCTGGTAATAACTTTCCGACTTTGCGGTGAGGAAAAAAATATAGGTTTCTTCAAAACGCTTGAGGGCGCGCAGAGCTTTGCAAATCTCTATGCCGTTGGGGTGTGGCATCATGATGTCGAGAATGATGAGGTCGGGGCGGAATTCTTTGGCGACGTCGATGGCCTGGAGGCTGTCGTCGATGGACCTTACCTTGAATCCTTCCTTTTCGAGATTGTATTCCAGCAGCTCCAGAATGTCCCTGTCGTCGTCTACCAACAATACCCGAAATGATTTCTTGTCGCTCATATCTTTAACGAACGACAAAGTAGGAAACAGTTATTACCCCACCTTTACAAGGCAGTTATGAAAAGTTTAATGTTTCTTATTTTTGGGAGCCCAACGACACGGCTAGCGCAACAGCCTCGGCGGTGTTGTCGTTGTAATTTACCGTCACGCGGGTGTCGGTATCGAGCCATTCGATGATCTTTTCGAGACTTTTCTTCTTGACTTTTTTCAGCACGGGCACGCCCAATTGCTTCAGCGAGGCGGCATTGTAATGTTGCTCCAATTGAGATTTCATCGGCACCACCAACAATTTTTTTCCAAGGTAAAGTGCCTCCGCCGGTGTTTCAAAACCAGCGCCGCACAAAACGCCCGTAGCAGAGGTCATGCTGGCCGCAAACTCGTCCTTGCTCACAGGGTACACGGAGAGCTTGCCCACATGATACGGCTTTTTTGCGTGTTTGGAGAAAATATGCCAGCGCACCTGCGGAATGCGTGTGAGCAACGGCACGAGTTTCTTATCGTCGTAAGCGGGCAAATAAACGGTGTAGTGATCTTTCGTTTCGACCTTGCTTTTCCTTACCGCGCTACGGATAACCGGGGTAAACATGTTGTTGTCGTAGCGATCGAAATGAAATGAAACATACTTCTCCACAGGCGCATAATTGTGAAGCACCCACTCCCCTACCGGGTCGATCTTTCGCGGCGTTGGAATCTTAGACGACAGCAAAGCAGACTGATGGCTCAACCCGACGCAAGGAATGTCTCGCTTGCGACAGGCCCAGGCCGACACGGGCTCGAAGTCATTGATCACCAAGTCGTATTTCTCAACCGGGAATTTCTTGATCTCTTTGTAGACTTCCTTCGAGCTGTTTCGCTTGAAGGTTTTCACGAAGTCTATCCCCCCATTGGTGCCAAAAATAAAACTCAGTCCTTTCGATTTGTATTTCACGGGATAGGACAGCTTGATATCCGCTTGGGAACCGCTCACAAACAGGTCGAGGTCGCCATGTTGCTTCAGGGCGGGGATGATGTCTTCGGCGCGGGCGAGGTGGCCGTTGCCGGTGCCTTGGATGGCGTATAAGATCTTCACTTTTTCAGGTTTAAGAATTCGTTGACCAGTCCTTTGAAAATCTTTTCGTTGTCCAGGTTCTCGTTGAGACGCTTGGGGAGCTTTACCGCTTGCGCCTGGGCATCTTCGCTGTAGCGGTAGATGCGCCATTGGCCTGCGTCGTACTCCAGGGACGTTAGATTTTCAATCCAGTCACCCGAATTTAAGTAAATAACTTCACCTTTCTCGGTGGTGATCTTTTTCATTTCGGGATGGTGAATATGGCCACAAATAACGTAGTCGTATTGGTTCTCGATGGCAATGTCGGCGGCCGTTACCTCAAAATCATTGATGAACTTCACGGCGGATTTCACGCTATCTTTCACGCGTTTGGAAAGGGATATTTTTTCCCTGCCCAGTTTCACCGCGATCCAATTCACTAAGGTGTTTATGAGAATGAGCGTGTCGTAGCCAATGGCCCCCAGTTTGGCCAGCCATTTTGAGTATTGCATGGTCACGTCAAAAACGTCGCCATGGAAGATCCAGGCGCGTTTGCCGTTCAGCCGCAGCACCACTTTATTGTCGATCTGGAAAGAGCCGATCCGGAAATTGGCAAACTTGCGCAGCATCTCGTCGTGGTTGCCGGTGAGGTAAATGATCTTGGTGTTTTTGGCGAGAAGCCCGGTGATGTGCTTCACCACCTGCATGTGCGACTTGGGCCAATAGCGTTTGCTAAATTGCCACATATCGATGATGTCGCCGTTCAGAATGAGTTTTTTGGGCCGGATGGTCTTGAGATAACGCAGCAGGTCTTCTGCATGGCACCCGTATGTGCCAAGATGGATATCGGACAATATAACGAGCTCAACGTCCCGTTTTCTTTTCTTACCCATTTTCGCAAACAATGATTCCCTCAGACGAATCCGAAGGAATCTTCAAACCTATGATGTCTTGACCTTACGCTACAAAAGTACACAGGTTGTGTGACATCCCGGCGGACGATCCGTTATCAAATTGTTACCTAAATATAGGCTGATTTCAGAAATGAAACCGCAGGTATTTTATTTTCTCGCCCAGGGCCGCAAAATGTTCCTCATAACGTGTTTTTATATCGAAACACTCGGGACGCAAGGCGGAGTTATACATGTCGTCCGTAAACTGCAGATCGGAAATATCGGTGCGATTTTGGGCTTCTTCCAGGCTGTATTCGTAGAGTGGCGTATTGTCGGTTTTCAGCCGGATGTAGCTGCCGGGTTTTACCAGCTTTTTGTAGATGTCCATGTAGCGAGGACTGGTGAGCCTTCGCTTGATGTCGCGCTTGCGCGGCCGCGGGTCGGGAAACGTGATCCACACTTCGTCCAACTCACCGGGTGTGAAAAAATTCTCCAACAATAAAATCGGTGTGCGCAAGAAGGCTACGTTGGTCAGGTTTTGTTCGGTGGCCAGCGTGCTTCCTTTCCAAATGCGCTCGCCTTTTATGTCGATACCAATGAAATTCTTCTCGGGGAAAAGTTTTGCCAGGCTCACCGTATATTCGCCACGGCCACAAGCCAGTTCCACCGTGATGGGGTTGTCGTTCTTGAAATAGGTGGTGCGCCAGTTCCCTTTGATGGTCTCATAAATATCCTTGGTGCGCTCGATGACGTTTTCGCGCGCTTCGATGATCCTAAATCTTTCCTGCTTTCGTTTCATAAATCGTTTATTTCCGCCACCACAAAGGTGCTCCCCCCAATGAAGATCATGTCGTCCTTTGTGGCTTGTTTCCTTGCCTCCCCGATGGCTTCGTTTACATCGGACACTACTTTTCCATGGAGCCCTGCTGCGAGCGCCATGGCCGACAGCGACTCAGCATCCAATGCCCGGGGGATTTTAGCCTGGCAAAAGTAATAGTTCGCGTCTTTTGGCAAAAGGGCCAGCACATCGCGGATGTCCTTGTCTTTCACCATGCCGATCACCATAAAAAGCTTTTGGTAGGCTTGCGCTTCAATCTGGCGCACCACTTCGTGCATGCCATCCACATTGTGTCCAGTATCGCATACCGTCAGCGGTTGGGTGGAGAGTATTTGCCAGCGTCCCTTCAATCCGGTTTGCTGGACAACCTGTTCCAGGCCCTGACGGAGTTGCTGGCCGGTGATCGTCCATCCCATGCCCCGCATCAGGTTTACCGCCTTCAAAACGCCCGCGATATTTTTGCGTTGATAGAACCCCTGCAACGGCAGGGTTATTTCATTCAATAGAACTTCACGATCGCGCAAAACCTCAAGCGTTACTCGCCCCTCTACCACATGTTGCTCGACATGATATTCCTCCGAAGCAAAGAAGAGGGTAGCTTTTTGTTTTTTTGTGCGATCCAGAAACACCTTGTCGATACCCGGTTGCCGTTCGCTGATCACCACCGGCACGTTGGGTTTGATGATGCCGGCCTTTTCGCCAGCGATCTTCTCCAACGTATCGCCCAAAATATCCTTGTGATCCCACCCGATATTCGTGATGACCGACAACTCGGGCCGTATCACGTTGGTGGAATCCAGTCGTCCTCCCAATCCCACCTCCACGATGGCAATGTCTACGCCGCAAAACACAAAATAATCAAACGCCATCACCACCGTGATCTCAAAGAACGACGGCTCGATTTCTGCAATCAACGGCTTTACACGCTCTGCGAAATCAACCACAAATGACTTTTCAATCTCAGCTCCATTCACACGAATTCGCTCGGTAAACTCTTTCAGGTGCGGCGAAGTATACAGCCCGGTCTTATAGCCTGCCGACTGAAACACCGACGCCAGCATGTGCGACGTGCTGCCTTTGCCATTGGTTCCTGCGATGTGAATGCTTTTGAATTTGTTCTGGGGATTGCCCAGCGCCTCGCATAATTTCTGGGTGTTGCTAAGGTCGTTCTTTAACGCCGCTGCCCCGATGCGCTGGAACATGGGCAGGTTGCTGTAGAGATATTGAAGCGTCTCCGCGTACGTTTGGGACATGGGGCACAAAGGTAAGCGTTGCCTTTATGCAACGCCAGTATTTTCAAAGCCCGGATTCTTCCCGGGGAATATGAAATTCGTCGGCGCTGGCTTGAAGAATGGCCAGCACTTCCTGGTAGGCCAGTAATTTCGCTTCGATGTGGGTAAGTTCTTCGGGATCGGCAAAGCCCCGGCGTTCCTTGAGCTCGCGGATGTTTTGGTGCAGCGTGATGAGCACGTCGTGGATAAATTCGATGTAGCGGGGCTGCATACCCGTACCTTATCTGGAGCGGAACACGAAAGTGACCTTGCCCACGGACTTATCGGGCACGTTAGCGCCCGTCTTGCTAAAGGTGAGATCCTGTACGGCATTGCGACAGATCCGTTCAGCTTCCGCACTCACGGTACTCTGCAGGCGCGTCACCTTTATCACGTTGCCATCCTGGTCCACCTCGATCTCAAACACGAGACGGCCGGTTTCGTTGCTTGGCGTTTTGGGGTTGGGCTTCTCATCCCAGGCCCACCCGGATAGCTCCAGGCCAATCCCGGTTCCTCCACCGGTTCCTCCTCCACTTCCCGGGGAGCCATACAATGCTTTTGAATCTAATGTTCCCTGCGGATTTCCTTTATCGCCCGTCTTGCCGGGGTCATCACCATTGTTGCCAGGTTTGCCTTCTTTCTTGCCCGCATTGTCTCCTTCTGTTTGAGCACTGCTGTTGCTGGGCGGTGTGTATACGGCCTTTGAATCGACTTTGGGTTTAACCGGTTCGACCTTCACTTCGGGCTTGGTCTCCGGTTTCACCTCTGGCTTTTTCTCCTCCGTTTTTTCCTTGGGTTTCTCCTTGACTTCTTCCTTCTTTTCCTTTACAGCAACCGGGCTTTCTTCGTCTTTGCTAGCCAAGATCTTCTCGTCGGCAGCTTTGGTCTCTACCGGTTTTGCTGTCTCGCGTACTTCGGGTTGTTTTTCTTCGGCTTTGGTCTCCTCGGGTTGAGGTTGAGGCTGCTTCGCTTCTTCGGGCTGGTCTCCGTTGTTGCCGATGGGTTCGGTCGGCTGCACATCGCCGTAGCCCTGCTTGTCGGTGCCAAAGTTCAATTCGATGCCTCCCGGGTCGAGCACTTCCCACGGGGGATCGGGAGCGCGCCATCCGATGATGAAAAAGGACAAAACGATCAAAAGCACCTGTATGCCCGTCGTGGTGAAAAAGGCGATAACCCGGTTTTTGCTTTCTTCTTCTCGTGCTTTCATAGTGAGACCGATCGTGTTTCTATAACGCTCCGGAGAGGCAGATCCGTTTAGAAACCAGTTTAAAAAATCATTGCCGGCAGGTTTTGGAGGACCTTCCGGCAGCGGCTGTTAATATTTCACAACCCAGACCTTATCGCCATAATCGCCACCCTTCATGCCGTCGGCGGTGCCTTGGGCGTTGGCATAGGTGTCGGCTTCGGCCACCGCCAGGCGGTGAAATTTCGTTTTACCGAACGGTGGAATGATCTTGGAACCCGTGCCTTTGGCGGCGAGTTTCTTTGCGAAATCCATGATCAGGTCTCCGTCGATCGAGCTTGCGATCACAACATAGTAACGTCCTGTGCGGCCACTCAAGGTTTCGATGGTTCCTGGCGCCGGGTTGGCAGCTGCCTTTTCAGCCTCTGCTTTTAGGCGTGCAGCCTCTGCTTCGGCGGAGGCAATGCTGTCGGCAATATGTCTGCTCTTTGCTTCTTCGACTTCCCGTTTTTCGCGTGCGATCTTTTCCGCTAATGCTTTCGCCCGCGGCTGTTCATAGGCAAAATACCATACGCCCGCTCCTATGGCAGCCAGTAATAACAATATGCCCAGCACTTTTGGCCAGACTGCAGGGCGCTCTTCTTCATATTCGGTGTCGCTGAATTTCTGTTGCTCAAATTCCTCAAAGCGCGGCGGCGTGTCTTGCAAGTCGCCTTCTGGAAGAGCCTCGGGTTCGGGAGTGATCGGTTCAGGTTCTGGGGCGACCGCTTCGGGTTCGGGAGGCGTGTCGCGCTTCAAAGGTTCGTAGTCCACCTCGGGCAAGCCAAAGGTATCGTCGGTATTATCTGTATTCTCGGGTACTTGTTCGTCAGTAGTCTTTTTTCTTCTAGCCATGTTCTGGGCGTTAAGGGTTGATGGAACAGGGTAATTATACAAAAATAAACGAAAATTTCACGGTTACAAAATATGCCCCGCTTGCCAACCCCTTACCTTCGCTCCTTCGCCCCGTCTAAAAGCTCCATGTGATCCCTGCCATGACCTGAAACCCGCGCACCGGATAGTTGAGAAACAACGGATACTTGCTCGAGGTGATGTTGTTCAACTGCACAAAGGCCGAGAAGCTCTGCGAGAACAAATACTCCGTCTTCAGGTTCAGGTCGAACGCTCCTTTCAGGGATACCGCCTTGCTGGTTTCCGGATCCAGCGCCTTCATGCCACCTTGCGCGATCAGGTCGGCATTAAAGAGAATCTTATCATACACGTTGATGGAAGCGTTAGCCGTAAGCTTATACGTGGGGCGATGCCATGCTTCGGCAACACTTCCCGCTGCATAGCTGTAATAGTCTCCGCGCACCATGAACTTCGCCGTTTCCGATTGTGCATAGCTAAGGGCCGCATAGAAGTTTGTTCGCTTCGTGCCGTCGATGTCATACACGGTGGTGAACTTGGAGACGTCCGTTGTCGTGTTCACAAAGTAATACCAGTTCTTCAGGTTGGTGAAGGCCAGACCGGCGTGGGCCGAGACCTTGTTGCCTACTTTGGCGCGAAGGCCGGCGCCAAAGTCGAACGTTTTGTTGGTGTGGAATACCGGCACGTTCGGTGCCAGCCAGATGTTTTCGTTGCTCAGGGATTGCAGCGATACCTTCTCCATGCCGCCACTGAGGTAGGCCACAGCCTCCACGGAAGGGCTCAAAGGATAGGAGGCCTTCACGTCGGGATAGACGTGTGTGTTCTTCTTGTCGATCGAATCGTTCTCAAAGGCCGCCACAAACCCAACGCTGAGCTTCAGGTCGTCGATGACCTTGAACTCATAGGTCGGCGTGACCTGGAACAAGCTGCGGGGTTTTGCCTCCACCTTCTCGTCTTTGCGGCTGATCATAAAATAGTCGGCTTTGATGGCGATGCGCGAGTCCTCGTCCAGCTTATAGGCCGATCTGAAATTGAGGTCTACTTCTGTTTCGCGGGCTTTGTATTTGTCGGCCATGTGGCTGAACGTAGCACCCAAGGTGTAGGCAAAATCAGCGTTTGTCGCATTGGTCAGCTCGCCACCAAGTTTGAAGAGGTTATACGATTGTTTTATCGAAGCTGCATCCACCTCTGTGCCCGGCTTATAACCGTAGAAGTGTGTGGTTCGATTTTCAAATCCGGCATTGCCCGATAAGGCTATGGCATTGCTGAATGACTTTCCAAAAACCGACAGACCCGTAGAGCCACTACCCGAATTGCGTCCGTCCACCGGCCCCCTGTCGGAGCTGTTGTGGTAGAGGTGTGCGCCCACGAGCTTGTTCTTGTCGCGTCGCGTGTTGTAATAGGCTTCGAGCAATGGCGAAACGTAGTTTCCAAATCCGGCCCGCACATAGCCACCATAAACATTCGAGGGGCTTTCCACTTTCAGCTTCAGGGGTTTGATTGGCGGGTTGATGGGAGGCGCCTGCACACTGAAGGTCCGGAAGTCGTAGGTGATCGGCGGCTTGATGGTTTCGGCTGGACGCGGAGGAATCTTTTCAAAATTCCGGTTGGCCTTTGGCAACGTGATCTCGCGTTTGTTCACGATCTCGATCTCTACGTCCTCGATCTCCCCCTCTTTTTCCCAATCCTTTTTTGGCGTCGTGCCTTGCTGCGCACTCACGCTATAGTGCCCCAGAAGTCCTGCCACAAAGAGGACTCCCAGGCGTATGGTCCAAAATGATTTTGTATGTCTTACGTGCATGTTGTTGCTCTTCATCGCAAAAAATGATTAACGATTGTTGTCCAGGGTATCGGCCTGGAGCTGTTTTTGTTTTTCGGCCTCTTTCTGGTCCAGTTCGGTCAACCGGCGACGCGCTTCATCTTTCACGCTTTGCAGTGGGAATTTATCAATGAGCGACTGCAAGGTGGCTTTCGCCTGGAACAGGTCGTCCATGGCCACAAAATTGTCGGCCAGCAAGAGGAAGGACTTCCCTACCCAATCCTGATAGGAAGAGAAATCGTTGTTCAGGCTCACCAGTGTTTCGTAGGACGCCTTGTATTGCTTTTGTTGATATAGGATGAGCGCCAGGGAATATTTGGCTTCCGCGCCGAATTCATCGTGAGCTGAGTTCAAGGTATTCAAAAATTCATCTTTCGCACCTTCCAGATCACCCCGCGCCATGGCGGTTTTACCCAGGTACAGCGATGCTTTGTTTTGTGCGGCAGCATTCACGTTGCCCCGTTCCATGATGATCTTGGCATACACGTCGGCCGAGTCGTATTGCCCGAGCAGGTAGAACGACTCCATGAGTCCCGACCAGGCATTGTATTGGTCCTTCTTGTTTGCCGCTACCCGTTCCACCCGGTGAAAGGATTTTACCGCCTGATCGTATTTGCCTTGCTTGAATTCAATATCGGCCACCCGGGCGATGGTTTTGTTGGCTTGCGTGAACGTGGCATCATTGCTCAGTTCACGATAAATGGGCAGCGCTTTGTCCAGGTCCTTCAACCGGTAATAGGACTCGGCCATGTAGTAGCGCGCTTCCGGAATTTTTGTGCTTTGCGGATAGGCGGCCAGGTAGCTGGTGAAGCTGCTCACAGTCTTTTGATATTGCTGATCAAAGTAAAAATTCTTCGCCGTTTCAAACTCGATGTTCTCAAAACCCTTGTTGTCGGGACTGGATTGTTTCACCTGCGCGAGGTACTTCTCAAACTCTGCCGAACGGCCGGCAATGCTCAACACTTCTTGCAGGGGCAACAGCGCTTCCTGGGCTGCCGGGTGGCCCGGGAATTTATTGATCACGGCCGTGTAGTCCGAAATGGTGCGATCGTATTGTTTCAGATTAAAGTAGGATGCTCCCCTGCGCATATAGGCATAGGGCAGGAAGCGTGAGTTGGTGCCTTCGCGGATCAGCTGCGAAAGACCATCGGCAGCGGCCTGGTAGTTACCTTGTTCGATCTCAAACTGTGCCCGTTGGAAAACCGCCTCGTCACGGTATTGTGACTTCGGATAGTTTTTGATCAGGTCGCCAAACTGGTTGCGTGCCTCCCCATACTTGCGTTGGATGCCGTTGATCATGGCCGACTGCAACAGCACGTAGTCGCTATCCGTCGAGCCGAGGGTGCGCGCCTTGTTGTAGTTGGCCAGTGCATCGTCGTATTGACGGTTCACATAGTAGCAGTCGCCCAGGCGGATCACTCCGTCGGCGTAGTTGACGGTGGCTTTATTGCCTTTGTTCACAAATTCTTTAAAGCTGAACAGGGCTTTGTCGTAGGTCTGAAGGTTGAAGTAGGCATAACCCAATCCATAACGGGTCTTCAACAACACGTCGGGGTCTACCGCTCCTCCCAATCCAACAACGCGCAAATAGTTTGTGGCGGCTTCCTCGTACTGCTTTCCAATGGAAAATGCCTCTCCACACCAAAAGCTTGCCAACGCCACGTAGTTGGGGTCGATGGGGAACTCCAGTGACTTTTTGAAATACGTCACCGCTTCTTCATATTCTTCTTTATTGAACAGCTCGGAGCCTTTGAGGTAGGCCGCCTTCTGGTATGCTTGGTTGATGTATTGGTTGCGGGTGGGCAATGCATCAATGTACTCGATGGCTTTGTTGAAATTATTCCCGTTCACATAGGCTTGCGCCAGCAACTCCTTCACCTCCACGGTATGGTTACTGGACGGATACGCCTTGAGGTAGCGTTCAAACTCGTCGATGGCCTGGTCGGGCTTGCCGGCATCGTAGGATACTTTTGCATATTGGAACGAGCTCTCTTCGGCCAGCTTTTCGTCTTTCGGGTTTTTACGGGCATAGCTAAAGGCGTTCAGTGCATAAGGCTTGTTGCCTTGTTTGAGATAGAGAATGCCCAGGTAATAGGAGGCATAGTAGCTCACGGTATCTTTGGCCGCGGCGGCCTTATCCAAATACTCGATGCCTTTGGCGGTGTTGCCCGCCGCATAGTTGGCATAGCCGGCACGGAAGAGGACTCCGGTCTCGGGCTTGGCATTGTTGTCTAGGTATTTTTGATAGGAGTCCAGCGCTTTTTTGTAGTCTCCTTTATAGTATTGGGCTTCTGCTACGAGCATGGCAATCTCGTTGGCATTGCCCAAGTCGGAGCGTCCTTTCAAACTGTTGGCATATTCGATCACGGTGTCATAGCGTCCTTGCTTATAATAAATATTCGCGATCAGGTAAGGCACAATGTTGGCATAGGATGGGCTGCTCTCCGCCTTCTTCAGATCGAAGAGGGCCTCTTCGTATTTGCCGCGGGAGTATTCGATAAAACCTGCATAATAATTGGAGGCCGGTGTGTAGGCATTGCTGAGGCGCTTCACAAAGTTGAATTGTTCCAGCGCTTCGTCGAGTTTCTTTTGGTTGAAATAGCTGTAACCCCACTTAAAATGTCCCTGGCTTTGCTGGTCCAGGGTGAGCGCGGGGAAGTCCACTTTTTTGAAATAGGTCGAGGCCTTTATATAGTTGCCTTCCCCATAAAAGAAATTGGCCAGGTCGTAAAAAGCGGTCGAGGCTTTGGGGCTGGAGGGGTTATGATCGATGAAATCGTCGATGAGTTTCTCACCATCGCGATGCCCCAAGCTGAGGGCACTGAAGGCGACGTAGTATTCAGCCTCGCTCCTGCGCGAATCGGTGGGCGACGCCTGGGCGAGAAAGTCGGTGAACACCTGGCGGGCGGCTCCATAATTGGAGTGGTTCACCAATTCGGTGCCGCGGCGGTAGAGCTTCTCCACTTTGTTTTGAGAGAGCTGATCCTGCGCGAAGAGTCCATAACTGCCAAAGACAAAAACAGAGAGAATCGTAAATCTGTACATTACACGTGTGTATGAGTTGTGAGTAAAACAGCGTTGCAAAAAAATTATTGCAAATAAAGAACCAAAAAAATAAGTTGAAAAAATTGTCCGCTGCCCAAATTGCATGGACTTAAAGGTAATGCGCGAAGGTGTGATTGTCCAAATTTGTGGTGCAATTATGCACTTGCCCCGTGCATGAGGCGCCATACCAGCTCTCTGAAAATTTGTCCCTCGTCAGCTGACCCCGTGTTCACGCCTTTCAACTTCAGATCGGCATCTTTCAACGATGCGATGTTGTCGATGATGCTTTGGGGTGGATATTGACGTAAAGCCAAACTGTAATCACGCACGGCATAAGGACTCACTTTCAGTTCACTAGCTAGTCCCTTCTCACTCTTATCTGGAGCTTGCGTAGCGATGAGCAGCTTGCTGAAGAACGAGTAAAGATAGGCCACCACGGGGATCATGGGATTCTTTTTGGAGTTGCTTTCGAAGTAGTTCACGATCTTGTTGGCCAGCAAGGTGTCGCGGTGAAGGATGGCTTTTTGAAGTTCAAAGATATTATACTCTTTGCTCACGCCCACCTGGCTCATCACGCGCTCGGCGGAAATGCTCTCCCCTGCCGGAAGGGAGATGATGATCTTGTCGATCTCGTTGGCCAGGCGATGGAGGTCGTTGCCCACAAACTCGCAGAGGCTTTGGACGGCGCGATCGTCGATCGATATCTTCTTCTCCTTGGTGTATTCCAGCACAAATTCGGGAAGCTGGTTCTCGTAGATCTTTTTCGTGGTGATGGTGACGGCCAGTTGATCGATCTTCTTGCCCAATTCGCGCCGTTTGTCGAGCGATTTGTGTTTGTGGCAGAAGACCAACACAGTGCTGGGCACTTGCTTGGCCAGGTAGTCCAGCAACAATTTGGCGCCGATCTCTTTGTTGAGGTCCTGGATGTCTTGCGCTTCTTTCACGATCACCACCTGCCGCTCGGCCATCATGGGAAAGCGGCGGGCATGGGTGAGGATGGTCGCCATGGTCACGTCCTTGCCATAGACGATCACCTGGTTAAATCCTTTTTCCGCTTCCGACAACGCGTGCTGCTCGACGTAGTCGGAGAGCAGGTCGATGTAGAAGGTCTCCTCCCCTTGCAGGAAATAGACCGGCGCATATTTGCGGGCCTTGAGGTCGGTTAATACTTTCTTAACACTGGCATCCATATCAACTCACGTTCTTTTTCTTGCTAAAGGTAATGGCCGAACCGATACCCACCAACGCTCCGGCAAAATGCGATTCCCACGAAATCTCCGGATCGGTCGGCAACACGCCATAGAAGACGCTGCCATAGAGGATCAGCACGACCACGGAAACGAAGATGGACAGGAAATCGCGCCGGAAGATGCCGAAGAAGATCAGGAAGAACGCCAGGGCATAGACCAACCCGCTCGCGCCGATGTGGTTGGCCGGCCGGGCAAAGAGCCACACCAGGATGTTGGTCCAGAAATAGCCGCGAAAGAATACCTGCGCGCCGATGCGGTTATAAAAGAAGAAAAGCACCGCGCCCAGGAACAGGAGCGGGATGGTGTTGGAGATCAAGTGGAGGATGCTGCCATGAAGCAACGGTCCCAAGAAAATGCCAAGCAAGCCCTGGAATGTGCGGGGTACGATGCCAAATTGCCTCAAGGGTAATCCGAACATCACCTCTACATAAAAAGCAGCCCACATCAGAAAAACCAGTCGAATCGGAACTACCGAACTACCAATCACCGAAGTATCTGACGCCATATGCAACCGGCTTTTCACCAACTGCAAAGATGAAAATTGCTTCGAAATGAAAATAAAAAAAAGGCCGGGAAGGCGAAAATTAATTTTTGGCAGGGTCGCTGATCATGGTCAGCTGCAGGAGTTTGGCCTCCTCGGCGTTCACCTTGTTCATGCCCCACAGCCCGCCGGACGAGGAGGCTATTTTTGCGGCAAGCTCTTTCAGGACTTTGTATAGCTGGATGGCAAAAGCGTTGTCGATCTTCTTCCACAGGGTGCTGATCTGCCCCAATTCCTGGACGAGCAAGGGGGTGCGTTGTGTGGACTCGTAGGGATAGCTTTGGATGAGGATCTTGAGTTTATCTTCAAAATCCTGGGAAACTTCTTTGAAATAGCCGGTCAGTTCCGTGTCGCCCTTTTGACGGGCCTGGGTTAGGTTGATGGCCTCCCGGATTTCCTTGCGGTCAATATCGCCATCGGCTCCTGCAATGAGTATGCATACCAAGAGGGGAGCTTTTAGCATGAGCTCCATTTCTGCGTCGTTCAGACCGGAGAATCCTTTTACCATAACACCTACCATAAAAGCTAATCAAAATTTCCCAAAGCAAGGCGATTTCCAAATTTTTCTTTTCACGAATTGCCCCGGTTTATCTCCAATGACATATATTGTATGGATTTCCATTTTTTTATAAGGCTTGGCTAGGAAATGAACCAGGCCCTAGCCATGAGCGGAGAATGTACTATTTAACCTTAGCGTAGATCATGTACGAAAAAGACCCTGTTAAGATCTTTGTTGTTGAAGATGACCCCGCCTACACGAAATTCCTCAAATACGTTCTGGGACTAAATCCGGATTACGAGGTGGAATATTATACAACCGGCAAGGACTGCCTGGCAAACTTGTATAAAAACCCCGCGATCATCACACTGGACTATTCCTTGCCGGATATGCCGGGTGAAAAAGTGTTGGGCCAGATCCGTGGTCATGATCCCAACATCAACGTCATTATCGTGTCGGCGCAGGAGAAGATCCACACAGCCGTGGAGTTGTTAAAATCCGGCGCATACGATTACATCTCCAAAGATCACGAGACCAAAGAGCGCCTGCTCAACTCGATCAACAACGCCCGGAACAAGACCTCCCTCATCAAGGAGATCGACCACCTCAAGAAGGAAATCTCAGAGAAATACGAATTCGAAAAAAGCATTGTGGGCACCAGCCCGGCTATACGGCGTACGTTCGCATTGCTGGAAAAGGCAGTCCAAACCAATATCTCGGTCAGCATTTCGGGTGAAACCGGGACCGGTAAGGAGCTGGTAGCGAAGGCCATACACTATAATTCGAAGCGAAAAAGCAAACCCTTTGTCGCGGTTAACATTGCCGCGATTCCCCGCGAGCTGATCGAAAGCGAATTGTTCGGCCACGAGAAAGGGGCCTTCACCGGGGCCGTTACGCGCCGGATCGGCAAGTTCGAAGAAGCCGAAGGTGGCAGCATCTTTTTGGACGAGATCGGCGAAATGGACCTGAACCTCCAGGCAAAGCTGCTCCGCGTTTTACAAGAGCGCGAAGTTACCCGCATCGGGGGCAACCAGGTGATCAAGCTCGACGTGCGCATCATCGCCGCCACGCACAAGGATCTGGCGGAAGAGGTTAAGGGCGGACGTTTTAGGGAGGACTTATACTATCGCCTGCTGGGATTGCCCATCATGCTCCCTCCCCTCCGCGAACGCGGCAACGACGTGCTGCTGGTCGCCAAACATTTCCTGGATCAGTTTGCCACCGAAAACCAGATGCGCAAATTCAAGATCACGCCCGAAGCCCAGGAGAAACTGATGCAATATCCCTTCCCCGGAAACATACGCGAGTTGAAATCCATTATCGAGTTGTCGGCCGTGATGGCCGAAGACCAGGAGATACGGCCACAAGACATCAGCTTTAACAGTACGGCCCGCATGGAGTCGTTCCTCTACCAGGAAATGACCATGCAGGAGTTCATGTACCGCATCATTCGTCATTTTCTCAACAAGTACGACAACAACGTTTTGGAAGTAGCCAAGAAATTGGATATCGGAAAATCGTCGTTGTACCGCTATTTGAAAGAGATGGAGGAAGCAGGAATTTAGACCTATGGCATGAAGCTTCAGAACTATGTGAACAAGGGCGCCTTCTACGAGGCGGTGGTGGAAGATGGATCGGATATCATCTTCATTGTAGATTTCACGGGAAAGATCCGCTACCACAACGCGTCGGTTCACGAGACGCTGGGCTACCGGTCGAAGAGTTTGATCGGAAAGAATTTTTTCGATTACATCCTGCCTTCGACGGTACAGGACTTGAAGGAGCAATTCAAAAAGAGCCAGAAGCGCGCCTATTCCGAAAATGTGGAGTTCCAATTTCTTTGCAAGGACCTCTCCTACCGCTACCTGGAATTCAACGCCATCAATCTGAAGCACAAAGAAGGACTCGATGGGTTCATTCTGGACTGCCGCGACATTGCCCAGCGCAAGGAAGACGAAGCGGAACTGGTGAGACTTCAAAAGGCCAAGGAGCAATTCCTGGCCAACATGAGTCATGAGATCCGTACGCCCATCAACGGCATTGCCGGGATGGCCAACCTGCTGAGCCAGAATCCAAGCCCCGAGGAACGCGAGACCTACCTCAACGCTATACGCCATTCCGCCGAAAACCTGAAGGTGATCATCAACGACATCCTCGACCTGGCGGCCATCGAATCCGGCAAATTGCGGCTGGAGAAAATCGCGTTCAACCTCAACGATCTCGTGCCCTCCCTGCTGAGCACGTTCACCTACCAGGCGCGCGAAAAGCGGATCTCCCTGGAACATAAGATCGACGAAAAACTCAACAAGATCCTCCTCGGTGACCCGGTGCGATTGAATCAAGTGTTGATCAACCTCATCAGCAATGCAGTAAAATTTACGCACAACGGCTCCATACAAGTCATTTGTTCCCTGGAGCGCGAGCAGAAAGGCATTTGCTGGGTGCGTACCGAAGTGATCGATACCGGCGTGGGCATTCCTGACGAAAAGCTGAACACCATCTTTGAAAGCTTCAGCCAGGCCGATGCCAGCGTGACCCGCAAATATGGCGGCACCGGGCTCGGGCTCACCATCGTGAAGCAGTTGGTAGAGCTTCAGAACGGGAGCATCACGGTGAAGAGTAAGGAACACGTCGGCTCAGCATTCATTGTGCTCGTGCCCTATGCTGTGGGGAAAGTGAACTCCTTTTCGGTGACCTCACCAAAAAATGAAAAAGCATTAAAAGAAGTAAACGCGTCGCAGCTCTATGTGCTACTGGTGGAAGACAACGACATCAACCGCCTCTATGCGAAAAGCATTTTGAAGAACTGGCAGTGTTTTACCGACACCGCCGAGAACGGGCTGGTGGCCTTGGAAAAGATCAAGAACCAGGAATATGACGTGGTGCTGATGGACATCCAGATGCCGGTCATGGATGGCTACGAGACCACCAAAGCCATCCGCATGATGGACCCGCCCGTCAGCAACATTCCTATCCTGGCGCTCACGGCCAATGCCACGAAAGCCGATGTAGAGAAATGCATCGCGGCCGGCATGAATGACTATTTGCCTAAGCCTTTCACCCCAGATGACCTTTACCGGAAATTGTTCAAAGAACTGAAGATCCAGCCCCTTCAGAAAACCAAAAAGAAGACCACTAGCAAGCCCAAGGCCTATAACCTGGAATACCTGCGTTCGGTCTCCGGTAACAATGAGGAGTTTATCCGCGAGATGGTGCTCACCTTCACCCAAACCATCCCGCCCGTGCTGGTGGACATGAAATCGGCCGTCGAAAGTTCGGATTGGGAGAAGCTTGCCCGGTTGGCTCACCAGATCAAACCGTCGTTTACGCTGATGGGATTGAATGCGCTGCGTACCAACATTTTGTTCATTGAAGAGAACAGCAAGCAATTGACCAAGCTGGACGAATTGCCACAGGTGGTTGCCGACTTTATCCGGCAATGCGACCTCATCCTTCCCGAACTGGCGCGGGAAGCGCTACCGGGATAGGTTGTCGATCACGCCCTCCCCGCTCACGCTTCCGGATCTCAATTCATCACGGCAATTTTTCTGTAGATCACCGACGTGTCACCCGTTTGGATAGACATGATATAGATGGCGTTGGGCAATCCACTCACGTCGACCTGTTGCGGGCCATCCGAGAAATTGCGTTGCAGATCACCGGAAAGAACGGTGACGCCGCGTTGGTCGATCATCTTCCAAGTGTAGGTTTTCTTCAGGACAATGTCCGTGCTGATGTTCAGGCGATGTTTGGCAGGGTTGGGATAGATGTTCAATCCGTTCAACTCGGCCATCACCGGATCATCCACACCCACTACAACAATTCCCTTTTTGCGTTTGGTGGCGACAATCTTGGATTGCAAAATTCGCTGTGGCGCGTTCTTCTGTTGAACCCAGGCCAGGATGAATAAACTATCGGGGTCCACGATGGGGACGTCGAGCGTATATTCGGGCGACGCCAATTCGAGATCGCCTTTGTTCCAGGTTTTTGTTACCGTGACGCCCTCGCTTTGCAGCAGCAACTTCCGCAATACGTTTCCATTGCCCGCCACGCCGCGTTCCAATAAGGCAGCCTGCAGGATCACCGGCTCCGACAAAGCAGTCTTCGCGTTGGAATATGTATAGGTGATGCGTGGACGCATATGGGTATCGTTCCCGCCGCTATCGTGCACGCTGTCGATGTTGATATCGAACAATGCGTCTTCCAGCGCGCGGCGATCGATCTCGTCGCGGGAGATCTTATCGTAGCCGCCGGTGAAGTAGGTGTTGAAGTATTGTCCCTGGATACCATCCATAATGGTGGTCGGCGGTTGAGATACGCCATAGAAGCGAGCACGTGCCTGCTGATCGCCCGGGTTGTCTTTGTTCAATTGGTCAAACACCGGTGAGGACATGTGATATTGCACGAGAATAAAGTCGGAAGAATCTCTTTCGGCCATCTCCGCGTCATACAGATCCTGCAGTGTTTGATCCGCCACGTTGGCCGGGCCATAGTTGTCGTTTGTGAAATGTTCGACCAGCACGTTCCGGGTCTTCTCTCCGATGTAGATCTCGTCGAAAGCAAATCCATTAAACACGGCATGGTCACTGCTACCAGGGTTGTCGTCGTTGCTGGCAAAGGCTATGCGGAAAACAACCAGCGACCGTTTGTCCAACGGGATCTTGTCGAGATTGAAGCGGGCATTGCGCCATTGTTTTGTGTCATCGGACTGCGACCAGGCAAAGTTATCTTGTCCGCCGGGTTCGCTGGAAACGTCACGCTTGTTGTACCATTCAATGCCATAGCCATCCGCATTGCCCACGGTTTCCCACGAGTTTCCGCCATCGACGCTGTATTGTACCACGGCACCGTCAAAACCTTCTTGGGTATCGACCCAATAGTTGAGAGAGATCATCGGGCGTTTCAGTTTCTCCAAGTTGAGGCAAGGGCCAATCACCTGCGAGTTCTCATTGTTGAAATAGGTACTGTTGTCGGTGGCCGTTTGATTGTTTTTACCGGTCCACCACGCGTTATGTCCGGGTGATGAGGGAACGATCACGTTACCGTTTGGAGGGCCAAAGATCCAGCTCGTGTCGGAGGCCGCTTGCGCGCCGCTGGTCACCGCTACCCATGAACCGGGACCGTTGGCAAAGTCGGTGCTATAGCCTGCGATCGGACTGGGAATGTTATAGTCGAGAATAAATATTTTCTTTTTCTTGGCGCTCGTACAGCCGTCGTTGGTTTGCACGGTCAGTTGCACGTCATAGACTTTAAAGAGGTCGTAGCGGTGGTTGGGGTCGGTATAGGTACCGGAGTTCTTTCCTCCGGTAGGCACAGGGTCGCCCGTTGGACCGCTGATCACATCGCCGTCGCCAAAATCCCAATCGTAGTGGACAATGGAACTGAAGCCACCGGTTTGGGTCGCATCTCTGAACTCGGTGGTTTCTAGTCCGCTACAGAATTTTGTCGAGGTAAAGTCCACGATCGGCACGGGACCTACGCGAAGATCCTGCGCGTCTGTATTGGAACATCCCTGATCGGTAGTCACCGTTAAGGTCACGGCCTTCAGTCCTGGCGTTTGATACTTGTACACCGGATCGCGTGTAACCCCGTCGTTTCCATTTCCAGCCTCACCATAGATCCACTCATAGGAAATGATGGTGCCCCCGGAAGTGTTGTTGGGGATGCTGGAGTTATCGGAAAACGTTACCTGAGATTCGATACAGATGCTGGAAATCGTGATGTCCGCTACGGGCGCCGAGAACACGGTGAAAGACTTGGTCAATGTAGTGGTGGCGTTCAGCGTATTGGTAAAGGTGTAGTCGATGGTATAGCTGCCGGCCGGGAGCCCCACCGTATTGAGCATAAACTCTGTGGTAGAGCCCGTGGTCACCGAACTGATCCGACTCTGGATCATCGGAATGGTGCTGGAGAAAAACGTAGGACTCTTGGCGGACGGATCGTTTACCGACGGATAGCCGATCAATCGTGGCGAACCCGACTCTGCACAGATCTGCGGCAATCCATTCACGTCTGTGGTCTGGTTCTCGATGCTGAAGTCGATGGTGGTCACGGGGTTCACAATGGTGTTCCGTGAGAACGAATTCTGGCAGGTGTTGGCGTCTGTGAAGGTATAGGTGATGGTGATCAAGCCATAGCCTGCGTTAGCCGGGTTGAACTGGTCGGTGCCGGCGATGATACCGGGTCCTGTGAAGATGCCTACACCGCCTGTTTTCGGGAAGCCCTCTAACACTTCGATGGGATTATTTTCGGCGTATTGCGCTTTCAGGTTTGCAAAGCTAACCTCCGGCAGTTTGTTGATCTTGATAAACACCTGGTCAGAAGATGGTCCGCAAGGCCCTGAAGGACCGGCACCATCCGGATCATTGGTGGTCAGGGTCAGTGTGATGCCACCGGCAGCGATATCTGCAGGTGTCAGCGAATAGGTTGACGTAGGGCTATTCACGTTCGAGAACCGCGAAGCACCGCTGCCCCCGCTCCAGGTCACCATCGATGTGGTACCACTATAAGACCCGGCGAGGTTCACGATCTTGTCCTCGCAAACGGGGAAGTCAACACCGGCGTTGACCTTCGCTGATTCGTTGACATGAATATTGATGTCGGCAGATTCCGCTAAACAAGGTCCGAGGCCATCGGGGTCATTCGTGGTAAGGCGGAAAGTCAACGTGTTGGTCACGTCGGCGAGCACGACGCTATAGTTCGAGGCGACGGTGGTTCCGGTGACGCTGGTAGCGGATAAGGTTCCGTTCGAGCTGACGCTGCTCCAAAGACCCGATGTGGCACTTCCGCTCAGCGTTCCCGTGAGGTTGATCATCGCAGGTTCACAAACAGTATAGTTCGGGGGTAACGTCAGGCGGGCCTTGCGGTGCACGCCAATGGTAACGTCATCCGATACCGTAGTGCAAGGTCCCGTGGCGCCGGGGCCGTCCGGATCGTTGGTCGTCAATCGCAATACAACGTTATTTCCGATATCGCCAGCAACAACGGTATAGGTAGCCGTCACGGTTGTTCCACTCACGGTCGAAGAAGAGATCGTTCCACCGCCCCCGACAATAGTCCAGGTACCACTCGTTGCGCTTCCTCCTAAGGTTCCGGTTACGGGAATTGTGACCGGCTCACAAACTTCAAAATCCGTTCCGGCGCTGACCGTAGCCACCGGGTTGACCGTTGCGGTCACGATTTTAACAGGGCCGGCACACGTGTTAGCGGACGGCGTGATGGTATACGTTACGGTTCCTTGCAAAGCATTGGTTGTGCTTAACATCTGACTGATCACGGAGCCATTGCCGTTGACTGCGCCCGTCACGTTGGCCGTTGCCGAAGCGGTCCATTGGAAAGTTGTTCCCGCCACATTCTGAGGCGCGGGGGTAATGGTAATCACGGCTGTTCCGCCACTGCAGATCACAACGTCCGTCGCGGTGGCCGAAGGCAGCGGATTCACGGTTACAATAAAATCGACCGGCGTTCCGGCGCAACCATTGTTGTTGGGCACGATCCGGTAAATGACGGTACCGGCGACATTACCGGTGTTTTTCGGGGCGTCGGTGATATTGCCTGCGCCGGTTGCCGTCACGGTCGACGGGTCGATCGGACCTGTGATGGTGGCGGTCCAGCTAAAGGTGGTTCCCGCGATGGTCGACGTCGGCACAAAGCTCAGGGGCTGTATGCTGCATATTTGTTTCGATAAGCTGGCCACCGGGTTTGTCATTACCGGCACGGGCTTCACGGTCGCCGTGACGTCGAATGGTGTACCCGGACAGCCGTTGGCCATGGGTGTAATCCGATAGGTGACCGATCCGGTGTTGATGCCGTCGGTGCTGGTGAGCACCTGCGAGATCAGGTTGCCCGAACCCGCGGCGGCGCCCGTAACATTTGTACTGGACAATACGGTCCACGTAAATGTTGTGCCCGTAACCCCGTTTGGATTGGTGATCGCGATGGAGGTCGACGATCCGGAGCAAATGGTTTGAGGCGAGGCAAAGACGTTCGGTATGGGTTTCACCATCACCACGTAAGACACCTTGGTACCGCTGCAGCCTGAGTAGGCAGGCGTGATGTCATAGATGATGAATCCCGTGGCGTTCGAAGTGTTTATCGGAGTATCGGTAATCGCGCTGTTTCCACTGGCCGACACGCCGGTCAGCGCACCCACAACGGTGGATGTCCAGGTGAAGGTGGTTCCTCCAATCGTGGAGGTCGGCAAAAAGTTGAGCGGAGTACCACTGCAAATTTCTTGTACCAGCGACGTGGGCGAATTGGTGATGACAGGTTTCGGGTTCACCGTCACCGTTACATCGACAAAGCTTCCGTCGCAACCTGCGGCGCTAGGGACAATGCGGTAGGTGGCGCTTCCCGGTGTGACACCGTTGGTCGACGTTAATATCTGGCTGATCGTAGAACCGTTGCCGGCCACTGCCCCGGTGACATTGGTCGTGGTTAGCACGGTCCAGCTAAACGTTGTACCCGAAACTCCGTTGGGGTTGGTGATGAGGACGCTGGTGCTGGAACCCGAGCAAATGCTTTGCGGCGAAGCGGCTACGGTAGGTACCGGCTTCACCGTAACGTTCACAGCGTAGGTTGCTCCGTTGCAACCGGCGCCGCTGGTGGGAAGGATCAAGTATGTTACATAGCCAGGGTTCACGCCATCTGTCGCCGTGAGCAACTGGCCGATCAGGTTGCCGCTTCCGGCCGAAGCGCCGGACACATTCGTAGCACTCTGAACCGTCCAGGTAAAGGATGTTCCGGGAACCCCGTTAGGATTGGTGATGGCAATGCTCGTGGTTTGACCGCTGCAGATAGCAGCGTCGGCCGCGGTGGCGTTGGGATTTTTATTGACGTTCAGGGTAGCAATCGCGCTGGTGATGGGAGGCGCGCAAATGCCACTTACCGTTACCGTGTAATTACCAGCATCCGTCAACGCGGCAGCCGGTATGGTGAACGTGGATGCAATAGCGCCGCCAATGGGAGAACCGCCTTTGTTCCACTGGTAGGTAGGCGACGTGGTGACCCCTGCATCCACCGTGAATGTAACCGGGCTTCCTTCGCAGACCGTCCTGCCGACCGGGCCCGTAATGATTTCGGGGTGCTCTTGAACGATCAATACCGACGCGGTGCTGGTTACCGGGGGCACACAAGTGCCCGTTACGGCTACGGTGTAGGTTGCTCCATCGGCAGTGGCAATTGCAGGGATCGTGTACGTAGAGGCCGTGGCCCCTCCTATGTTGACCCCGTTCTTTTTCCACTGATACGTGAGCGCCGTTCCGGTTGCTGTTACACTAAACGACGCCGGGACTCCTTCGCACAATGATTGCGTTGCGACAGGCTGCACAGTGATTACAGGGGAAGTGTTCACCGTCAAAACGGCATTGCCACTGGTGACCGGACTACCACAAATGCCATTGACGGTCACGCTATAGTTGCCCGCATCGCTCGTGGTGACGCTGGCGATGCTGTAGGTAGGGTTGGTGGCACCGCCAATAGGCGAACCGTTTTTAAGCCACTGATAGGTTGGGTTGGTCGTGACACCAACGTTCACACTGAAGGTCACCGGGGAGCCTTCGCACACCGTTTGGCTGGCGGGATTCGCCAGCACTTCGGGCAATTCCTGCACCGTTAGAACAGATGCATTGCTGGTCACCGGCGGTGTACATGTGCCACTGATTACGACCGTGTACGTCGCGCCGTCTGCCGTAACAAGGCTGGGGATCGTATAGGTCGATGAGGTTGCTCCTCCTATGTTGACGCCATTTTTTCTCCATTGATACGTGAGCGCGGTTCCGGTTGCTGTTACACTAAACGAAGCCGGAACACCTTCGCACAATGCCTGACTGGCAACGGGCTGTACCGTGATGACGGGTGACGTGTCCACCGTCAAGGTCGCCGTGGCACTAGTAACCGGACTACCACAGATACCGTTGACGGTCACGCTGTAGTTGCCGGCGTCAGTGGTAGCAACACTGGCGATCGTGTAGGTTGGGTTGGTTGCACCGCCGATCGGTGAACCGTTTTTAAGCCACTGATAGGTCGGGTTGGTCGTTACACCAACATTCACGCTGAAGGTCACCGGGTTACCGGCACATAATGTTTGGCTGACAGGGCCGGCCAGGATCTCAGGCAACTCCCGAATCGTCAGAACGGACGCGTTGCTGGTTACTGCAGGCGTACAAGTACCGGTTATTACCACGGTGTATGTGCCGCCATCAGCAGTAACAATGCTCGGGATGGTGTAGGTCGATGACGTTGCCCCTCCAATGTTCACGCCATTCTTTCTCCACTGATACGTGAGTGCCGTTCCGGTGGCCGTTACGCTAAAAGAAGCCGGAACACCTTCGCACAATGACTGGCTTGCGATAGGCTGCGCGGTGATCACGGGTGACGTGTTCACCGTTAAGGCGGCCGTACCGCTGGTGACCGGGCTACCACAGATGCCGTTGACGGTCACGCTATAGTTGCCCGCATCGCTCGTGGTGACATTCGCAATGCTATAAGTCGGGTTGGTCGCACCACCGATGGGTGAGCCATTTTTAAGCCACTGATAGGTCGGGTTGGTGGTCGCGCCAACGTTCACGCTGAACGTCACCGGGGAACCTTCGCACACCGTTTGGCTGGCGGGACCGGTGAGCACTTCCGGCAATTCTTGCACGGTTAAAACAGAAGCATTGCTGGTCACAGTCGGCGTACACGTACCACTTATCATGACCGTGTAGGTACCTCCATCTGCCGTTACCAGGCTTGGGATAGTGTAGGTCGCAGCGGTTGCGCCTCCTATATTGACACCATTCTTTTTCCATTGATACGTGAGTGCTGTCCCCGTTGCCGTTACACTAAAGGATGCCGGAACACCCTCACACAATGCCTGGCTCGCTACCGGCTGTGCGGTGATGGCCGGTGCGGTGTTCACGGTCAATACGGCATCGCCGCTGGTGACCGGAGTGCCACAGATGCCGTTGACGGTTACGCTATAGTTGCCGGCATCAGTGGTCGCAACACTGGCTATGGTGTAGGTCGGGTTGGTCGCACCGCCGATGGGTGAACCGTTTTTAAGCCACTGATAGGTTGGGTTGGTCGTTACGCCAACGTTCACACTGAACGTCACCGGGCTGCCGGCGCATAAGGTTTGGCTCACCGGATCGGCAAGGATCTCGGGCAATTCTCGGACGGTCAAAACAGAACCGGTGCTGGTTACAGGAGGGGTACACGTACCACTAATCATCACCGTATACGTTGCTCCATCCGCTGTAACAATGCTGGGGATGGTATAGGTTGATGACGTCGCTCCGCCAATATTGACGCCGTTCTTTCTCCATTGATAGGTTAGTGCTGTTCCGGTGGCCGTCACACTAAACGATGCGGGAACACCTTCGCACAACGCCTGACTGGCGACGGGCTGTGCCGTGATGGCCGGTGCGGTGTCTACGGTCAATACTGCATTGCCGCTGGTGACCGGAGTGCCACAGATGCCGTTGACGGTCACGCTATAGTTGCCGGCATCGGTTGTCGCAATGCTGGCTATGGTGTAGGTAGGATTGGTTGCCCCACCGATGGGTGAACCGTTTTTACGCCACTGATAGCTTGGATTGGTCGTTACACCAACATTCACGCTGAAGGTCACCGGGCTGCCCGCGCATAAGGTTTGGCTCACCGGGTCGGCCAGGATCTCAGGTAACTCGCGCACGGTCAACACTGAACCGGTACTGGTCACGGGTGGTGTGCACGTGCCACTTATGACTACGGTGTACGTTGCTCCATCCGCCGTAACAATGCTGGGAATGGTATAGGTTGATGACGTCGCTCCGCCAATATTGATGCCGTTCTTTCTCCATTGATACGTGAGCGCGGTTCCGGTGGCCGTTACACTAAACGATGCGGGAACACCTTCGCACAACGCCTGACTGGCGACGGGCTGTGCCGTGATGGCCGGTGCGGTGTCTACGGTCAATACTGCATTGCCGCTGGTGACAGGAGTACCGCAGATGCCGTTGACGATTACACTGTAGTTGCCTGCATCAGTGGTCGCTACACTAGGTATGCTATACGTCGGGTTGGTCGCTCCACCGATGGGTGAACCGTTTTTACGCCATTGATACGTAGGGTTTGTTGTTACACCAACATTCACGCTGAACGTCACCGGGCTGCCGGCGCATAAGGTCTGACTGGCGGGGTCGGCAAGGATCTCCGGCAACTCGCGTACGGTTAAAACAGAACCTGTGCTGGTTACGGCTGGTGTACACGTACCGCTAATGGTAACCGTGTAGGTGGCTCCGTCCGCAGTAGCAATACTAGGGATGGTATACGTTGACGAGGTTGCCCCTCCTATGTTGACACCATTCTTTTTCCATTGATACGTAAGTGACGTTCCTGTGGCTGTTACACTAAACGATGCCGGAACGCCTTCGCACAATGCCTGACTGGCGACGGGCTGTGCCGTGATGGCCGGAGCGGTGTCCACGGTCAAGACCGCGTTGCCGCTCGTGACGGGAGTGCCGCAGATACCATTGACCGTTACACTATAGTTGCCTGCGTCGGTTGTTGCCACACTCGCGATACTATAGGTTGGATTGGTCGCGCCACCGATCGGCGAACCGTTTTTAAGCCATTGATAGGTTGGGCTGGTCGTTACGCCAACGTTCACGGTGAACGTCACCGGGCTGCCGGCACAAACCGTTTGACTGGCGGGATCAGCAAGCACTTCCGGTAACTCTCGTACGGTCAAAACAGAACCCGTGCTGGTCACGGGAGGCGTACAGGTACCACTGATTACTACGGTGTACGTTGCGCCATCTGCTGTAACAATACTAGGGATGGTATAGGTTGATGCCGTCGCCCCTCCGATATTGACGCCATTCTTTCTCCATTGATACGTAAGCGCCGTCCCCGTTGCCGTTACACTAAACGATGCAGACACCCCTTCGCACAACGCCTGACTCGCTACGGGCTGCGCGGTGATAGCCGGTGATGTATTCACGGTCAAAAGCGCATTTCCACTGGTCACCGGAGTGCCGCAGATGCCGTTGACGGTCACACTATAGTTGCCTGCGTCGCCGGTGGCAACACTCGCAATGCTGTAGGTTGGGTTGGTCGCACCACCGATGGGTGAACCGTTTTTAAGCCATTGATAACTTGGGGTGGTCGTTGCACCAACATTCACGCTAAAGGTCACCGGGCTGCCGGCGCATAGGGTCTGACTGGCGGGGTCGGCAAGGATCTCCGGCAACTCTCGCACAGTCAAAACAGAACCGGTGCTGGTCACGGGAGGCGTACACGTACCACTGACCATTACGGTGTACGTGGCTCCATCTGCTGTAACAATGCTGGGGATGGTATAGGTCGATGAGGTCGCGCCACCAATATTGACGCCATTCTTTTTCCATTGATACGTGAGCGCCGTTCCCGTTGCCGTTACGCTAAACGATACAGACACCCCTTCGCACAACGCCTGGCTGGCTACCGGCTGCGCGCTGATGGCCGGGGCCGTGTCTACTGTCAACAGTCCGTTGCCGCTGGTCACGGGAGTGCTGCAAATGCCATTGACGGTCACGCTATAGTTGGCAGCATCGCCGGTGACAACACTCGCGATGGTGTAGGTCGGGTTGGTTGCCCCAACGATGATCGCACCGTTTTTGCGCCATTGATAGGTGGGATTGGTTGTTACTCCAACGTTCACGCTGAACGTCACCGGGCTACCTGCACATACCGTTTGGCTGGCGGGGTCGGCAAGGATCTCCGGCAACTCTCGCACGGTCAAAACAGAACCCGTGCTGGTCACAGGAGGCGTACACGTACCGCTGACCATTACGGTGTACGTTGCTCCATCTGCCGTAACAATACTAGGGATGGTATAGGTTGACGAGGTCGCTCCTCCGATGTTAACGCCGTTCTTTTTCCATTGATACGTGAGCGCCGTTCCGGTGGCGGTTACGCTAAACGATGCAGACACCCCTTCGCACAGCGCCTGGCTGGCTACCGGCTGCGCGGTGATGGCCGGAGCCGTGTCTACGGTCAAGAGTCCGTTGCCGCTGGTAACGGGAGTGCCGCAAATGCCATTGACGGTCACGCTATAGTTGGCGGCATCGCCGGTGGCGACACTCGCGATGGTGTAGGTCGGGTTGGTTGCTCCAACGATGATCGCACCGTTTTTGCGCCATTGATAGGTGGGGTTGGTTGTTGCTCCAACGTTCACGCTGAATGTCACAGGGCTGCCTACACATACCGTTTGACTGGCGGGATCAGCTAACACTTCCGGCAACTCTCGTACGGTTAAAACAGAACCCGTACTGGTCACAGGCGGCGTACAGGTGCCCGATACTTCTACGGTATATATTGCCCCGTCCGCTGTAGCAATACTCGGAATGGTATACGTTGCTGCGGTTGCCCCTCCTATGCTAACGCCATTCTTTTTCCATTGATAGGTTGGAGCTGTTCCGGTTGCCGTTACACTAAATGAGGCCGACACACCTTCGCACAACGCCTGGCTTGCTACCGGCTGCGCGCTGATGGCCGGAGCCGTGTTCACGGTCAAGGTCACTGCCGCGCTGTTCACGGGTGTGCCACAGACTCCGCTTACCCGAACGCTATAACTTCCTGCATCGCCTACTACGGTAGAGGGTATGGTATAGGTCGCACTGTTCGTACCGACGGGTGTCGCTCCCTTGAACCATTGATAGCTCGGGGTCGTGGTGACGCCGGGGTTTACGGTGAACGTGGCCGGACCTCCTGCGCATACGGTCACGTTAGCCGGCGGTGAGGTTATTTCAGCATTCTCCTGAACCGTCAAAACAGAGGCCGAGCTATTGATGCCGGGTGTGCACCCGTTGCTGACCACGACGGTATACGTGGCATTGTCGGCTGCAGCAACGCCGGTTATAGAATAAGTATTCGCGGTTGCGCTGGGGATGTCGACACCGTTCTTACGCCATTGATAAGACAGACTGCTGCCCGTAGCGGTTACGCTGAAATTGGCGTTACCTCCTTCGCAAATCGTCTGTGAGGCCACCGGCTGCACGGTGATGGCTGCCGGTTGCAAAACCGTGATGGTCGCAAAGCTGTAGACGTCGGCCTGACAACCTGGAGCAGCGGTGTTGGTGGCGTGGATCTTTATGTCGGTAGTGGTCGTGAGTGCGTTGCTCTCGATGATGTTGGAACCCGCAGTAAATGTATAGGTCGGACTCATCGGACTGTTGTCGGAGACGCGCAGCAGTTGATAGATGACGTTGGCCTGTGCGGGAATGGTGAACTGCGCTTTTTGTCCGTTGCAAATGGTCGAGGTGATGTTGGTAGGGACCAACGCTGTGGGCGGCGCGGTGATCACGACCGATTGTTGACTTGTACACGAAGGAATAAATGCTACGTAGCTGGCGGCGGTGGTCCAGTTGGTATTGTTTCGTCCGGTCACCACCGTGGCGGCAGTGCCTCCCGAGTTTTCAATACCTTGGGTCATCCCCGCTCCCCCATCGAATTGGATGTTCTGGCAGTGTAACTCGATGATGTTTGTCGATTCGTGAAGCTGCACCTGCACGGTCACCGACTGCGGCGCGCCGGAGTGTCGCACGCCGATAAAGTTGACAATAAACCTGCGCCGGGGTGCTGTGCCTACCAACGCTGTTGTAACGGTTCCCCCCGTGGAAATATCGAGATTGTCCCAGGCTGCAGCGATCAGGTTGTTGGGCGCGGTAGCAGAGGGCAGGGTCTGATTCGTTCCTGAATTGGTCGGTGCTCCGAAAATGAGATAACCGTTGGCATTGATGGTCAATGCGCTGTAAGTATTGCCGTAGAATGAAAAATTGAAGCCGATTGAGGTGCTGGGGCTGCTTTCGTCGCCGGGCAAAGAAGGGAACGAAACGGTTGTGCCTGCGGTAGCATCGGGGTTGTAATAGCTGCTGGTTGTGTTTACGGTATAAGATGTCGTGGCACCATTGGTCGTGTATAGCGTGTGCGTTCCTGCACCGGCCACCGAAGGACTAAACGTGGAACCGCTGACGCCAGGGCCATAGTATGTTGTGCCGCCGGTTAGGGTAAAAGCGGCGTCAGTGGTGCAATAAGCCGGATTGAGGTTTGTGAAATTGCATTGTGACCACGCCAAGAAGGGCGTGAATAAGGCTATCCCTATTACTGTTAGAAAACGAAGCCCTGACTTGTAAAGTCTAACCATTTAGGTCTGGATAAAGGATATGACTTAATTTTTTTAAATCAAAAAATGTAACCACTTAATATACTTCTACTTCCATTAATTCGAAAAGCCGCCCTTCGGGGTGACAATGATCAAGGCCATTTTCTTCTGGGTTTCCAGGTCCATGGTTCCCAAAACCGCAACCCGGCCATCTTTCAATGCGGCTACCGCCCCGGCCTTGTCGTCTCCATCGTCGGTGCCAAAGGTGGAATTCCACACTTCCGACCCGTCAAAGCGGATATGGACCAGGAAGATGTTGCTGTTGTTGTTGTCCTGGATCTCGTTGGCCAGCACAAAATAGCCTTCGTCCTGCACGGCGGCCGCTGCGGCGACGCCTTCCAATTTTTGACCATACAGTAGCTTCTGATCGAGTTTTTTGGCGGCGGTCAGATCCTTGCTGAACTTGGTGATGTAAATGTTGCTGTTGGAACCGCTGGTGCTTGTGCCCACCATGAAGAACCCGTCTTCCTGTGCGGCGGGCACGCGGATCACCTGCGAACAGATTTGTTCTTCTCCCTTTATGCCGTTGCTCTTAGACCCGAAACTTGCGGGGTCGCCCCCCTCCTCTACCACTGATACTTCGAACTTATTTTCGTAAACCGCAGAAGCATCAGGGTAATCAGACCACCCAAAGATGGCATAATTCAAGGTGTTCCCTGACATGACCTCAAACACTTTATCGCCCGAGCCTTTGTATTGGCCTCCCAGCCAGGCCCAGGTCGTTGGGTCCGTTTGCAACGCCTGGCTTACATGCATGCAGAGAACGTCCGCCGTATCATCCGCCGGGTTTGGCAGTTTTGCGTTTTTATTCGGATCGGGCGCGATGGAGCCCGTGATCAAAAAGTCATCATTAGAGGCAATGGTCACGGCCTTTGCCTTTTGCCATACGGCACTGTTCACCACCACGCTGTCAACACCGTGGCCGGTTTGGTCAATAATAGTCACCCGTATCCGGGAGGATGTGCTGGTCTCCACATTGGAGATCACCACTAACTTGCCCTGGTGCGTTCCTTGCGTGATCAACTCCACATCTACCGCCACCTCATCGCGCTCGCCCATTTGACGCTGCCACAAAATATTCCCCTGGGGGTCTGTTTTTACGATGAAGGGTTTGCTCTTCTCCGTCAGTGATGAAGAATTTCCCAACAGGATCATCGAATCGTCGTCGTTCACGTAAATGTCTGCGCCTTCCTGGTTGCCGTCTTCGCCGTAGTATTTGATAAAATAGTCTTCAAAAAAAGGATCCACCCTGTTGCCGGTGTCACACCCCAGCAACATGACCACAAGCGCGATGATGGTTAGTTTACTTATCCGCATTGTCGTCTTTTTTAATTTTACGCAGCACCGATTTGGTTCGTGCATGCTTCAGCTTCCGGGCCTTGTAAAAGGGATGTATATAGCCTATGGAGATCGACAGATTGTCCAAGCGAAAGTCATCGTCCACATAGGTCCACCGGTAGGTAATGTCGTCATAACGCCGGTCCGCATTCACCATGTTCTTCAAGCCAAAAGCGTATCGCACATCGACAAAGAAGTAGTCGAGTTTGTATTTATATTTTATACCGCCGCCGACAAACGCGGCCTGGTTGAAGGTTTGGCGTTTGTCTTTAAAGTTGAGCGTTGGGCTTTGTTTGTCGCTGGAAGCAATTTCTTCGGTTCCCCCTGTCAGGTCTTTCGTGTCGCGGTTAAAGATCTTGATGTTGGCGTTGTCGGTCAGCAGCGTGCGGAAGGTAAATCCAAGATAGCCATAGGGACGGATGCGCCCCACGTTGTCGCTATACTTTACGGAGACCGGGATCGAGATCCAGCTCTGGCGATCCGTCATTTCCACGATGTCCTTGTTTTGTCCGAACAGATTGTTCGTCGTATGCTTAAAAACCGTAGAAGAAAAACTCACGCCCAGCGAGGCGCTGATGTGTTCGTCATAGTGATAGTCAAACCCGGCGTCCGCATGGTACCCTACCTTTAGGCTATACTTTTGTTTTATCCCGGATTCACCCCCGATGTTCACGTCGTGTATGATGCGTACGGGCGATACGTTGGGGCCTGCCGATGCCCAGAACGAAAAGATGGGGCTGGCTGTAAATTTCCGGCTGAGGTAAACCAGGTCGATGGGATCACGGCTTTGATCGGGAAGAAATTCGGGGTTGGCCCGCAGCACGTTGAGGTAGCTTTGTTCGGCGCCCAGCGGATCTTCCAGCAGCAAATAGGTCTCTGCTAAGAGCAGATAGGCGCGCTGGCGCCATTCGGTGTTTTGATTTTTCTCAAGGCAATCACTCAAGAGGCCGGGAATACCATAGAGGTGGCCTTCGTTGAATTCTTCCTGGGCACGCGCCAGCGTCAACTCGCATTCGTCCTGCGCAAAGAGCGGCGCCGTGGAGAATGTGAGAAGAACCAGAAAACAGCCTATAATTTTTTTGCCAACCATCAATACTCCTTGATTAATAATCGCACGCAGGTATTTTCATAGGGGATCTCATCCACATTACCTACATACTTCTTCCACTCGTCTTGTGTCATGTTGCGCGTCAACTTGGGACAGATCTGCTCGGCCAGCAACGAGGGGTCTGTTGGCCACACGCGGATCTCGGACTCACTACATGCAGCGATAAGATAATCCGATCCTTTTGCAAATTCAATATCCCAGATAAATCCATTGTTGTTTCCCATCACTACCGGCAGGTCTTCGGGGTAGTCCAGCACATAGAGCTGCAGGCGTTTATCCAACCCGGCGCTCGCCAGCAGTTTTTCATCCGGACTGAAGGCCACATCGTTCACACCGGCGCGGTGACCGGTGAATTGCCGGGTCTCTTTGGTCTTGAAGTCGTATATCTTTACCAGGCCGCGCTTGTTCACCACATCATCAACACCATAGGCCAGGTAGCGGCCGCTGGGGCTGAACTTCACGGTGAGCACGCGGTTTGGATTGTCGTCGGCAATGAGTGTGGTGGTTTTGTCGGCGAGGTTGAACAGGATGACCTGCCCGGACCACGACACGCCCGCCAATTGCTTGCCGTCGCCGCTGATGTTGATGGACTTTAGTTCGTAAGGCAACCTTGCCAATACCTGTACACTGCCCGTTTTAGGGTCGACCTGCGACAAGGTGTTGCCGGCACTGGAGACGATGAAGGCAGAATTGTCGGGGAGGAATTCAATACTGTTGCTCGCACCGCTCAGGCCTTTTACCACCATCGGCCGGCTGTTGCCGTTTTTCAAATTGTAGATCTGCACAAAAGCCGAGTCGCTGCCGTTCACCAGGTAGGTTTCGTCTTTGCTCAGGGCAATTACTTTCGAAGGGTAAGGATTGGCGTAGGCCGTGGCGGCGTTTGTGAGTTTGTCGAAATCACCTTTGTAGATCCGGCCGTCTGCCCCGGCGGCATAGAACTCGTTGCTCTTACCCGTCATCACGAGCGACTTCATGTGCACGCGCGGCGGCCCCTGGATCTTCATGGCGTTATACGTCAACCCATTGATCTTGGTGAGGGCACTGTACAAGCCGGTGTAGATGTAAGGCTCATACTTTTTGCCTTCATAGCGACGGTGGAATAAAAATCCTTGCATGGCCATCAAGCCGCTCAGATCATTGTCGTCGTCTTCAACGGCTGCTTTAGACGCCAATTCCTGGGCTTTGGTGAGCATGAACAAGCGGTTGGCTTCTTTGTAGTTTTCTTCTGCACGGACAAATTCCGTTTGGGCGCGGTTTCGTTCCACGCGCGCAGAGTCGCGTTGAATGTTAGCCTCCACCAGGTTGCTCAAGGCTTCGTTGCGGGCCTCGCGCGCGGTGTTCAAGGCAACCTGCAACTGCTCGGTGGTTTCGGTGATCTGATCAAAAGCTTTTTGGAGCTCTTCTTTTTGTTTCTGTACGATCTCTGCCTGCTCTTCCGCCTTGCGTTGGTTTTCCTGGGCGATCTTCGACTGCGTGACGGCCTCCTCCCGGTTCTTGTCGGCGCGAAGCTTATCGGCATCGGCCTGCAGTTTCTGGAGATACGCAAACACAAAGAAGATGATGGCCACAATAAAAGCGATCCCCAGGATAATAGCCGTAGCGCGTGTTCTTCTCAACACGCGGCGTTGCATCATTTCCTGGTTCTTCAATTCGGCCTCGTACGTGATGCGGCTGGTGTCGAGGAACACGATGGCCCGTTCGAAGGCTTCGTCGTAGCGTTGGCCCCATTCGCGTGTGGGGTTTTGTTTCTTTTGCCAGTTGAGCGCCAGTTGCAAATCGGGCGGACGCCACAAACCGGTCTTACCGATCTGGTACATCGCGGCCGCTTCCGACAAACGCTTATACATCGACGCGGATTCAAATTCGTCGTCCACCCAACCGGCCAGGCGGTTCCAGATGCGCATGAGGCTTTCGTGCGAAAGCTCGATCATGGAGTCGGTGTTCAGCGGGATGTTGGCTGCAGGCATGAGGAAAGAGCGTCCTGCCCGGCGGAAATGATCGACGATGTTGATCACTTCCTCCTCGCTGGCTTCGGCCAATTCAGCGACCAGCCCAAGCCGGCAGGCTCTGCGCTTGCCGAGGTTGTTCTGGTTCTTTTCGGTGATATTTTTAAAGAGGACTTCAGCGATCTGCTTGTCTCTCGTGGAAAGTTCGTCGTAAGCTTCGTTGGCGTGTTGGGCCAGAGCCTGGCTCACTTTACCCACGGCGTTGTAATGCCGGATGTCGATGGGCTCGCCGGGTTCGTGGTTGGAGATCCAATAGTCCCACGTGCGCATGAGGGCGTGCTGCAGGATGGGGAGTTGGTCCTGGTTGTTCCCCACATCGTTGAGCAGGCGCTTCACCAGGCGGTTGGAGATGGCACCACCGGCCACCGTGACGGGCCCCTCGATGATGGAGCGCTTTTGTTCGCGCGTCAGTTGGGGCACCAGGTAGTTGCTGCTGTTGATCTGTTGGGTCAATCCCGAGAACACGGAGCATTCGCCGATGAAATCCGAGCGCATGGAGAGCGCGATGTACAGCGGCACTTCATTTTGCTGGATGGCGGTCAGGATGAGGTTCACATACAGTTGGGCCTCGTTCAAGCCCTCCTCGCTGTTGTTCATTTCGCGGTAGCGAAAGATCTCTTCGAATTGGTCGACCAGGAAGAATACATTTTCTTCACCCGACCGCTGCACGTGGCGGGCGATTTCAATGAGGCCGTCGGCGCCGCTGCGCAGAATGGAGTTGAAGATCGCTTTTTGGATCTGTGCGTCATTGGCGTCCAGCCGCTTGCTCTTCACCAAAAATTCCACGATGGAGTCGGTGAGGCTGTTGATCGGCGACGGGCCCGGGCGGGTGGTGATCACGTTCCAGAACGACCCTGACTCGGTCACAAAACCGCCATAGAGCACGGGCACAAGCCCGCAGGCCATGAGCGAAGACTTACCGCTACCGGAGTAACCCATGACGGTGACAAAGCGGTTGCGGGCAATCTTGAGCAGGATATCGTCTATCTGGCCGTCGCGGCCGAAGAAGAGGTGAGAATCATCGATGGAAAATGCGCGAAGGCCGGGAAACGGGTTTTCGCCTCCTGCCTGGACGTTAATGGTGACGTCCTTTGAATATCCAGAGTCGCTATGTAATGGCTCGTTCAGCATGGGCACACCGGAGAAGCCAGAATAGATAACCGAGATGGAAAAGTTATACTGCGCACTTCAGGTTTAAGTTTAAAAAAATAGCTCCTGTCTCTAAGCTGAACTATGCTAAGGCCGAATTTAGGCGAAAATAGTTAAAAAGAAAAGGGGCCCGAAGCCCCTTTACTACCTATCCGTAAGGTTTTTAAATTACTTTACCTTATTTACCAGTGCTTCAAAAGCAGCTGGATGGTTCATAGCCAGGTCGGCAATCACCTTGCGGTTGAGACCGATGCCTGCCTTGTTGAGTTTACCCATAAGTGCAGAGTAAGACAATCCGTGAACACGGGCGCCGGCGTTGATACGGGCGATCCAGATACCGCGGAACTCTCTCTTCTTTTGTTTTCTATCGCGATACGCGTAGACTAAACCTTTTTCGACAGCGTTTTTGGCAACTGTCCATACATTTTTCTTTCGGCCGAAGAAACCTTTGGCCAGCTTCAGGATGCGTTTGCGTTTTGCTCGTGAAGCTACATTGTTGACTGATCTTGGCATTTCATTGCATTTTTTGACGGATGGCGTTCCTTCATTTGTTCAGGACTCTTAGGCGCCAGCAATCGGGTTTAACATTTAACCACTAAAGCACGAGCATGGCTTTCACATTGTTCATATCTGACTTGGCAACCAGGCCTTTGGCAGAAAGTCTGCGCTTCTGCTTGGTCTCCTTCTTGGTCAGGATATGATTTTTGAAAGCGTGCTTACGCTTAATTTTACCAGTGCCAGTAACTTTAAACCGTTTCTTGGCGCCTGATTTTGTTTTTAACTTAGGCATTATATATAAAAATTAGAAAACACTACTTTTTACCGGCTTTGGGCATGATGATCATCCCCATCCGCTTGCCTTCCAGCTTGGGCAGTTGCTCTACCTTGCCAAACTCTTCCAGTCCTTGCGCGAACTTCAGCAAGAGGATCTCGCCCCTTTCCTTGTACACGATCGAACGGCCGGGGAAGAATACCGTGGCTTTCACCTTGGCGCCTTCCTTGAGGAAGTTTTCGGCGTGCTTGAGCTTGAAGTTGAAATCGTGCTCGTCCGTGTTCGGGCCAAAGCGGATTTCCTTCAACACCACCTTCAGGGCTTTCGCCTTGATCTCCTTCTGTTTCTTTTTCTGTTCGTACTTAAACTTCGAATAGTCTACGATCTTACACACCGGGGGATCGGCATTGGGAGAGATCTCCACAAGGTCCAACCCCTGGTCCTGTGCCAATTTAATGGCCTGCTGGATTGGATAAACGTCTACTTTGATATCCTCTCCTACCACCCTCACGCGTTGTGCGGTTATCCTTTCGTTGATCCGATAAGGCTCTTCCGGTCGCTGGGGCCCTCTTCTGAACGGTTTGTTAAAACCGGGTCTGTTGTTATTAAAGATTGCGATACTATTAAAAATTTAAGTTTCAAAAAACAGGGTGCAAATATCGTTATAATTTTTGCTTTTCACAAAATCAAATCGGGGCAGAACACTCAATTCTGAAGCGATTTACGAATTCTTCCAGTGGAACGCTACCTTGGTCGCCTTGTCCGTGCTTGCGCACTGCTACCGTCTGATCGGCGGCCTCTTTCTCGCCCACAATGAGCATGAACGGGATCTTCTTGGTTTCCGCATCGCGGATCTTGCGGCCGATCTTTTCGTCGCGGTCGTCCAGTAAGCCCCTGATATCCTGCTCTTTAAGCTTCTCGTAGACCAACTTGGCATAGTCGTTGAAACGCTCGGAAATGGGCAATACGGCGATCTGGTCGGGCGCCAGCCACAGCGGGAAATTACCGGCGCAGTGCTCGATCAACACGGCGACAAACCGCTCCAGCGACCCAAAAGGGGCGCGGTGGATCATCACCGGGGTGTGTTTCTGGTTATCCGAGCCCACATACTCCAACTCGAAGCGTTGGGGTAACTGATAGTCCACCTGGATGGTTCCCAGCTGCCATTGACGGCCCAGGGCATCTTTCACCATAAAGTCCAGCTTGGGGCCATAGAAAGCCGCTTCGCCCTTTACGGCGACGGTGCTCAGGCCTCTTTCATCTGCTGCCTCCTGGATTTCGCGTTCAGCACGCTCCCAGGCGCTGTCTTCGCCGATGTATTTTGCCTTATTCTCGGGGTCGCGCAACGACACCTGGGCGGTATAGTTCTCGAATCCAAGGGATTTGAACACATGCAACACCAGGTCGATTACCTTGACAAATTCTTCCTTCACCTGGTCGGGACGGCAGAAAATGTGCGCGTCGTCCTGGGTGAAGCCTCGCACGCGGGTGAGGCCGTGGAGCTCGCCGCTTTGTTCGTAGCGATACACCGTGCCGAACTCGGCCAGGCGGACCGGCAGGTCGCGGTATGAGCGCGGCTTGGTTCTATAGATCTCGCAGTGGTGCGGACAGTTCATGGGTTTCAGCAGGAACTCCTCGCCTTCATCCGGGGTGTGGATGGGTTGGAAGGAGTCTTTGCCGTATTTCTCATAGTGACCGGAAGTGACATACAGGGCCTTGCTCCCGATATGCGGCGTCACCACGGGGTCGTAGCCGGCTTTGATCTGGGCTTTGCGCATGAATTGCTCCAGGCGCTCGCGCAGGATCGTGCCTTTGGGCAACCACAACGGCAGGCCCATACCCACTCTTTCGGAGAAGGCAAACAGTTCCAATTCCTTGCCCAGCTTCCGGTGGTCGCGTTTCTTGGCTTCCTCGATCAGGTGCAGGTATTCCTCGAGCTCTTTAGCCTTGGGGAATGTAATGCCATAGATGCGGGTAAGCATCTTGTTGTTTTCGTTGTTGCGCCAGTAGGCTCCTGCCACGTTCAGCAGCTTCACGGCTTTGATGAAGCCGGTGTTGGGAATATGCGGACCGATGCAGAGATCGGTGAAATCGCCTTGCTGATAGAAGGTGATCTTGCCATCTTCCAGACCGTTGATGATCTCGATTTTGTAGGGATCGCCTTTCTCGGTAAAGTATTTAAGCGCGTCGGCCTTGGTCACTTCCTTGCGGACGTATTGGCTGTCGCGTTTGGCGAGCTCTTTCATTTTGGCCTCCACAGCGGCCAGATCATCGTCGCCGAAAGGCTTGCCATTGAGGTCGACGTCATAATAAAAGCCGTTCTCGATGGCCGGGCCAGTGCCGAACTTCACCCCCGGATACAATGCTTCCAGAGCCTCGGCCAGCAAGTGGGCCGACGAGTGCCAGAAAGTGGTCTTGCCGGGTTTGTCGTTCCAGGTCAGTATTTTGATGGAGGCATCCGTGGTGATCGGGCGGGACAGATCCCATACCTCTCCGTTTACTTCGATGGCTAATGAGACACGCGCCAGTCCTTCACTGATGCTGGACGCAATTTCGGAACCCTTAACGCCCTGGGGATATTCGCGGACGCTTCCGTCGGGAAGTGATATTTTTACATTCATGGACGTGAACTAAACTACAAAATTAATTCAGGGTGCAAATATGCAACATTAAACCCTGGATTACGCAGATTTTTGAGGAAAGCAGGATTTTATTTCGGTGTAACGGACTGGACTTTTTCCAGGTTATGAAAATCGATCACAGTTGGAATTGAAAGCTGAAGAACACCCCGAACTTACGCACGGGAACATTGGGCTGCTGCTGGTGATCGAGGTAGTTGAGCCGGTGAATGAAATCGATGCGCAAAAACCGGAAGATGTTTTCCACGCCATACCCCAGTTCCACATAGGGTCCCTTGTTGAAATAGCCCACGGGCAAAGTAGGTTCGCCCGACGGCGTATAGGGTGCGATCAACGCTTGGTTGCCCGGGCTCAGACCGCCATAGATGACGTTGGCGGTGCCGAGCAAACGCCATTTTAGTTTCCGGAGCAAAGGGATTCGATTCAGGAACAAGCCCTCGAAGTAGTGACGGTATTGCAACGCGGCATAACGGTCGCTCACAAACTCGCCATAGTTCATGAGGTTGTAGGTCACGCTGTTGTAGAGCGGCGTCTGGTTCCCCAGGTGCAGGCCCAGTAGCGGGTACGGTATGTCGGTGAACACGTATTCTCCCATAAGGTCGACATAGGCCGTGCCCAGTGGGCCAAAGCGGATGCGTTTGAAGAGGCTGAGCCGCAGTTTGTCGTAGTCAAAATCACTGTTGAGGATGCCTTTGAACCCCCGTGTGTAGCGCACTGTGATGATGGGCCAACGCGTGGTGCCGAGGCTGATGCGGTCGTTGTCGGATTGGAGAAAGAGTTCATCGCGGGCGTAGCGCGCTTCGAGGATCATTTCGGCCGATTCAAAATTCTGACTTACAGTAGACGCTGATAGATCTTCGGGGTTGTCGTAATACGCAAAGGCGTAAGTAGGCCGGAAGGTGAAGTAACGGAACCCCACCCGTTGTGTGAAGCCTTTGAAAACCTCGCGTCTAAAATCAACCCGCCCTTCCTGTGTGTAGTAACCGCGGCGGAAATAGCCAAACCGTTGGGAGGCCAGCAACAAGAAGTTGTCGCCGGCGGTTTCGCCGTCGATGCCCACACGCCCCAGGTCGCTGCGGGCCCGGACGGTGAGCGTGGTCCAGTGTTGCCGCGACAGGATGTTCTGGACTTGTGCCGTGTACTTGATCCGTTGATCGCGAAAGCCATAACCCAATTGGCCACCCAGCACCCATTTGTTGCTGAAGTTGATGTTGGTGCGAAATCCCGGCTGTATGCGAACGCCTTCGATATTGTTTACCGCAAAGAGCGCGATGTAGGGGCCAAGGTCAACTTTGCCTACTTTGTAATAGCCGTTGACGGCGATCTTGATCAGGTCGGTGTAGGTGCGCACCACGGGGATGGTTTGCAGCGTGTCGATCATTTTGTAGACGTTCTTCTCCGTGGGCGTGAGCGGCTCGTGGCGAATGGAATCCCAGTATACTTCCTGTTCATTCATGCGCGCATCTTCGGCCATGGTGATGGGCAACTGGTAGAAATTCACTTCATGCGGTTTGTTGACGACGAAGTTCTTGTTGCTGGTGTAGAACTTTGCCAGCATGCCCGCGCTGAAGTTGGTGACTTCACTCACGTCGATGAGCACGCGGTTCTTTACCGGCAACCACGCGCCGCCTTCAACCCGCTCGAGTTCTTGTTGAATTTTTATTTTCTCGACGAAGTTAAGGTTGGCCTGCCGCCCCACGGTGGCGTCGATTTGTTTTAAGGCATAGCCTTCTTTTGTAATCCAGATCGAGCCGGTGAACGCGAGATCTTGCGGACTGCGGGGTGTGAAATCGAGGCGATAACAAAATTGGTCGCCCACATATAAACTGTCCACCAAGTCGTAGTCATAGTACAACCGCCACCCATCGGCAATGGGCGACACGAAATCTTTGGTGACGATGTTGACCCAGTTTTGATAAAAATTGTACTCCTGGAATGAAGAGCCGATCAGCTGCGTTACGGTGGTTCCATCTTCCACGCCGACGCCGTTTACTTTTGAACGCAGAATGTTTTCATAGCGCAACGAAGGGTTGTCGCGGTAGTAGACTTTGGATACGCTTTCGGTGATGAGGATCGGCAAAATGGGCTTGCCATCCTCGCCGGCAATGCGGTCGATGCTGTCGAGCACCTGGGTGATTTTCTGGATAACCTTTCGCTTCCTGAATTTGTCGGTCAGGTTGTCGACGTCTATTTCGATCTTGGTGTAGGTGTCGTATTCATAGGCCACCATTTTGCGTTTATCGTTCTTGTTTTTGTTCTTCACCACATTGCGCAGGATGGCGAACGCCGGGTTTTCGCCCGACAGCACCACCACTTCCTGGAGGCTCTGCGCATTTTCCACGATCTGAAAATTGATGACCTGCTTCTTTCCTTTTACGACGGCTTTTTTTCGCGGCGTGTAGCCGATGTAGGAAACGACGAGCGTGTCGCCCGGGTGAGTGGTGCGGATCTCGTAGTTGCCGTCGAAATCGGTGGTAGCACCCGTCGATGTTCCGGGGAAGATCAGATTGGCAAAAGGTATGGGATCGCCTGAATTGGCATCGGTCACTTTGCCACTGATGGTGGTTTCCTGAGCCTGTGATAGCCAGGGGAGCCCGCACATCAGTACGGTAAAGAGAATAAATTGAACTGAGAATACGTTAGCAACGTCTCTTCGCACGCTGGGGGGATTTATGATTTTCAATCTAAGGATTAACTATGGTTAGCCATCCTAATTTTCTACTGCCGCACGGTGCTGACTTTAATCTGCTCTTTCTCCCCTAAAAAGCGGGGGGCTGTTTTGAGCACATACAGGTCCAAAACAGCTTTTGGCCGGGCCAGGTATTCGCGAAACCGCACTTTCATGGAGGAGTCAAAGTCAGGTTCGTCGGCCACCATGGCCACAGCGTCGATGTTATAGTACCGGCTGATGAATAGAGCCCGATAACTGTGAAAAGGTTGCGTGATGATAATGATCTTGTTCTGACCAAATATTTTTTGGCAGCGCACGACGGAGTCCAGCGTGCGGAGGCCGGCATAGTCGAGGGTGATGGCGTATTCGGGCACACCCATTTTGACAAGCGCTTTTTGCATGGCCATGGGTTCGTTGTAGTAGCGCGACCGGTTATCGCCACTGAGAATGAAATGGTCGATCTTCCCCATGCGGTAGAGCTCCGCGGCTTTCTCCATGCGTTTTTGAAAAAAAGGATTGGAGCCCCCTCCCACGGTCTTGTGGCTCGTGCCCAACACCAACGCTACGCGATGGTCGGGAAGCAGGGTGAGGTCGCTGAAGACTTTGGAGGTTGTGCTGCTCACCACCCAGACGTTGGTGCCGATAACGAAAAGCAGGCATACCCCAATAACGATCAACAAAATTTTCTTCAGCCTGCGCATAGCAAATGGACCCGTTGCCAACAAAGCTACTCAATTGCGCGGAGAAACTCCTGTTCGATCAGGTCCGACTTCCGTACAATTTTCCGATACCACTGCAGCCGTATAGCATCCTTCTCCTCCTCGCTGAGACCAAACGCCGTGCCGGACTGGTGCAGCTTGCTAACGATTGAATTGAGACAAATGGCGACGCTTACCGAGATGTTAAAGCTTTCCGTGAAGCCATACATCGGTATGCGGACCTTCGCATCGCAAAGGGCCAAAGCTTGTTTGGACACGCCGCGCAGTTCGTTACCGAACAATAGCGCCACCTTATTTTGCGAAGCGTCGACTTCGTGGATAGACAGGCCGTCTTCGTCGGGATCGGCGGCCAGGATCTTGTAGCCCTCCCCTTTCAGTTTCTGCACGCAGGCCACGGTGTTGTCTTCTGTTTTGGAGGTGTGGTGGATGATGTCCAGCCACTTGTGCGAACCCTTCAGCACTTTGGGATTGACGCTGTATTTGCTGATGTTTTCCACGATGTGAATGGCTTGCAAGCCCATACACTCGCAGGTGCGCACGACGGCGCTGGCATTTTGCGATTGAAAGATGTCTTCCAGGACCACCGTTACTTGGCGCGTACGCTGGTCCAATACCTTTTCGACGCCTTGCAGCTTATGCTCGGAAATGAATTGGGCCAGGTGGGCCGACACCAGTTTCTCTTCGCGGGTTAGCATACTCCAAACGTAAGGGGGTTGTTCCTGGATTCCATAAAAGCGGTTTGAACGTTGCGTTCCTGAAAATACCGGTCAGCCTAGACGCAGCGCCCGGCCACACCGGTCAACTGAATAAAGCGCCCGCGATGGTGGCCGTCATCATGGTGGCCAGGGTGGCGGCGATCATGGCGCGCAGACCCAACCGGGAGATGTCGGCCTGGCGTGAGGGCGCCATCCCTCCTGTTCCCCCGATCTGGATGGCTATCGAACTGAAATTAGCGAATCCGCACAGCGCATACGTCGAAATGAGTATCGACTTCTCGCTCAACACGCCTGCCGTTTTCATGACGCCCAAATCTGAGTAGGCCACAAATTCGTTGATCACCATTTTTTGTCCCAGCAAGCTTCCCACCGCCAGCGTGTCGTGCCACTCTACACCAATGCAGAAGGCGAACACGCGGAAGACCTGGCCTAAAATATATTGCAAAGAGAAGCCGTCGAAAGTGCCGTTGGTGCTGGTCACGACAAATTCGTTGAGGCCGGTATAGTGGCCGATCAGTCCCACCAGGATCCAGTTCACGGCATAGATCACGGCAATGAAGGCGAGCAACATGGCGCCAACGTTCAGGGCCAGCTTCAACCCGTCCGATGCGCCGATGGCGATGGAGTCGATCAGGTTTACGCCCACGTGGTCTTTGGTCAATTTCAATTCTTTGTCGATGGGTTCGGTCTCCGGCAGGAAGAGCTTTGCCATGACCACCGACGCCGGCGCGCTCATGATGGAGGCCGTGAGCAGGTAGGTGGCAAATTTGGTTTGCTCCGCGGGATCGCTCCCTCCGAGAAAGGAAACGTATGCTCCAAACACGCTCCCGGCAATGGTGGCCATCCCACCGACCATGAGACAGTGCAATTCCGATTGCGTCATGCCCGGAATGAACGGTCTTACCAGCAGGGGTGCTTCCGTTTGTCCCATGAACACGTCGCCGGCAACGGAGAGGCTCTCTGCGCCCGACATGCGCATGGTGCGTGTCATCACCCAGGCAAATACGTATACGATCTTTTGGAGGACGCCCAGATGATACAACCCGGCTGTTACGGCCGAGAAGAAAATAATCGTGGGCAAGGTTTGAAAAGCAAAAAGGAATCCGAGATTGTGGCGAACGCCTTGCACAGCATCCGAGTTTTTGGATAGATCACCATACAAAAACGCCGCGCCCTTCTGGGCAAAACTGAGGAACACGATAAATTTCTCGCTGACGTATTCGAAACCCGACTGCACTGCGTCCACTTTGGCAATGAGCAAACCAAAAACCACCTGTAGGGCGATGCCGGCAGCCACCAGACGCCAGTCTACTGCTTTGCGGTTCGTAGAGAAGAGGTAGGCCACACCCACAATAAATACCAGGCCACCCAGCGCGCGTAAATAATCCATAACGAAGAGCGAAAGCACAACGCTGGTTTCCGCCTTGGCGGACCAGGCATTGTCTTCAAATTGGTTTTAGATTTAGTAATTCGTATACACACAAAAAGCACGAAGGGTCGGATCTTCATGCTTTATGTTATTCTTTTTCTTAGTTCCGTTTGCTCAACTCGTCGCGGATCTTGGCGGCGCGTTCGTAGTCCTCTTTGTCGATGGCGTCTTTGAGGAGCTCGTTCAGCTTTTCGATGGAATAGTTTTTGAAGTCGTCTTTGCGTCCAGCTTCTTTCTTCACCTTGGCTTTGGGTTCTGTTTTGGGCTCGGGCTTGTCTTCTTCCACCTCGTCGGTGAGCACGATGCCGGCTTCGGCCAGGATGTTTTCGTAGGTGTAGATGGGCGAGTCAAAACGCAGGCCGATAGCAATGGCGTCTGAGGGACGGGCATCTACTTCACTTTTCTTGAGGCCATCCGAGCAAACGATCTTGGCAAAGAACACGCCTTCCTTCAGATCGGAGATGATGATCTCATCTACGGTGAAATGAAAGTTGTTGGCAAAGGCTTTGAACAGGTCGTGTGTCATCGGCCGGTTCGGGATGATCTTTTCGATTTCGATGGCTATGGCCTGGGCTTCGAACATCCCGATGATGATGGGAAGCCGGCGGCTGCCTTCGGTTTCACCCAACACCAAGGCAAACGAACCAGTCTGTGATTGACTTGATGATAGTCCGAGTATTTCCAGTTTTATTTTCTTCACTTACTTCGCAGCTTTGATCGCCTCAGTCAATTTAGGAATTATTTCGAAAGCATCGCCAACAATACCATAATCGGCGGCCTTAAAAAATGGCGCTTCCGGGTCTTTATTTATAACCACGATGTACTTCGAAGAGTTTACCCCCGCCAAATGCTGGATGGCTCCCGAAATGCCCACGGCAATGTAGAGTTGGGGTGCAACTTTCACGCCGGTCTGGCCCACGTGCTCGTGGTGCGGCCGCCATCCCATGTCGGACACGGGCTTGCTGCAGCCGGTGGCGGCGTGCAGGGTTTTGGCCAATTCTTCGAGGATGCCCCAGTGCTCGGGGCCCTTCATGCCGCGACCACCCGACACCACGATGTTAGCTTCCGGGAGCAATACTTCGCCGGTGGCCTTTTCGGAGGAGGTGATCTTTGTGGCAAAGTCGGCGTCGCCCAGGGTGACGCTATAGGGCGTTACCTGTACGGGACTTCCAACTTCTTTTATGTCGGCCGCGTTCTTGCGCAGGGCGATCACTTTCTTTTGATTTTTCAACTCCACCCAGGCAAATGCCTTTCCGGTGTAGATGCTGCGTTTCACCACAAAACCGCCGTCGGTCTTGGGGAGCTCTACCACATTGGAGGCCAGGCTGGCGCCAAGCTTGGTGGCCACGCGAGCCGCCACGGGTGTGCCCAACGATGAGTTTGCCAGCACCAGGATGTCTGCGCCTTCGTCCTGGAGCGCTTTCTCCAGCACGGTAGCATAGGCTTGGATGATGCCCTGGCTTAGTCTTTCATCTGCGACGTGCAACACTTTTTGCGCGCCATATTTTCCCAGGGCTTCCAGTTCGGCTTTTTCCACGGCACCGAGGGCGATGGCCGTTACGGGCCCTCCCAGGGCATGCGCATAGGCTACCGCTTCAATGGAAGTCTTTTTGATCTTTCCTTCAGCACTCTCGACAAAAACGAGTATCGCCATACAAGAATTAGGTTAGAAAATTTATGGAATTAAAACGATGAATCGGGATTACAATACTTTGGCTTCGTTCTTCAACAGGTTGACCAACTCCGGCACGTTATCGGCGGGGATCATTTTCACGGATCCTTTGGGAGGTGGCAATTCGAATTTCTGAAGCTTCACGCCGCTGTCGGCGGCTTTGGGTTCGACCACTTTTAACGGCTTGGTCCGGGCCGACATGATGCCACGCATGTTGGGGATCTTCCATTCGGCAATGGGCTCCTGGCATCCGGCCACAAACGGCAACGACACTTCCAGGTATTCCTTGCCCCCTTCGATTTCGCGTGCCAGCTTGGCCTTGGTTCCCTCGAGATCTAGCTTCATGACGGGCGAGATCGAGGGTATGCCCAGCAACTCGGCCACGATGCCGTGCACGACGCCGCTGTTATAGTCGATAGACTCTCTTCCCATGAGGATGAGATCGTAGGGTGTTTCTTTGGCAATGGCAGCGATTTGGCTGGCCACAAAAAATGAGTCGGTGGGTTCGGCATTCACGCGGATGGCGTCGTCGGCGCCGATGGCCAGACCCTTGCGCAATGTAGGCTCGGTGTCGGCAGGGCCGACGTTCAGCACCGTTACCGTGGTGCCGGCAATAGCATCTTTCAATTCGATGGCGCGCGCCAAAGCATAATCATCGTAAGGGCCTATTATAAACTGAACTCCAGTGGTGTCAAACTTCGTATTGTTGTCCGTAAAATTGATTTTTGAAGTCGTATCCGGAACGTGCGTAATGCAAACTAAAATCTTCATCTGGCTCTAAATCAATAAGTTGAAAATTGCTTTTCCAAACTGCGGTCAAGATACAAAAAACCGCTCTCCAAACGCCAAAACGGCCATATTTTTCAAAATGCCCCCTTTGCGACCATACTTCCAGCTTCACAAACACGGCGTCCCTGAGGTTGGTGATGACGACCATCGCGGTGTGCGCGACGGGACTTGCAGGAGCTTTACATTATGTATATTTAATGTACATCATCGCCGTTCGCAAAAGTTATGAAAGCGTTATTTTGTTTCGCCCTGCTGTTACTGCTGTTTCCTTTCCATGCGCAAGGACAACCGGATCAACTTTATAAACTTGAGCTGCGAAAAGAAGTACACCAAATGCCATGGCGCGACAGCGTTTACCGGTTTGCCCATTTTCTTCCCGGCAAGATCACCTTCGACAACAACTTCACCCCCGACCAACAAGTCATGCTCAACTACAACACGTACTTCGAGCACATGTACCTCGTCAATAAAAAAGGCGACACGCTGCAAGTGAAGGACTATAGCCTTGTCAAAATGGTGACGATCGGCGAGGTGAACTTTATCAACGACCCACAACACGGCTATGTCGAAGTAGTGACCCGCACGCCGGTGGCCTTGGGCATAAAACACAACTTCATCTTGCTGGGTGAAGACATGGGCATCGGAAAACCTCCGCTTCTAAAAACCAGCACCGACTTCAGAGGCGTGCGCATCGATTATACCCGCGTGTATCGAAAAGGCGAAGAGTTTTATTTTATTGACATTAACAATGCCACGCACAAGGCCACGCTCGCTGTACTCAACAAATTGTTTCCAAACTACAAAGAAGACATCAAGACGCTGGTAAAAGCCCGCGACCTGAATTTCAGGCGCAAAGAAGATCTGCTGACGCTCCTGGCCTTTTGCAATGGCAAAGTTGCTTCACATCCCTCCGACACCACGCGCCTCCTGCTTTGGAAAGCGCACCAGCCGGCTGCCAGCCTCTGGTGGCGTGACAGCCTGCGACGTTTTCCCAGCTTCATGGAGGGCCGCATCACCTATCGCAGCCAGCGAACGGCAGCGTCGGTGGACCATCTCAATTACAATTTGCTGACCGGAGAGATGGAATCGATCGGACAAGCGGGAGACACTTCTACCCTAAAAAATCAGCAAGAAATCCGGTCGTTGTTTATCGATGATTTTCTGTACTACCACGACGCGGCAAAGGGCTACATTGAAGTATTGATGCAGGGCCCGTTGTCGCTGGGGGAACACAGCCGGTTGAAGATGATCAACGACGAGCTGTCGGCCGAGGCTCGTGCCGGTTCGGCGCCTACCCCCTACTTTGTTCTGAAGCCAGGCGACCGGGTCTACCGGAAAGAGGTCGCCTATTATCTGATCGACAAAGACGCCAGGGTCTACCCCGCTACGAAGGATGTCCTGATCCATTCGTTCTATTCTCAAAGGAATAAAATAGAGGACTATCTGAAAGCAAACGATGTGGATTTTAAAAACGAAAGTGACCTGCGCGCGCTGTTAAGTTTCTGTTATCAGCTTTCGGCAAAAAAATAGGCGCAACCCTGCTTTTTTCAGGATCGAGCATTAAAAAAAAGCACGTGCCTTTTGACGCGTGCTTTTCCTTTTGCAGATAGGATTTCAATACGGTTCGGATCCCGTGTTGGGGCCCATGAAACCACCCCAGTAGGTGTTGGCGGTGTCAAAGTCGTGGGCGTTTGTGCCGGGCCAATGGTCTTTGTCGAAACCCGGGGCGGCTTTCAGGATGTCTTTGTCGAGGTCGAGCACGAAGGCGTGTTCTTCTGCATCGAGGCGAAGTACCCTGAAGGGAAGGGCGAAGAATTTTCCGCCGAGACCGAGGAAGCCGCCGCTTTCCATGACGATGTATTCGATGGTGCCGTCTTCAAGGTTCAGCATGATGTCTTTGATATAGCCCAGCTTCTCGCCTGTGGGGCCAATGATGGTGTCTTTCATGACCGATGATGCCGTGAGCAGCCTGACGGGCGTGTTGGCATGCGCGCCTTCGTGGTTGCGACCAGTGAGGTTGTCTACGTCCAAATTTTCATTTTTCATGACCGTGTGAATTTAAGGGTTGGAAATTTTGTGTACTCTTTCGCGATGGGTGTAAAAATTGTGCCACTCCTTAAATCTCGGTTGGCTTTTGTTTGGTGGAGGGTGGCGTGAAAAACAGTGTGATTAATTCTCTACAGTCGGTTCAAAGCGGGGTGTGGGTACACAGGGGCTAGTCGGTTAGTCGTTAGTCCTAAGTACTCAAGACTAAGGACTAACGACTAAACTGGGAACTTATAGCATCATAATTCCGCTTATATTTGGCAGCACCCGCTATGACGACACTGACCCGCGAAGAAACTATACGCTACAGCCGCCACCTCGCGCTCCGGGAATTTGGCCTGGAGAACCAACTGAAGCTGAAGCAAGCCAAAGTTTTGGTGGTAGGCGCAGGCGGCCTGGGCTCCCCTGCCCTTCTCTACCTGGCCGCCGCCGGCATCGGCACGCTGGGCATCGCGGACGGCGACACGGTGGACCTCTCTAACCTGCAACGCCAGATCCTCTTCACCGTCGACGACATCGGGCACAACAAAGCCCAAAGCGCCCGCACCAGACTCTCCCGGCTCAACCCCGGCATCACTATCCATCCCTATCCGACCGCCCTCACATCGTCCAACGCACTCGACGTGCTGAAAGACTACGACGTGGTGATCGACGGCACCGATAATTTCCCGACGCGCTATTTATTGAACGACGCCTGTGGTCTGCTTGGCAAGCCGCTGGTGTATGGCTCCATTCTTCGCTTCGAGGGGCATGTCTCTGTTTTTAATCTTTCACAGAAAGACGGTCACCGCAGCGCCAACTACCGCGACCTTTTCCCGGAGCCGCCCGATCCATCGAGTGTGCCAAATTGCGAGGAGGCCGGTGTGCTCGGTATTTTGCCGGGCATGGTGGGCACCATGCAGGCGGCCGAGGCCATCAAGATCATTACCGGGCTGGGCGAACCGCTGGCCGAGAAGCTGGCCATCGTGGATGCGTTGAGTATGAATGTCACCATTATCCGTTATCACCCGCAGCGCGATCGCTACGTTATTACCACACTGATAGATTATGAAGATTTTTGTGGTTTAAATCAGCATAAAAATAAATCTTTGACTTTTAACGAACGTGAAATTATGAAGGAGATTACCGTACAAGAACTGAAACAACTCATGGACTCCGGCGCCGACTTTCAACTGATCGACGTCCGCGAGCCCCACGAATACGAAGCCGCCAACCTGGACGGCGAACTGATTCCCCAAGGCGACATCCCGTCGAGCGTAGACAAGATCTCGCGTGACAAAAAAGTGGTGATCCACTGCCGGAGCGGTGCACGCAGCGGCAACATGGTGCAGTGGCTGGAAAAAAATCATAAGTTTGAAAATCTTTACAACCTGAAGGGCGGTATTCTCGCCTGGGCGAGAGAGATCGATCCGGAGATGCATGTTTCTTGAGCAAAGAGTCTACGCAATCGTTGCATCTTAGGTGTTAAAACATTGAAGCCGTCTCAGATTTGAGGCGGCTTTTTTATTTGGGCTTGCGTTGGTGTCTGCGCTCTATCGGTGTCGTTGCAACCTGTTGTCCGTAGTGCACGTACAATCAGTATCCCTCTGCTACATCCTAATCCTAGGTCAAAATGAAGAAGAGGGTCAAACTCTTATTTACTCCTATTCTTGCCTATGGCGTCTTCGTCGCCTTCAATGCATTCACCCGCAATTCAGGTTTTAGCTTATTGATGACTTTTACCGTTACTATCTTTTTTCTCTGGATGATCTTCCGGGATGCTGAGGGATGATTTGCGTGTGGGTTCAGTGGAATACGCGTTAGGCTAAGACGGCATTTCGTTGGCGACGAACGATATTTCGTTGAGCACCGAGTCTGACACTTGGTTGATGGGCATGTAATCCAGTATTCAATTTATAGAAATAGCGCAAGCATACCCTCAAAAAAGAAGTCGCATTCACGGCTTCTGCATCAATTTATTCCGGTCGACAATTTTCCCCTCAACGATCAAAAGACTAATCGCTTTTAGATGCTTCAGCGAGGTCACCGGGTTTTGATCGAGCACCAGGATGTTGGCGTCTCTTCCCGTCTCCACTTTGCCAATCGACGTCCATTCCCACAATAAAGAAAAATTATGAGTAGCCGCAGCAAGGGCCTGGCGATTGGTGAGCCCAAAGTGCGAGAGCATGGCCAGTTCGTTGTGAAGGGAAATGCCGGGTAGCGTACCAAAGGCATCGGTACCCGTTCCCGTGATATAGCGCACCCCCTGCTTAGCAAAAACCTTGTCGATCTCGACCAGCGCGGGCACAGCGTGCTGCCGCACAGGCGACGGATTTTTTGGTTTCCCTGTGCTCTTGTCCAACGGCTCGAACTCGATCGTTCGCTCGTCGATGATGGAGGCGATCGGCTCCAGCCAGGGGTTGGTGGCAAATTCCATCTCAGGATATTGTATCATACCTGCAGTAGAAATCAACCCGATGCGATGATCGCGATACAGCTTCGACAGCTCCAACAGTTTTGGGTCGTCAGCTATATTTTTTTGACCGGTAATGTATTCATAATAAGCCCTTGCCGGCGGACCAAACGGAGATGTGCTATAGACCTTTCGCAACGAGTCGGGCAACATATCGGCCGAATAGCGCGATGTGTGCACGAAGCTCTGAATGCCGGCCTGAACCGCTTCCCGGTAAGACGACAAGCCCAACTCGCCAATCGTTGCGATCTTGTTTCGCTTACAAGCTGCAACAATGGCCGGAAGTTGCGCGGGCACAACCGCATAATGAACGAGTAACACCTTCACTCCCGCCTTCCCCAGCGAGTCGATATCATGATCTATTTCTTCTTTACTCCATGACCGAACAATCTCAAAACCGGCATTCTCCACGCCGCCCACGCTAACTCGCTTGGACTTCGCCCCCCAGTAGGCATCGAGTATGATCTTGTGGGGGGAGGGATTGACCGTCCAATCAATTTTTCCACGGCGGTTATCCTCTGTCATGACCGCGGTGGTCACCCCCATGTACAGGTAGGCGTTCGCATAGGCTTGGTCGTTGATGATGCCAAAGCAATCGATCAACCCAGGAACGATATATTTTCCTGAGACGTCGATCACTTTGGCTCCTTTTGGAACCTTCACTGACGATGCGCTGCCTGCAGCTTTGATCCGGCCTCCCTCGATCACCACCGTAGCGTTGGAGATGTCGCGTTCGGAATTACCAAAGTCTGTGACGTCTATGATTGTTCCGCCTTTCAGTACAAGGACTTCTTGTTGGGCTATGGCACACTGACATAGAACCAGTGTGATGAGTAACAGGTAAAGTTTCTTCGCAGGCATAAGAAGGTCGTTTAGGGTTCTCAACGATGAATTTAAGTAGTTTTCAACGCATTTCTTATCCCAGAATTCGTGTGAGATCTTTTGTACGCGGAATAAACCAATCGGTGCCCGTCTCAACTACGTCATTTCAGTCAATATCATTCCAGTGCTGAAATAGCTGAATTCGTAATACGTGAAAAAATATTTCATATACCTTGACGGAGGATGAGTGCTATTTACTACCCTGCTGACATTCTAATAATTGTATTCGCATGGAATCAAGTAATTGACGGTTCTATGGTTTTCTTGACGTGTGCGATCACTTTGTTTTTTTTGTGCGTAAGCAAAAAACACTAGCAAAACACTAAATACTAGCAAAATGATAATTGATATCGTTTTAAAGTTTTTCATATCATCACATAAGTTTTAAATATGTTCATTGAAGTCATTCCGAATTCAATTCTTCAGATATGCCCTTTCAATATGAAAGTCAGCCTCCTCTTAAAATCAAGATAGATCGTTATGTGCAAATTCCAATCGAGATATTTGTTATCGTTTTTTGAGGAAATATCATCGAGCTCGGCCAGGGATTGCAGTGGAAAGCCCGAAGCGCGCTGGGCTTGAGCGTAGACGGACTTGGAACGGAAAGCCCGGCCCCGAGGCTTCCGAGGGGGGCCGCATGACGCTGATCGTGTGCTTGACGCCAATATAGTGAGGCAGTACCCTGCGCGCTTCGATGCAAGTATTGAGATGTGTGCGCCATGAACGTGCGCATCCTTGACATAGGGCGAGCGTGGCGCAGATGTATGGGGTGTCTCGCTACCCCAGGCTAAAGCCTGGGGTTATGGAGATGATGGGGATTCCTTTACCAATAGTGAATCCTGGCATTAATATGTTGCGGACCGCTGATTCGGGCTAAGGCCCTGCGGCAAATCTGCTGATTGAGTGATGTCGACTGGCTACATGGACGATTGAATCGCCTGCTTCACATCATTGATGATGTCTCGCACATCCTCTAACCCTACGGCAATGCGGATCAGCCCAGGCGTGATGCCCACCACGGCGCGCTCCTCGTCCGACAACTTGGAATGCGTTGTCGATGCGGGGTGAATGGCTATGGTGCGTGTGTCGCCAAGGTTAGGTGTATGCGAGATCATTTTCAGCGCGTTCAAAAACTTGCGTCCTTGCTCCAGGCCTCCTTTGATCTCGAACGTGACAATGCCTCCGCCAAGACGCATTTGTTTTTTAGCTAATGCATATTGCGGATGGGAAGGCAGGAATGGATATTTTACTTTGACGACCTGAGGATGGCTTTCGAGGAACTCTGCCAGCTTCAGCGAATTGTCACAATGACGATCCATGCGCACAGCCAACGTCTCAAGGCTCTTGGAAAGGATCCACGCATTGAACGGTGACATGGCCGGTCCGGTGTGGCGTGTGAAGAAGCGAATCTCTTTGATGAGCTCTTTAGTGCCGAGGATGGCGCCACCGATGACGCGGCCTTGGCCGTCCATGAATTTAGTAGCAGAGTGCGTGACGATATGCGCGCCCCACTTGGCTGGTGTTTGCAGATAGGGTGTGGCAAAACAGTTGTCGACGTTGAGGATCAACTTGTGTTTTGCGGCCAGTTTGCCGAGCCACTCCAGGTCGATGAGGTCGAGCGCGGGGTTGGACGGGGTTTCCACGAAGATCATCTTCGTGTTGGGTTGTATTTTGCTTTCCCAGGTTTCGGGTTGATCGATGTCGGCATAGGAATAGGTGATGCCGAAGCGGGGGAAAATCGTATTCAGGATCTGATGGGTTGAACCAAAGACCGAACGGCTGGCCAGTACATGGTCGCCCGATTTTAATAACGCGGCCATGCTGCTCCACATGGCGGCCATGCCGGAGGAGGTGGCGATGCCGTCTTCGGTGCCTTCCATGACGCAGAGTTTGGCGATGAACTCGTTGGTGTTGGGGTTGGAGTAGCGGCTGTAGATGTTGCCGGCGATCTCGTCGGCGAACATGGCGCGGGCTTGTTCGGCGTCGTCGAAAACGAAACTAGAAGTGAGGTACAAGGGGACGGAGTGTTCACGAAACTCCGAGCGCTCGTGTTGTCCGCGGATGGCGTTGGTTTCGAAATAGAATTCTTCTTCCATGGGTGCGTATAAAATCAATAAACTTCTAAAAAATTGTCAATGCCGGTTTAGGGTAAGATCTCGATGGTGTAGGTGATCTTGGCGTTGGCCTCCAGGGTCTTGGCCACGGAGCAATACTTTTCCACGCCGAGGTTTACGGCCCTGGCCACTTTCTCCTTATCGAGATCGCCATAAAGTTTGAAATGGGCGTGTACTTCCGTGTAGACGGAGGGCACTACGTCCTTTTCGCGTTCGCCGGTCACGGTCACCTTGATGTCCCTTAAGGGCTGTTTTTGTTTCTTTAAAATATTGATCACGTCAATGGAGCTGCATCCGCCCATGGCGGCCAGCAGCAGTTGCATCGGGCGCATGCCCAGGTTTTCTCCCCCCACATCGGGCGACGCATCCATCTGGAGTTTGGCGCCCTGCTCGTTGACGGCTTCCATGTGGAAGTTGTCATTCAAACGATTGATCTCGATCTTTACCATACTTTTTAAATTTTGCCGGCCAGAAGTATACCCCTGCCAGCATGCCTAACAAACTGACGATCGTGGCCGGCACAAGGCTGGGCCACGATGTGTCACAAACTTCAAAGATAATCCAAGTAATCATTCCTAACACCATCGACAACAAGGCCCCGGTGCTATTGGCCTTCTTCCAGTAGAGCCCCAGCGTGAGGGGCACAAACAAGGAGACCAGGCTGAGGATGGACGACTCCCCTACCAGTTCGTAGATGTTGGAACGTAAACACGCCATAATGGTGGCGGATGCAGCGAAAATTAAAACACAAATCCGGGTCATCATCAGCAGTTGCTTGTCGGTGTAGCGGTGGCCGATGAGGGGTTTGAGCAGGTTCTCGGAAAAAATCGCGGATGGAGCCAGGATGGACGAGCTGGTGGTACTCATGATGGCCGACAGCAACGATCCGAAAAACAGGATCTGGATGGGCAACGACGTGTGCTGGAGCACCATGTTGGGCAAGGCCAATTGCGTGTCGCCCGCCAGTTGGTCGGGATACAGGTGGCGCACGCATAAGCTGATGAACAAAGGCAACATGGCGACGGACAGATACAAGAATGCGGCAATATAACACGACCACACGGCGGTCCGTTCCGACGACGACGACATGGCGCGTTGATAGACATCCTGCGAAGGCAGCGATCCCAAACCCAGCACCGCCCACATGGCAATGTAGGTGACGATCGCTTTCGGGTTGGGGTCGGGAAGAAATTTCAGGCTTTCCTTAGGCATCTCGGAAAGGACCAGCCCCGCTCCCCCGGCCTTGCCCGCGAGGATGATGGCCAGCACCAGCAATCCCGAAATGATGATGATACTTTGGATGAAGTCGGTGATGGAGATGGCCCACATGCCGCCCACGTAGGTGTAGAGGGTCACCACCAGGGCGCTGACCACGACCCCTTGCCAGGTGGCCAGGCCGGTGACCACGTTGAGGATGATGCCCATCGCCACCAGTTGCGCGGCGGTGTAGCCGATGTAGGGTGGCGCCAGGAAGATGCTGGCGACGCGTTCGGTGCGGCCGCCAAAACGGATCTTAAAATAGTCGCCCAGCGTGAGCAGGTTCATCCGGTAGAGTTTGCCGGCGAAGAAAGCTCCAAAAAGAACGAGGCAAAGCGCTGCGCCAAAGGGATCTTCGATGACGCCATAGAGGCCGCTTTTCAGAAATTCGGAGGAGGCACCAAACACGGTCTCGGACCCGAACCAGGTGGCGAACATAGCGGCCGAGCTGAGCATGAGCGGCAGGCTGCGGCCGGCTAGCATGAAATCGCCCGAGGTCTTCACCTTGCGGGACGCCCAAAACCCCACCAACACCGTAAGCAAAAGGTAGGCGATGATGGAAAAAAGTAACAATGCGCTTGTGCTATTTAGACGGTTAAGGGTCTAAAAGTAAAGAACAGGAGGTTTATTTCAATAGCCGCCCGTGGATGTTACTGTCTTTTTTTCAGCTGGAACGCCCGCGTCACGTTGAAGCCCAGGTGGATGCCGCCGTCCCAGAAGTTGTCTCGGGTCTCCGTGATGAAGGCGCGCTCGGTAAGCCCGATCGCGTTGGTGAGCAACAACTGGAACACGTGGCCGCCGGTCTCGATGTCGATGCCGAGCGACATGGCGTCGTAGTAGGGCGATCCGCTGATGCGGCTGGCATTGTAGTAATATTCGCCGGTGAGCGCGATGCTTTTGGTGAGCTTGATGCGTCCGCCAAAACCGATGGCAAACTGGTCGTTGCTCTCGATGGATTGCGTGACGTAGTTTTTATGCACTAACGTGGGCATGAGTTGGAAAGAGAAATTCGTCGAGAACTTGCGCGCGATGAGCAACTGGCCGGTGTAGGAAAGACGGTCGACATTTTCAAAACCAGGCGCCACCTCGCTATTATTTTTAGGAGAGAGTTTATAAGCAATGCCACCCAACGCCGTGACGGAGATGGGGAAGTTCCGCTCACCAGACGATTGCCGCAGCAATTTGTATTTCAGATAGCCGTCCATCGTCTTGTCGGTGGAGTTGCGGCCGATGCTGACGGAGAGGCGGTCGGTGATGCCATAGTCCAATCCGAGACGCACATAGGCTTGGTCGAGACCATACATTTCGTAGGCGCCGCCGTTGATGGCGCCGAAGCGGTGGCCGAAAATAAATTCGAGCGTGCCGCCGGCTTTGGTTTCGATGGTGTGGCCGTTGCCAAGGCGCGTGCCTTTGAAGGTGGCGTATACAAATTCCGTTTCTTTCTTGGAATCTTTTTCGAGCTCGCCCAGCAAATCGTTTTGTGCCAGGGCCACGCAAGGGGTGAGCAAAAAGAGTAAAATTATTTTTTTCATGTTGCTTTAATTAAAGAGGTCGATACATGAAGTCTACCGTGACTTCCACTTGTTGCGCGATATTCTGCCACACGATCTGCGGGATCTTGATATCGTAGTCTGCCAGTTTTATAATGAACTTGGATTTCAGCGCCAACCGGTTGTCTACCACTTCGATGGTGCCGGGCACATCGATGTCGTGGGTGACGCCGTGCAGGGTGAGCTTTCCTTTAGCTTTGACCTGCTGCTTGCCGGTGCTGCTGAGATTGAAGCCGGTGATCTGTCCCTGAAAAGATGACTTCGGAAATTTTTCCGTGTCCATATACTTTTCGTTGAAGTGCACCTGCATCAATTTGTTTACGAACTGAAAGTCTTTGATGCTTAACAAATACGCCACCTCGCCGTCGTGTGCATCGAAGATGCTGGTCACTTTCGAGTTGGTGGCCGAGATGTCTTCTACCACGCCATCGGAGAAAAACGAAACGACCGACTTCTCTGCGAAGTAACGTTGCTGCGCCGTTACTTGCCAGGGTATGGCAACGGGGAGCAAAAGCAGGAGTTTTGTCAAAGACTTCATAGGTTAGGTTTTGGTGGAAGGCCAGTAACAGTTTCTTAAAAAATCAGGGAATGCTTCATCCTGCCGAACGCAAGTCGCGAAAGATGTGAAGCAAAAAAAATCAACGGGTGAAGGTCGCTGCACATCCTTGCTGATTAATTATCCTGCGCACCCTGTTCTACCCAACATACAATGAGCCGGATCTGGTCGTCGGTGATGGCGCCGATCTTGGGCATGTGTCCTGCGGCGTTTGCCGGCCGCGTGATGCGGTCTTTCACGTGGAGGGCGTGGCTTTGAAAGTTTTCAAACACGCGCCAGTCCAGCGAAGGGCCGTTGCCTCCGTTGTGGCATCCGCCATCGCCTACAATGGCACAATTCGATTGAATGATCGGGTTGATCTGGGAGGTGAAGCTCACGGTTTCGGCCGACTCGCAACCGTATTCACTTTCGGGGGCGCTGTGGTCAACGCAAGAGGCTACCGAAGCCGTCAACAGCGCGCATGTACAGGCCAACATCAACCTGAGGGGATTTAGGGTTCTCATGCTAAAAGTTAGTTAAAACAATTATAGTAACAATTACCGTAGAAAAGATCCCTGGCAAGACAAAAATAAGGTTCCGGATGCTCCATCTTGCAGGCTCTTCAATTAGGACGGGACGCGAAAACTGCGCGAAGGGTTGGCTGGACCGGCAGAAAAGCTGGGCGGGCATAAACTAAGAATCCCCCGAAAGTCCTGGACCTCCGGGGGATTCTTATTGTCTATAGTTGGCTTTAATCTTGAGTCAAAGGTAATGTGGGGTTGTGAGGCACGCCTACCCGCAATCGGCGACTGGAAAAATAGACAGACGAATGGGGCTATTTCAAGATAAGGGACCCTCCTACGCTACACCTGCCTACGGCGGGCGTAGCTACGGCGGGCGAAGCCAGGGGGTATAAAATAACAATCCCCCGAAATCCTGGACTCCGGGGGATTGTTATTGTCTATAGTTGGCTTTAATCTTAATGTAAAGGTAATACAAGGCGTCGAAATTGCCATCCCAGAAATCGGTCATTGGAGAATATGAGGGTCGAAAGGCCGATTCTGAGGATAAAGCGAAGGTCTATAAATTGAAAATCCCCCAAAGTACTCGACTAAGGGGGATTGTCATGTCTATAGTTGGCTTTAATCTGGCAGCAAGATACAAATTATGATTGTCAAAACAACCGTTTGCATCATAAATTTGTAATAAAATATTAATTTTTCTTTGAAAATACGTTAACGCTATCGTTTGAAACGGAATCTTTCCCCACATACTTTTCTTTGAGCCGCTCTTTCAATTGCGACTTGGATCCGGGGAAAGTCGTTTTCCGGCTTATGTCATAGCTGGCATAGGCCAGCAAGATCACAAACACGATGGCCAGGACTACAAAGATCTTTTTACCACGCGACATCGCCTCAAATATACTCTAATACCTTATCGGCCAGCTTCACGTTGTCGGACAAAAGTTCGTAAAACTGGTCTTTGTTAAATTTCAGGATCACCACTTCCGTTTTGGCAATGATGATGTTGGTGTTTACGAAGTTGGGCAATCCCAACATTTCGCCGATGAACTGGCCGGCCTCAAACTCCGATACTTTTTCGCCGCGCTGGTAGAAGTCGACCGACCCGGAGATCATGACGTAGAAATTGTTGTTGTGCTTTTCGTCCAGGGGCAGGGAGTCTTGCGGACGCATGCGCACTTCCTCACTGATGTCGGCCAGGTAAGACAGCGTGATGCCGGGCACGTTTTCGAAGAAGTTATTTTTCTGAAAAAACAACACCAGCTCGAACCGGGTCTTTTTTCTGGAATGCAGGATGAGCGCATCCAGTTCTTTCTGCATGCCTTCACCGAGGCGTTTTGTGTTTTTCAGATACTCTTCCGGGTTGAGCTTGTAGAGCGCCCAGGCCGACACTTCGCGGATGAGGGTGTCGGGGTTGAAGAGTTGGGCGATGAGGTCGAGCTTAAAGTCTTCGATCCCCAGGATGCCGATCTGGAACAACACACAGGCCTTTGTCCAGCGGTTGGATTGGGCAAAGTCGCGGTTGATCAAAAACTTCAGCACGAGCTTGGAATCGAGCCGCACCCGCGGATAGTAATCTTCCAGGCGCTTGGTGCGCTCGGCGTCGGTGAGGTCGTCGAGGATGGGGATAACGCGCTGCTTCAATTGTTCGGACAAGAATACGTCGAGCAACTCGATGGCGTAGGTGATGCCCTCGGCCGTGCCGCTGTCGATGTTTTCCTTTACCAACTGGATGGAGCGGGTGTCATACAACATCGTAAGCAGCATGTAGATGTGTTCGATGTCGTTCTGGATCTCCCAGCGCAGGGTAGCTTTGATCTGGTCGGAGAAGCCGTCCTCCCCTACCTCTTGCAAAGCACTGAGGTTCCAACTGATGTCGGCAATATCCGACTCGATGGCATATTTGATGCGGGTGATCTGTGAGATACCTGCCTTGAAACCGCACTCGCCGAGCGACAACAGCACTTGCGAGACGATGATCTTGTTCGGGTAGTCGATCTTTCCCCAGAGGATCTCTCGCGCACGCTGCCCCCCGATGCGCCCAATCACCTGGATGATGCGCAACATCATTTGCGTACTCTGGCCGCTTCGGTAAAAACCAGAATCGAGGGCCATGAGTGTCTCGTTACCGATGAGTACCAAGGCGTTCATGGCCTGGTTACTGAACACAGGGTTGCCCAGGTTTTCGATCACGGCGTTGATCACTTCGGAGTTGTTCTTTTTTATCGACGTCTTGATGGCCGTGTTTCTTACTTTGGGCTCCGAGTCGTTCAACAATTCCATCAGGAACGAGGTGCATTCATCCTTTGAAGTGTGCAACAATAACTCGGCGGCGTAGTGACGGTCGTTGGGATTGGCAGAACGGGTTAGTTTTTGGATGCGCGTTTTCGTGATGTCGCCC